>NZ_JBUYWC010000016.1:0-157580 GCF_055230935.1 Rhodococcus ruitaii | reverse complement strand
CCACCACAGACGGAAGAATGTGATGACCAGCAACAACCATCGAAAAACATCGACGGTCGCACCAAAAAACAATTTTGGCACTGACATTCATCGGCACACTGTTGAGTTCTCAAAGAACACGCACACACCGTCGCCGCTCGAAATCATCTCCGAGCTACTCCGGGGCAACCGCTCCAACTTATCACAGACGTTCTCGAGGGCGCAAACCCCCGTTGAATACTCGTCGTGATTTTCCAGCAGACCTGAACACTAACGTACCCCCGGGATCCTTTCGGTCCGGGTTGATGTCCCTGTCGCTCGAACGACGACAAAGTTACGCCACCGCTAACAGCGCGTCAAATCGCCTGGTCAAACGCCTGATCGCGGTGGCGTCTCCTCACCTCACCTCAGCCCTGCACGATGCGCACTCCCGCGAAGTTCCGCTTGCCGCGACGCACGACCATCCACTGGCCGTGGAGCAGATCATTGTCCGACGGCGTCCAATCCTCGCTCGAAATCCGGACGTTGTTGACCGACGCACCGCCCTCCTTGACGGTCCGCCGTGCCGCGCCCTTGCTCTCACACAGCTCTGTCGCAACAAGGAGGTCGACGATGGTATTCGGATCGCCGACCCGAACCTCCGAGACCGAGGCCTCGGTCAGTGCGGCAGCCAACGTCCCCTCGTCCAGCTCCGAGAGTTCACCCCGCCCGAACAATGCGAGGCTGGCGTGCTCGACGGCACGGGTATTCGCTTCACCGTGGACCAGGTTCGTCATCTCCGCGGCAAGACGCTTCTGCGCCTCGCGTGCGTGCGGACGCTCGGCAGTCGCAGTTTCGAGTACCGCCAATTCCTCACGCGAGAGAAACGTGAACCACCGCAGGTACTTGATGACGTCCGCGTCTGCCGCATTGACGAAGTACTGGTACCACGCGTACGGACTCGTCATCTCCGGGTCGAGCCACAGGCTTCCGCCGCCGGTCGACTTCCCGAACTTCTTGCCGTCCGAGGAGGTCACGAGCGGAACGGTCAGCGCATGCACCGATGCTCCGTCGGTACGTCGGTTCAGTTCGACGCCGGCGATGATGTTGCCCCACTGATCCGAGCCACCGACCTGGAGCGCGCACCCGTACTTGCGGCGAAGCTCCACGTAGTCGTTGGCTTGCATCAGCATGTAGCTGAACTCGGTGTACGAGATACCGTCGCCCTCGAGACGACGCTTGACGGTGTCGCGCGCGAGCATGACGTTGATGGAGAAGTGCTTACCGATGTCGCGCAGAAAGTCGACGACACTGAGCTGAGCTGTCCAGTCGAGGTTGTTCACCACCACCGCACCGGTGTCCGGGTCGCCGAAGTCGACGAACCGTTCGAGTTGGCCGCGGATGCGATCAGACCAGTCGGCAACGGTGTCTGCGGACTGCATGGTCCGCTCCCCCACGTCGCGGGGATCGCCGATCATGCCGGTTGCCCCACCGGCGAGCACGATAGGCCGGTGACCTGCGCGCTGGAAACGCTTGAGTGCGAGCAGCGGTACGAGGTGACCTGCGTGCAGGCTCGGCCCGGTGGGGTCGAATCCGGCGTAGAGCGTGATCGGACCTGCATCGAGGTCCCGTCGAAGTGCATCGAGATCGGTCGATTGGGCAATGAGCCCGCGCCAGGTCAGTTCGTCGAGAATTTGCTCAGTCACCGTTCGATCATCCCATTACCGTTCAGGGCATCGGAGCCCGTGGGCTTCTTCGGTATGCAGAAACGCCGATTCCACCGGGGATCCACAACCGCCACGGCCGGTCGGCGGCGACGCTGATCCCCACTCTCGGGCCGACCGCCACCTGTGGTTTCACATCGGAGAGAGCGACCGACACCCGCGCGTCCGACGCGAACACGTCGAGACCGTTGTCGTCGAGACCCAGCCCCAGTGCTTCCGCAAGATTTCCCGGGCCACGCGCGAGATTCTCCACGGGGGTGCCGGACGTCCGCCGCGTCCGCACATCCGCTTCACCGGTGAGGACTTCGGCACCGCGCAACAGTACTGCCGAGGCCACGCCGGGCGGACCGACCGAGATATTCGCGCAGTGGTGGATTCCGTAACTGCGATAGACGTACAGGTGGCCGGCCGGTCCGAACATGACGCGGTTTCGGCCGGTCGGACCCCGGTACGAGTGCGCAGCCGGGTCCGGCCACGGCCCGGCTTCGGGTCCGCCGTAGGCCTCGACCTCGGTGACCCGCAGCGTCACTTCACCGACCCTGATACATGCCGCCAGTAGAGCATGCGCTGCAGAGACCGGGTCGAGCGTCGAAAGGCGATCCGACGTCAGCTCGCGACCCATCCGGCAATACCGCGCGCAACGAAATCCTCGTGTTCGGTGTCGGAGACGTCACGTGCGTCGTCGGCGAGCAGAACCGGGATTCCGTTCTCGATGGGGTAGGCGCGTCGAAGTCTGGGGTTGTACAGCACCGTGTCGTCGACGAGGAGAAGCGGCCCCTTGTCCTGCGGGCAGGCCAGGATACTCAACAGTGTGGGATCGACGGCCACGGATGTCCTCTCGACGAGCGTGTGGTGAACGCGTTCAGGTTACCGCGCGCCCGGACCCGCCTCGATCCGTGCCCGACGTCCATTTTGCCGATACCGCCTTGGTGAACCGCCGGTAGGTGTCCGCGGCCGAGTCGAAGTACCACGACCGGATGCTGGGCACAGGCAGACCTCGCGCACGCAGCGCCTCGATGATCGGACGGTACGACGGACCGAGAGGTATTTCGGCCACGACGTGAACCAGATCCGGACGCTCACCCACCGGCAACGCATCGAGTGCCACCGTGATCTCGGCCGCGGTCGGCGCCCGATCCTCGCGGAGCGTGATCGCCGCTACCGCGATCACGCTCGCGCCGAGGTCGACGCCATACGACACCGCGAGGTCTACACGAGGGAGGCCGCCGAGGACGTCGACGACAGGTTGTGCGTACACGGGACCGTGAGAGGTCACGATGACCGAACGCTTGTTGTCGAGAAGCCAGAAGTCGCCGTCGGCATCGCAACGGAACAGGTTCTCGGTGGGAACCCAACTGTCGCCCGGTTCGAAGACACCGCGCATCACCCCGGTGAGGCTCTCCGTCGAACGACCCCACCGGCCGAGCAACAGCCCGACTTCGTCGGGATCGCATTCCCGTACGAATCCGCGGTCGTCTTCGGTGAGCCGTCCGGCCACCGCGTCGTAGGCAGCCAACCGGACCTCCGCGCTGCCCGGCAACGGCCGCCCCTTCGAGCCGATCTTTGCTCCGGACACGTTCGCGAGCACGATGTCACCCTCGGTCGATGCATAGAACTCGAGGACACGAGCGGGCGTGAATCGCTCCAGAGTGCGCCTCCACTGGCCCGGCGTCATGCCGGACCCGAGGAACAATCGGATGGGATGAATGTCGTCGGAATGCCAGGACGAACTGTCGAGGACGGTACGGAGCATCGACCAGGTATAGGTCACGACGGTCACCCCGTAGCGGTGGATCTCCTCGCGGAACCGCGCCGGGTCCAATTCCCGCGACAATGCGATTCGTGCTCCACCCGCAAGCGCCCCGCCGAGCCCCACCAACAGGCCCGACGAATGATGCAGCGGTGCAAGGCAATACATGGTGTCGCCGCGGTCGAGTGCCGCGGCCGTCGCGGTGCCGAACGCAGACAGCGCCCACCGGTGGTTCGTGATCCGCTTCATTTCGAGTGCGTCCCCGCTACCCGTGAACAGTACGAATGCCAGCTCGCGGGCGAGACCCGGATTCGGGACGTACCAGCCCGGCAATTCGACGGCCGATACATCCAGACGTTCGAGGTCGACCACGTCGGCGCCCGGTGGGACCTCCAGGTCTCGGACATCGCCGCCACCGAGCACCAGCGACGGAAGACCGGTAGAGCACGCCTGGTCGAGGTGCTCGGGGTCGGTGATGATCTTCTCGACGGCACCGAGCCTGATGGCCTCAGCGAGGTCGGGGCCGGGGCCGGGGCCGGGGCCGGGGGCCAGCATCACCGAAACGGCACCGAGCCGTGATACCGCCGCCACCGCCGCCATCGCACTGGGGCGAGTTCCCATGAGGACACCGACGTGCGTGGCCGGGCGGACCCCGCAACTGACGAGGCCGAGGACGATGGAGTCGATTCGAGCGTTGACGACCTCGTACGTATACACCCGGTCGTCGTAGATGAAGCACTCTCGTTGAGCCGCCTTGCTGCCCTGCTCGGCCAGCAGACTCCCAACGGACACGCGTGTGTGCGATTGGAGTTGCCTCAACCGAGCGAGCCGCGGCAGTGCACGCACCGCCTCGCTCGACAGTTCACGAGCACCCCGCACAGCGCCGACGGCGATGTCGGCGACCCCTTCGACGAACTCGGTACCCACCTCGGCGATCGTCGTAGCGGTGTGGGTGATGCGGTTACCGAGGGTCACACCGGTATCGCCCTCACCGTGCGGATCCGGTGTATCCATCGGGACCACGCCGACAGGCCGATCACCGGATCCCTCACGCCACTGCACCCATTCACTCACGGCGGGCCAGGTCTGTTGCGCAGCAACCGTTCCCACGACAAGACCAAAGTGTCCCGCGCGCAGCGAATACTCGTACACGTCGGCACGTGGTGCGGCGTTGCGGATACCACGGACCGCGAGGGGCTGACCGATGTCGTCGACCTCACCGACGAACGCGAGGATCGGACAGGTGATCTCGGCCAGGCTGACGGCGCGATCGTTGATCACGAACCCACCGCTCATCATGCGATTGTGCGCGATGAACTGGCGCAGCAGTTCGGCGACGGCCGGCCCCGACCATGCCACCCAGCCTTCGGTATCGAGGAACCTGCGTTGGGGCTCGCGCGGCAGCAATGCCTCACGGTCGTGCAGCTGCAAGAGGAAGTCGATGCGTGAGCGCACGGTCTTGACGGGGTCGAGGAATTGGAAGCCGGTACGCGCCATCCAGCCCGAGATCGCGAGCCGGTTGAACACATGGTCGGCCAGGAAATCCGCGGACCTCACCGCGAGTGCATCGGGGATACCGAACGGAAGTGCTGCCAGGGTGTCGACGGGGCTGCCGTACGTCACAAGGCTCGCGATGTTGCGGCTCCGCCGATATGCCGCGGCCTGATAGCAGAACATTCCGCCCTGCGAGTACCCCGACAGATGGATGTCACGTCCCGTGTACTCGTGCACCCGATCGACGATCTCGTCGAGCGCCACGATGTGATCGGTGAGGGTGCGACTCCACCCGCCCTCTTCCTGGTCGGGAGACCCGAAATCGACGACCCACGGGTCGAGCCCCAGTGAATGCAGTACTCCGACAGCACCGGCATCGGGGGTGACGTCGTACACGTCGGCCGCCATCATCATCGGCGGCACCAGCACAATCGGAATCCCTGACGCCGCGGTGTCCGATTCGGGGAAGTACCGACGGAGCCGGTACATCGGTGTGCGGACGACGACCTGGAACGGAGATGGTGACGCACCCGATTCCAGGCCTCCGAATCGCACGACTTCGAGACCGTTCTGAGCCGTGGCAATGATGCGCCGCAGGGACCCGATCACCGCATCACCACTGAGTTCCACGTACCGCCCCCTCCACCTGGCGTCCGGCACCCCGGTTTACGGCTCTCAGCCTGCCACACAGCCTGCTCCTGTCGGTGCCACCCTGCCGAAGTGTCGTCCGACTGCAACCGGCACCGATCCGGGTCCTACTCGATCAGTTCGATCGGGCGTGTACCCAGCGGCGCAGGTCCCGTGCTTCCGCGTGTACCCCGTCGAGTTGCTCGGCGACGCGGACACCGGCTGTGCCACCTCTGGCGTTCCGCGACGCCACCGAACCCTCGACCGTGAGCACCTCACGAACGTCGGGGGTGAGTGCGGGATCGACCGCGGCGAGTTCCTCGTCAGTGAGCTCGTCGAGCCCGACACCGCGACCCTCCGCGACACGCACACATGCCCCGGCTGCTTCGTGCGCGACACGGAAAGGCACACCTTGACGAACCATCCACTCGGCGATGTCGGTGGCGAGGGTGAAACCGGCCGGAGCGAGTTCTGCCATACGGCCGGTGTGGAACGTCAATGTCGCGATGAGCCCGGTGATGGCAGGCAGCAACAGCTCGAGCTGCGCAACCGAATCGAAGACCGGTTCCTTGTCTTCCTGGAGATCCCGGTTGTAGGCGAGCGGCTGCGCCTTCAGCGTGGCGAGCAACCCGGTGAGGTTGCCGATCAGGCGTCCGGCCTTACCTCTGGTGAGTTCCGAGACATCGGGGTTCTTCTTCTGCGGCATGATCGACGACCCGGTGGACCACGCATCAGCGAGTGTGACGTAACCGAATTCGGGTGTGCTCCAGAGGATCACCTCCTCTGCCATCCGCGACAGGTCGACCGCGATCTGCGCGAACACGAACGCGGCCTCCGCCGCGAAGTCGCGTGAACTGGTTGCGTCGATCGAGTTGTTCGCGGCGGAGTCGAATCCGAGGTCCGCCGCGATCGCGTCCGGGTCGAGTCCGAGCGACGACCCCGCCAGTGCACCCGACCCGTATGGCGACACGGCAGCGCGCGTGTCGAAATCACGCAGGCGGTCGACGTCTCGGAGCAGCGGATGCGCGTGCGCGAGCAGATGGTGCGCGAGCAGCACCGGCTGGGCGGCCTGCAGGTGCGTCTTGCCGGGCATGATTGCGTCGGGGTGCGCCGCCGCCTGACCCGTGATCGCCTCGACGACGTCGAGTACCCCGTCACCGATGCGTCGCGCTGCGTCGCGAAGCCACATCCGGAACAATGTGGCGACCTGGTCGTTACGCGACCGGCCCGCTCGCAGCCGCCCACCGACTTCGGGACCGACTCGCTCGATGAGCCCACGTTCGAGGGCGCCGTGCACATCCTCGTCTGACTCGGCCGGGGTGAACGCGCCGGACGCGACATCCGTGGCGAGTCGTTCGAGACCGTCGAGCATCGTCGTGAGATCGGACTCGGTCAGCAGTCCCGCCCGGTGCAGGATTTTCGCGTGGGCCTGCGACGCGCGCACGTCGTACGGAGCGAGCACCCAGTCGAAGTGCGTGGACTTGCTCAGAGCGGCCATGGCCGCGGCCGGTCCCGACTCGAACCGGCCGCCCCACAGGGCACCTTCGTTGGTGCCGTGAGCCTCGGTCATCGTCACAGACCCAGATCGCGCTTGGCCGCGACCTTCGACGAAAGGCCGTGGATCTGCACGAAGCCCTTGGCGTTGGACTGATCGAAGCTGTCGCCCTCGTCGTAGGTGGCGAGATTGAAGTCGTACAGCGACTCAGGGCTACGACGGCCGTTGACCGAGATGTGGCCGCCGTGCATGACCATGCGGATGTCGCCGGTGACACGCTCCTGTGTCTTCTCGACGAAAGCGTCGAGCGCGTACTTGAGGGGGGAGAACCACAGGCCGTCGTAGACCAGTTCGCTCCAGCGCTCTTCGACACGACGCTTGTACCGTCCGAGCTCGCGCTCGAGAGTGACATGCTCGAGCTCCTGGTGGGCGTTGATCAGCGCGATGGCCCCGGGCGCTTCGTAGATCTCGCGGCTCTTGATGCCGACGAGACGGTCTTCCACCATGTCGAGGCGGCCCACGCCCTGTGCGCCGGCACGCTTGTTGAGCTGCTGGATCGCCTCGAGCATCGTGACGTGTTTGCCGTCGATGGCGACGGGACGTCCCCCCTCGAAGCTGATGATGACCTCATCCGGGGCCTGCCAGTTGAGGGTGGGGTCGTCGGTGTAGTCGTAGACGTCCTTGGTCGGGGCGTTCCACAGGTCTTCGAGGAAGCCGGTCTCGACTGCGCGACCCCACACGTTCTGGTCGATCGAGAACGGCGACTTCTTCGTGACGTTGATCGGCAGGCCGTGCTCTCCGGCGAACGCGATGGCCTTTTCTCGGGTCCAGGCATAGTCGCGGACCGGCGCGATGACCTGCAGGTCGGGAGCGAGGGCACCGAAACCGACCTCGAATCGAACCTGGTCGTTGCCCTTACCGGTGCAGCCGTGCGACACGATGGTGCCGCCGTGCTCACGCGCAGCTTGCACGATGTGCTTGACAATCAGCGGGCGGCTGATCGCGGACACCAGCGGATAGCGGTCCATGTACAGGGCGTTGGCCTGAACGGTCGGCAGGCAGTACTCGGTCGCGAATTCGTCCTTGGCGTCGACGACCACGGATTCGACAGCACCGCAATCGAGGGCGCGCTGGCGTACGACCTCCATGTCCTCGCCGCCCTGGCCGAGATCGATGGCGACGGCGACGACCTCCTTGCCGGTCTCCTTGCCGATCCAGCTGATGGCAACGGAGGTGTCCAGCCCGCCCGAGTAGGCGAGTACGACGCGATCGGCCATGGTGATTGTGCTCCTTCTCAAATGTGACGTACGTCGATCAGTGGTAGGTCAAGCGAGTGATTCGATTTTCGCAGCCAAGTCGGCCCCGGTGTTCGGTTCCCGGGCGATCACCGCGATGGTGTCGTCACCCGCGATCGTCCCGACCACTTCCGGTAATGATGCACGATCGAGTGCGCTGGCCAGATAGTGCGCTGCCCCCGGCGGGGTTCGCAGCACCGCGATGTTGCCGCTCGAATCGGTCGAGACGAGCAGTTCGCCGAGGAGTTTCGACAGTCGGTCGGTGCCGCCGGTGACGCCGCGGACCGGGCTTCCGTCCTCCGGGACGACATACACGCCCGCTCCCCCGTCCGCCGCACGGAGTTTGACGGCGCCGAGTTCTTCCAGGTCGCGGGAGAGTGTGGCGGTCGAGACGTCGATGCCGTCGTCGGCGAGCAGAGTCGCGAGTTCGGTGTGGCTGCGCACCGCGCGGGTAGCCAGCAGCCCGATGATGCGCGCCTGCCGGGCAGCCCGGGTCGGAGCGCTCACCGACACGTCGTCTCGGCCGGGCGCAGTGCTCATCGTCAGCTCCGGCTCTGTTCGAGCAGCCACACGAGCAGAGCCTTCTGCGCGTGCAGGCGGTTCTCTGCCTCGTCCCACACGACTGCGCGGGGGCCATCGATGACCTCGGCGGTGATCTCCTTGCCGCGGTATGCAGGAAGGCAATGCAGCACGATCGAATCGGTCTTGGACAATGCAACGATCTCGTCGTTCAGCTGGAAGGGCCGGAACACCGCTTCGCGGTCGAGGCCGTCGTTCTCCTGCCCCATGGACACCCAGGTGTCGGTGACCAGGACGTCGGCGCCCTCCGCCGCGGCCCGGGGGTCGCAGGTGACCGCGATGCTTCCGCCGGTCTGCTCGGCGCGAGCGTGGGCGGCCTCGACGACCTCGGGATCGGGTTCGAACCCTTCCGGAGTCGCGACGATGACGTGCATACCGGCGGTGACGCCGCCAAGCATCAGCGAGTGCGCCATGTTGTTGGCGCCGTCACCGAAGTACGTCATCGTCAGACCGGCGGTGGTGCCCTTGTGCTCGCGGACGGTCTGCAGATCTGCGAGGACCTGGCAGGGGTGGAATGTGTCGGTGAGCGCGTTGACCACGGGCACGTCGGAATGTGCCGCGAGCGTCTCGATGCGGTCCTGGCCGTACGTGCGCCACACCACTGCCCTCGTGAAGCGGGAGAACATGCGGGCAGTGTCGTCGAGGGTTTCGCCCTTGCCGATCTGGGTGGCGCCGGCATCGACAACGATCGCGTGTCCGCCGAGTTGTGCAATGCCTGCATCGAACGAGAAGCGGGTCCGTGTGGACGTCTTGTCGAACAGGACAGCGACGCTGTACGGGCCTTCGAGGGGGCGACGCGAGAGCGGATCCTTCTTCAGCTCGGCGGCAAGTTCGAGGACGTCGTTCTGCTCGGCCGGAGTGAGGTCGTCGTCGCGGAGGAAATGCCTGACCATGCTCACCGGTCTCCTTCTCGGGATGCGGCGTCGAGAATGTCCGGAAGCGCAGTGACGAACCCGGTCGCCTGCTCCTCGGTGAGGATGAGCGGGGGTGCGAGTCGGACCACGTCGGGTGCGGCGGCGTTGACCAGGAATCCTGCGTCGCGCGAGCAGGTTTCGACGGCACCGGCCTTCGTGTCGGTGAGCACGACACCGAGGAGCAGACCCGAACCACGCACGTGGGAGACGAGCGGGTGACCGAGTTCTTCGATTCCGGCGGAGAGAGTTTTGCCGAGGGAATCGACGTGGTCGAGCAGGTTCTGCTCGTCGATGGTGCGCAGCACGGCGAGGGCGGCGGCGGCGCACACCGGGTTGCCGCCGAAGGTGGTGCCGTGCTTGCCGGGGGTGAGCAGGTCGGCGGCGGGTCCGGTCGCGAGGACCGCGCCGATGGGCAGGCCACCGCCGAGTCCCTTGGCGAGGGTCATCACGTCGGGGACGATGCCGGTCGCCTGGTGCGCGAAGAAGGTTCCGGTGCGGGCGACACCGGTTTGCACCTCGTCGAGCACGAGCAGCGCACCGTGTTCGGAGGTGAGGCGCCGGGCGCCGGCGAGGTATCCGTCGGGTGGTACGACGACACCGGACTCCCCCATGATCGGTTCGAGGAACACGGCGGCAGTGGTGTCGTCGATCGCCGCGGCGAGGGCGTCGAGATCGCCGTAGGGGACGAATTCGACACCGGCCGGCATCGGTTCGAACGGTGTGCGCTTCTCCGGTTGACCGGTGAGCGCGAGGGCACCCATCGTCCGACCGTGGAAGGCCTTCTCAGCGGCGATGATCTTGGGGCGGCCGGTGAGCCGTGCGATCTTGAACGCGGCTTCGTTTGCTTCGGTACCGGAGTTGCAGAAGAACACACGGCCCGGGTGGCCCCAGAGTCCGAGGAGTTGTTCGGCGAGGTCGAGGACCGGCTGGGATGCATACAGGTTCGACACGTGCCCGAGCTGGTTGAGCTGCGTGGTGACGGCCTCGATGACGGCCGGATGGCGGTGGCCGAGACTGTTGACGGCGATACCGCCGAGCAGATCGAGGTATTGCGTGCCGTCGGCGTCGGTCAGGATGGCACCGTCACCCGCGACGAGCGCCACCTTGGGCACCCCGTAGTTGTTCATGAGTGAGCCTGCCCAGCGCTGCTGGAGCTCGGATGTGCCGGTCATGCGACGCCTTCCTTGTCGTGGGCAGGCACCACCATGGTGCCGATGCCTTCTTCGGTGAACAGTTCGAGCAGCACGGAGTGCGGCTGGCGCCCGTCGATGACGTGCGCTGTAGGGACTCCGCCCTGTACGGCACGCAGGCACGCCTCCATCTTCGGGACCATGCCCGAATCGAGCGACGGCAGGAGTGCGGCGAGCGCGGCGGTGTCGATCTGCGAGGTGAGCGAGGTGCGGTCGGGCCAATCGGTGTAGAGACCTTCGACGTCGGTGAGGACGACGAGTTTCTCCGCGGCGAGCGCCGCGGCGAGCGCCGCGGCGGCGGTGTCGGCGTTGATGTTGTGCACGACGCCGTCTGCGTCGGGCGCAATCGTCGACACCACAGGGATGCGGCTGGCCGAGATGAGGTCCAGCACCGCTGCGGGATCGACAGTGGTGACGTCACCGACGAGTCCGATGTCGGTGTCCGCTCCGTCGACGACAACGGTCCGTCTGGTCGCGGTGAACAGTTGCGCGTCTTCACCGGAGATCCCGACCGCGTAGGGTCCGTGGCTGTTGATCAGGCCGACGAGTTCGCGACCGACCTGCCCGAACAGCACCATGCGTACGACATCCATGACGTCGGGTGTGGTCACGCGGAATCCGCCGCGAAACTCCCCTTCCATACCGAGTCGCTTCAGCATGGTGGTGATCTGCGGGCCGCCGCCGTGCACCACCACCGGGTGGATACCGACGGTGCGTAGGAACGCCATGTCGGCGGCGAATGCGGCTTTGAGAGTGTCGTCCGTCATGGCGTTGCCGCCGTACTTGACGACGACGACCTTGTCGCGGAACTTCTGCAGCCACGGGAGGGCTTCGGCGAGGACGAACGCCTTCTGGTGCGAGGTCAGGCTCGCGATGAGGTCGGACATGTGATGTCTCCTGTATCGGCCGGTGATGTGGGGCCGCCCGGTCAGGACGAGTAGGCCGAGTTCTCTTCGACGTAGGCGTGTGACAGATCGGTGGTGCGGATGGACACCTCGGCGTCACCGACACCGAGGTCGATATCGAGCGCGATGTCGATGCCGGACAGGTCGACCTCGCGGGCACCGGGTGCGCCCACGCCGTCGATGCACACGGGGCTTCCGTTGAACGTCACCGAGATCTTGTCGGGATCGAGTTCGATGGGCGCGATGCCGATCGCGGCGAGGACGCGACCCCAGTTGGGATCGGAACCGAACAGCGCGGTCTTGACGAGACTGTCGCGGGCGACGGTGCGGGCACCGATCAGTGCGTGGGATTCGGATGCTGCACCGCGCACTGTGACCGTGACGCGCTTGGTGACGCCCTCTGCATCAGCCATCATCTGCGCCGCGAGATCGTCGCATACCGCGAGGACGGCGTCGTTGAGTGCGTCCTGAGGCGGCGCGACACCACTCGCTCCGGACGCGAGGAGCAGGACGGTGTCGTTGGTACTGGTGGCACCGTCGATGTCGAGTCGGTCGAACGTCATGCGGGTCGCGCCGCGCAGCGCTTCGTCGAGTTGCTCGGCGCTCGCGACGGCGTCGGTGGTGACGACGCACAGCATGGTGGCAAGAGCGGGCGCGAGCATACCTGCGCCCTTTGCCATGCCGCCGACGTTCCATTTGTCGGCGTGGTGCAGGGCGGCCTGCTTGGGCACCGTGTCGGTGGTCATGATGGCGTAGGCGGCGTCGGTTCCGCCGGAGATGCCACCGGCGAGTTCGTGCACGATCTCCTGGACGCCGGGAAGCACCTTGTTCATCGGCAACCGGTCGCCGATGAGCCCCGTCGAGCACACGGCGACCTCACCGGCGCCGGTGCCGGTACCCCAGTTGCTCAGCGCCTCCGCGACTGTTTCGGCGGTGACGTGGGTGTCCTGGAATCCACCGGGGCCGGTGCAGGCGTTGGCGCCGCCGGAGTTGAGAACCACGGCCCTCAGGGTGTGCGACTCCAGCACCTGCTGCGACCACAGGACAGGTGCGGCCTTGACCTTGTTGGTGGTGAACACACCGGCTGCGGTGAGGTCGGGCCCCTCGTTGAATACGAGCGCAAGATCGGGCCTGCCCGAGGCTTTGATGCCTGCAGAGAGTCCGGCGGCGCGAAATCCGGCGGGACTGGTGACGCCCTGGGTGCGGATCAGCCGCCCTCCGGCAACCTCGACCGCATCGTTGTAGACGTGGTCGGCGTGCTTGTCGGTGTACTCGGTCACGGTGCGACTCCCACTGTCGGAAGGCCTGCGGTTTCGGGCAGACCGACGGCCAGATTCATGGACTGGACGGCGCCGCCCGCGGTGCCTTTGGTGAGGTTGTCGATCGCGGCGATGGCGATCAGCAGTCCGGCGTCTGTGTCGACGGTCACGGAGATCTGCACGGCGTTGGACCCGACGACGGCGCCCGTCGCGGGCAGCGCTCCCTCGGGGAGCAGATGCACGAACGGTTCGTCGGCGTAGGCCTTCTCGTAGACTGCGCGCACCTCTGCCACCGCGGCGGTGGTCGGCGCCGTGCACGTCGCAAGGATGCCGCGCGCCATCGGTGCCAGCACGGGTGTGAACGAGACGGTGACGGGTGCGCCGGCCAGAGCGGACAGATTCTGTTTGATCTCGGGTGTGTGTCGATGTGCTCCGGCGATGCCGTAGGCACGGGCCGAACCCATCACTTCGGACGCGAGTAGGTCGACCCGCGGGGACTTCCCTGCACCCGATGCCCCGGAGACCGCGACGATCTGCACCGCCGGGTCGACGATGCCTGCGGCGACGGCCGGGGCAAGCGCAAGTGTCGCGGACGTCGGGTAGCAGCCGGGAACCGCGATGCGGGTGGCGCCGGCGAGCTGCTCTCGCTTTCCTGCAAGTTCCGGGAGTCCGTAGGGCCACGTGCCGGCGTGGTCACTGCCGTACCAGCGCTGCCAGTCGTCGGAGTCCTCGAGCCGGAAGTCTGCGCCACAGTCGATCACCACGGTGGTTTCGGGGAGCTTGTCTGCAAGTTCAGCGGAGTGACCGTGCGGCAGACCGAGAAAGACGACGTCGTGACCGGCTAGGGAGTCGAGGTCGGTCGGTGCGAGCACCCGTTCCACGAGGGGGTGCAGGTGCGGATGGAACTCGCGCACGGCGGCGCCGGCGTTGCCTCCGGCGGTGAGCGCGCCGATGACCAGGGAGCCGTCCAAGTAGGCGGGGTGGGCCAGGAGCAGGCGCAGAACCTCGCCGCCTGCGTAGCCGCTGGCTCCCGCAACCGCGACCCGGAGTGGCGACTGCGGTGTCGCTGTGAATGCCGGTGAGTTACCCATACGATTGATTATGCACCGCCGTGCAAATTATTTCATCACCGGGGGTGGTCCCGGGGTCAGCTGCCCTTCATCGACCGCCGTATCTCGTCGAGCTTGTCGGCCGCGGCCTTCTTACGGTCCTCGTACTGCTCGTCGAGTGTGCGTCCCGCCGCACCGTCGCGGAGAAGTTCGTCCATGCCGGTGGCCTGCGCGGATCGCTGCTCGATCTTCTCACGCACCGAGTCGAAGGTGGGTACGCCACCTTCCGTGTACCCGGTGATCTCCTCCTCCATCGGCACACGACCACCGCCCGGCGCCGGGGGAAATTCGACGATCTCCGCATCAACGATCGGTACGGACGCATCGGGATTTTCCGGATCCGGGGCCGGTTCGGGATCCAACGGAGGTACATCGGGGGTGTCCGGGCCCGGTGGCACGTCCGGCACGGTCGGCGAATTCGGTTCGGCCGGAGTGACATCCGGGGTCGGCTCGTCGGGTCGCTCAGGTGTGGGAACTCGGTCGCGGGCGGAAGGGTCTGCGCTCATACTCCCAGGCTACGACGATCCGGCCGGACAGCGCGCCGGTCGGACGGCGCCGCGCTGATCGGCGGGATGATCCATGTGCACTTCCTACCCGCGCTGCCCGTCGAATCGGGGATCACGCTGATCCCGCAACCGGATCACGATTCCAGGCCGGGCGGGCGGGGGCGTGGGCTCCTGTCACTCGTTCGGCGCGGGCGGCAGAGAATCGATCGGGTCTATGCCGGCGTCAGCGGAGAGCATCGGGTAGAGCCGCACCAACACGAACCGGCGGGCATCCGATGAATCATCTCGGACACCGGCCACGCCCCAAGATCATCGCCCCGCAGCGGTTCGGTCACGAACGCAGTGTTCGGGATCCGCACCACCTCGGTGGCGGTGGCCACGGTGTCGTACTGTTCCTCCACCTGCCCGGTGAGTCGCGTGGTTCGAACAACCCGGCCAGCATCTCGCGATCGCCGTCGAAGTGATCCAGACTCGGGGCGATCGGATCTCAGCGCCGAGGCGGATCACCACAATGTCGAGCGAGCCGCCGATCACGGTGTCGGCGTCGTCGAGGTCCACGTGGATAGCACGGTCGAGCGCCAAGTACGCTGCCGGAAACCGGCCCCGGAGTGCCGATATGCAGATATTGCGCCACGAGCAGCACCGTCCGCACCTCATGTCCGCCGGTCACCCGGGCAACGCCTCGAGCGGATGAGAGGCGAGTCAGGCCCCCGCGGACGGTTGATCAGGCCGCAGTGTCGCCTCCGCGGTCGATCTTCTCGGCGATCCAGACTTTGATCAGCGACTGGCGGGTGACGCCGAGGCGGGTCGCTTCACGATCGAGTTCCGCGATCATCCAGACGGGGAAATCGACGTTGACCCGCCGCTGCTCTTCACCCGGTCGGCGCTCCCGGGCCGTGTCGAGCGCCGCCGCCATATCCTCGCCGGCGTCGAACCGCTCATCGAACTCATCAGCTTTCATAGATTGCCACCTCACCTTCCCGTGCGCGACGCATCGAGATGATTCGAACCCGCCGGTCGCGCTACGTCACCACCGCCGACCAACAGCGACCGTCGATCATGCCGATCACCATCCACCTCGGTTCATCCGTCGTGCGGGCCGGGACCTCGATGCGGCGCGCATCTCGCCACAGCACCTGCGCCGCAGCGAAGTCGATACCATGCTTGACCAGGTTCGCAGCACTCTTCACGGATCGAACTCAAACTCGAGCGAGTATAAAAACTACACCGCAATGACCCACATTCCTGCGCTCCTCGGGATCGTCAGGGATCGGTGCCCGCCCGATCCGGTCGATGCAATCGCCCCCCGTGCACAGCCCCGTCCTGCTGGCGAATCAAGCCATAATGATATTGATGGATGACCACGATTATCCATCGTTAGCGGGATACGAGTCGCGCAACACGCGAACCCGTGACACCCACCATTGTGGGACGCGAGGACCCCTCCGTGTCAGCCACTCGCACAGGCGCTGAGCTGCCGGACTCGATCCCGACACGGCATCCCGCCCCGCAGGCGACCTACGACCTGCGGCTCATGACGTATCCCGGATTGAGACCATCTGGCCATGCACTGGGCGCAACATCATCTGCGAGTCCCCCTGTATGCACATCGGACCGCTTCACGCAGCATGCGCCGTCACTTAAGTTCGGTTGCATTCGATACAGGTCCTTCGGCACACTCCTCGGAAATCCCGAGAGAGCTCGGATGGAGGAACCGTGCGCGATCATGAGCACAGGCACCAGGCGGTCGAATTCGAGCGGTTCCTCCGCACCACACCGCCGTTCGGGTCTCTCGACGAGATGTCGCGGCGCGCTGTGGCCGATGCCGCACGATTCGAACGGTACGCTCTCGACGAGCTGATCATCGACGCATTCGCGGAACCGACGGTCGACATCATGGTGGTCGTCAGTGGTGAGGTGAGCCTCTGGTACACCCCCGACCGGGTCGGTGCTGCGGCCGAAGACCGATTCACCGCAGGCGGGGTCTTCGGTTTCTCCGCCATGCTCACAGGACGGGCCGTCGGGCCACGCGTGGTCGCCCACACCGACTGCCTCATTGCCCGCATCCCAGCTCCCCTCGCGGCACCGGCATTCTCCTCGGGTGATGGAGTGAAATTTGTTGCCGAGCACTTTTCCCGCACAGACAGGCTCGCTTCCAGACGTCCTGTGTACACCACCGTCGACGACCTCGTGGTGGCGGAGCCGCTGGTCGTCGACCCGGACACCTCCGTCACCGAGGTCGCACAGCAGATGACCGAACGCGGCCTGCCCTGTGCGGTAGTAGACGTCGGGCACCACGAGTACGGCATCGTCACGGACTCCCTCCTGCGCCGCCGCATCCTTGCGGGTTGGCTGCCGCTCGACACGAACGCCGGCGCGGTCATGGACCACCCGGCGCTGACGACCCCGTCCGGGGAATCTGCGGCCGAGGCACTACTCACGCTCCTTGACAGCCATGCAGAATTCCTTCTGGTCACCGACCGCTCCGGAGCAGTGCGCGGACTGGTCGAGGCCCGCGACTTCGTCGTCGCGCCCACCACTTCCGACGTAGGTGCGCACGAACGAATTCGCCGCGCCGAGACCGTCGAGGACCTCGTCGACCGGGCGCGGCCGGTTCCGGGAGTCATCCGCGATGTCCTGGCCCACGGTCTCGCGTCGTCCCGCGCGATCGCGGTGTACTCCGCGATCGTCGACACGATCATCAGACGGGCGATCGTGTTGGTGTTCGAGGCTCATCCGAAACTGTCGGTCGATGCGTTCACCTGGCTCTCCCTGGGAAGCAACGGCCGACGCGAAGCGGTGCTCAGCTCCGATGTCGACGCCGCAGTCGCGTTTGACGACTCGGTGACCGAGCAACAGAAGATGGGCTATCGAGCCGCGTTCAAGGAAGTCAACATCGTGATCACCCGTGCCGGCATCAAGGTCGATTCCCACGGGGCATCCCCGCCCCGGGCACCTTTCTCGCGTACGAACAAGCAATGGCGTGCGGCGGCGACCCGTTGGCTGGCCGAACCGGACGAGAACAAGGGCGCGATCATGACCTCGCTGTTGGTCGACGGCCGACCGATCCACGGTGATCCCGGGTTACCCGAAGTAGCGCAAGTTTTCGGAGATTTCCGCAAGCATCCCAACACTATGGGGCTGCTGCTGCAGGAATCGCTGTCGCACCGCACGAAGCGGCGTTCGGTGCGAGACATGTTGACGGGACGCGGAACCACGTTCGATGTGAAAGCCCACGGTCTGATGCCGATCGTGACGATCGCGCGCTGGGCGGCTCTGGGGGTAGGTTCGACGGAACTTCAGACGACCCGCAGGCTGCGTGCTGCCGCGGGGTCGGAGATCCTGCCGGAGCGGCACGCGGACCGGCTCATCGAGGCGTTCGATGTCCTGCAACGCCTCCGGCTGCACTACCAGCTCGCCCAGATCGAGCGCGGCGAGACACCGACCGACTTGCTCGACCGCGACAACCTTTCACCGATCGACCGAAGCATCATCACACAGACCGTCCGTGAGATCTCCGCCATTCAGCGAAGGATGGACACGGTTGCCGAATACACCCCGACGCTCGAGTGGGCGATCGAGCAGCGCACCCCGCGGCCCCGACGGTGAGCATGCGTATTGCAGTCATCGGCGATGTCGGGGGTCACCTACAGGAACTGCAGGCGGAGCTCGCTCGCCTCGGAGTCCGGGACGGCGGACATCTGCCCGACGATCTGCTGGTGGTGCAGGTCGGAGATCTTGTCCATCGCGGTCCCGACTCCGAGGGGGTCGTTGCACTCGTCGACCGATATCTCGAGAGTCAGCCCGACCAGTGGGTGCAGCTGATCGGAAACCATGAGGCCCACTATCTCCGACCTCCGGTGTTCCGCTGGAACGAGCGGTTGTGCCGCCACACAATCAGGACCCTGCGTCGCTGGTGGACACAGGGCAAGGCGGTCGCAGCCACGTCGATCCAGGTCGGGCGCGAGTCGTTTCTCATCACCCATGCCGGCGTCACCGCCGCGTTCTGGCACGATGTGCTCGGGGCGCCCGGCTCCGCCGATGTAGCAGCGGCACGGATCAATGCACTCTCCCGCCGAAGCGATACGGACGTGTTCCGAGGTGGCCGCGTGCTCTTCGGTGGCACACCCGATCCCTGCGCTGGTCCGCTCTGGGCGGATTGTGGATCCGAACTCGTGCCGGGGTGGACGGAGTGTCGGATGCCGTTCAGCCAGATTCATGGGCACACGACCGCTACCGACTGGGTTGTTCGCGCAAAGAGATCGTTGCACGCCTCTGTCTGGGCCGATTTCGACGCCAAGTACGAGGTCGTTTATCTTGTCGGCGGCCGGTTGATCGGGATCGATCCCGGTCACGGTGCGGCTCCGATGCTGCCCTGGAAAGCCTTCGAACTGTCCGAGGACGAGTACGGCCACGGCTGATCCAGCTGCCGTGGCCGTACTCGGTGGTCGCTTTCCCTGCGAGGGTCAGACCGCCATCTCCCGTGCCTTCAACTCCTCCTGATCCATCCGGATCTGCTGCCTCACCACCTGGTCCAGCTCGTCGGTTCGGAATCCCGACCGAACCGCCCACCGATAGGTCACCAGGGCGACACCGAAGATGATCAGTGCATCGGTTCCATCGTCCAACACCGGGTTGTCCAATGGTCCGACATCGCCGAGATATGCAACGAAAGTGGTGACCACCAGAGCGGGAAACACCCACAGACCTGCAGCGAGATGGCGTCGACCTTCCGGCGCACTGATCGCCCACAGAACGACGAGAAACAACACGATCATCCCGATGAACGCTGCCGCATACACGCCCGCCGGCCAGTTGCCGGTTCCGGCGCTACCCGAGCTGAACATCCATCCGCCGCCGGACGCGACGAAGAGCCAGCCCACCGTCCACACCAGCGACAACGCGCCACTGAGATTCTTCGGCGTCCATCCGTTACGCACGCTCGTGTAGGAGGCGTAGATTGGGAGACCGATCATCACGACGGTCATCACATTGATCAGGGTCGACCAACCCGCGAAGTAGATCAGCCACAGGCTGCACACGAATCCTGCCGCCCCCCAGAAACCGAAGAAGGGGATCTTCAATGGTCGTGGGAGCTCTGGTGCAACTCGTCGGAAGACCGCGGCACAGGGCCCCGCCATCAGGTAGTTGAGCACGAGTGCCGTGGCCACCATACCGACGAACGAGTACCAACTCGGCACCGGAAGGAACAGTACGAACCCGATTCCGGTGCAGGCGATCAGCGCCACCCACGGAACCCCGAAACGGTTCATGCGCTGCAGACCTCCGGGCAGCTCGCCGTTGACCGACATCGCATAGGCGGTCCGGCCGCCGATGCCCATGAACACCCATCCGGAGGCCGCTGGGGACAGCGCGGCGTCACTGAGCAGAACCAACGTGAACCAAGCGAAGCCCGCGGCCACTACCGCGTCGAGCAGTGGAGATGCCGACCAGTTGCTCTGCAGCAGGCCCGCCCAGTCCCCGGATTCCACACCGGCTGCCGCCCAATCGATCGCCCCGATGAAGCTGATCTGAAGGCAGAGGTACAAGGTCAGTGGGATGAGCAGTCCACCTACGATCATGGCGATAGGGATATTCCGTCTCGGATTGATTACCTCGCCGCCGAAGTCGACGATCTGCCGGATGGCCGCGTACGCGAACACGACACCGCTACCGGTCACCGCGCCGAACACCGCACCGTAGCCCATCGGAGCAAACCCTCCGTACTCGGTGAAGTTCTCGACTCGGAACACGGTGAACATGAGGATGAAAGTGACTGTCGGCACGGCGAGCTTCCATACGGTCACTACCTTGTTCGATTCACTGAGCAGTTTCGCGCCGAACACGTTCAGCGCAAGGAACGCGACCATGAGTGCGCACCCGGTGAGAATTCCGTTCGGCCACGCCAGCATCGTCTGACCCGATTGTTCTTCGAGCAGTCCCAACTGCGTCCAGCGGCCCCCGACGTAACTCAGTACCGCCATCGTCTCGATAACCGGTAAGGCAATCATCGAAATGAGATAGCCCCAGCTGTTGATCCAGCTGAGAAACGCACCGTGACTCATCCGCGGGTACCGGACACCTCCACCTGTGCGCGGCACTGCGGTCCCGAGTTCCATCCATGCCACACCGATCACGGCGAAGAAGACCGCGCCGATCACCCAGGACAGGATCGCGGCGGGGCCGGCACGAGACACCGCCGCCAGACAGGCCAGCAGCCAGCCGGAGCCGACCTGAAGGCTGACGCAAAGTCCGATCAAGCCCACCAGGCCGATCGACTGCTTCAGGTGTTTGTCGGACGCCCCGTATTCGGTGGGCGACGAGTCTGTGGACATCTACGTAATCTCCTTGGCTCGATTGGAGAACCGAAACCGTGCCGGCTGCGCGGTCGCATGAGGCAGGGGTAACGACGGGGCACTCTGCTCGACGCAGGTGCGGCAGCGGCCGTCTTCCTCATGCTCGACGTGTCGTCGTGGCCGGGTCTCCGGCATCCACCCTGGCGAGTGGTACAGCTCACAGCGTAGAACGGATATGGATTCACGTACCCTTAAGAATTCCCACCGCTGACTTAAGCTGAGTTTCACTCGATGACTTAAGCTGAGTTTCACTCGATGGCGGTTCGCAGAAGGGACGCCGATCATGCTCCCGGCCTCCGGATTCCGGACTCTCGAATACGGACGGGGCCCCCGCCGGTCGTCGGGCTGCTACTCGACGACCGGCGGGGGCCTACGGGCCGTCCAGGGCCTACGGCATACACTTCTCACCAGAAGGCTTGTGACCGTTGTGTCAGACCGACTCCGAGGTGGGGCGCGCCGATTTCAGCAGCCACGAAATCGCCGCAGTGGCGTCCTTTGTCGCAGCCTCGTCAGGACTGCTACTCCGCAGCGCGTCGGCAGTGATCGAAAAGCGGTCTTCCGCCCCACTGAGAACAACTGAGGGGCAACCCATTTCCGCAAGTTGCGTACGGGCACGCTGCACCTCGTGCAGCCGACGCTCAGCATGCTGTACGTGGGTCGACACCAGCATCTCCAGGAATGGTACGAACCCGATGGCGTCGACATCGGTAAGGACGTCGTACAGTTCGCGCCGTAGTCCTTCCTGTTCTGCCGCCATCAGGCATTCGACAGCAAGCGATTCCAGCCCTTTGGTAAGAATTGTGCGCAACAACTTCACTGCTGCGGCGTCGCCGGGCCGGCCATCGGGCATCCACTGACCCGGAGCTCCGAGCGCCGAGAATTCGGCCAGCACCTCGTCGCCCTTCGAACCCGCAGCCAGCAACGCTGTGCGCGCGCCGGTCAACGCCACCGCACCCATGATCACCACATCCACGTACTCGATGCCACGGACCGCCAAAGCAGCAGCACAGCTCCTCTTGTCCTCCGACGATGCGGTTGTGAGATCCACAACCACAGCATTTCTGGGCAATTGTTCGAGAAGCGAGTAGACAACCGAACTCACCAGATTGCCGGCGACACAGATCCACACTCGATCGGCGTCTCCTACTACATCCCGTACCGATGGATGGATCGATACGCCGTTCTGATCGGCAATGGCCGTCGCAGCCGCTGAGGGACGCGGATCCACTAGGACGAGTTCGTATCCGGCGGCCGCACCGGCCCGGGCGTATGCACGCCCGACCTCTCCGCACCCGATGATCGCAACTTTCACGGCAGTTCCTTGCTTTCGATTTCTCCGACATATTGAGAATGACAGGGATCACTACTGTTTCGGCAGGCGACGGAACTTTCGTCAGTGCGCGACAATGCTTATCACGCCCGAATCGACGCGGCCGGGAGAGATTCGGATTTGGGCTGTCTCAGTGCATTCGACGCAGCAGCGCAGCCATGGCCTGACCGCCGCCGATACACATAGTGACGACGCCGAGTTCCAGATCGCGGCGCACCAGATCCTTGGCGACCCGCAGGGCGAGGATCCCTCCTGTGGCACCGACCGGATGGCCTAAGGCAATTGCGCCACCATAAGGGTTCGTCTTCTCCGGATCGAGTTTGGCATCACGAATCACTGCGACCGCTTGCGCCGCGAATGCTTCGTTGAGCTCGATTGTGTCGACGTCGTTCGCGGTGATGCCGGTCTGGTCGAATAACTTCTGCAGTGCAAGTACGGGCGCATAGCCCATCAGATCGGGCTCGAGAGCCGCGGTCGCGACGGATTCGATGACCGCGAGTCCTCTCAGACCCCTCTCGTTGGCCGTGGTTTCCCGAGCAAGGACGACGACGCCCGCCCCGTCGTTGATTCCCGATGCATTACCGGCGGTGACGGTACCGTCCTCCGCGAAAGCAGGACGCAGACGAGCGAGAGAGTCAAGCGTGGTCTCGGGTGTGGGATGCTCATCGACTGAGACCGTGACGGGCCTGCGACCGCCGATGTCGACCGGGACGATTTCGTCGGCAAAGGCAGCGGAAGCGATATCCGTGGCAGCTCTGCGCTGGGATTCGAGCGCGTATTCGTCCTGCTGCTGGCGGCTGATGTCGTATTTTCGGGCGACGTTCTCCGCGGTGACACCCATGTGGACATCGTGAAACGGGTCGGTGAGCATTCCCACGGTTCCGTCGGTCAGAACGCGGTCGCCGAGCCGGTATCCGCTGCGCGCTCCGAAGTCGTAGAACGGCATGCGGGACATGTTCTCGTCGCCGCCAGCAAGCGTGATGTCGGCTGCGCCCCAGTGGATTTGCATCGCTGCTGACCAGATGGCCTGCAGGCCCGATCCGCATAGCCTGTTGACCGTGTATGCGGGAACCGAGGTGGGCAACCCGGCAGCGAGAGCAACCCTGCGCGCGTTGTAGGCGTCCGACCCGACCTGACCGATGCAGCCCATCACGACTTCGTCGATCTCGCCGCCGGCCACACCTGCGCGTTCGAGAGCTGCCCGAGCGGCCGCAGCGCCGAGTTCGTGAGCAGGAACCCCTGCGAACCCACCGCCGAAACTGCCGACCGGTGTACGCGCGCCCTCGAGGATGACGGCCCGAGTGTCGTTGTTCATTGAATCCTTCTTCGGAGTGAGGTTGGCATTGCTATCTGGATTCCTGTCCGGAACCAGCCATCTTGATCACGCTCGCTCCGGAGGGTCTCTGCGTCGACGTATCCGGAGAACATCGCGTGGACGTCGCGGTCTCGAATATCGATGTATCCCGAGGTGTCTATGCGGTATTCCAGATCGGATCGGACCTGCCCCAGGAACGCTGCGGGTTCGGACGGAACATCCGCGGGCGAATCCCAGGAGCGATACGAGAACAGTCCACCCGCTTCCACACAGACCGATGCAGAAATCCCCTGGTGAATCCCGAAACGAGTCATGAATCCCCGATCCGCGGGGAAGACTGTACGCAGAACATGACCCTCGGATTCGAAATCCAGGGTCGTCGACTGCACGAACTCGGATGATCCGCGATCCATCACGAGTCCGTTGATCGCATGTGTCCGAAGATCAGGCCAAAACGTCTGCGCCCGAATGCCGCCCGCCGTCAGTGCAGACGCCCCCCGCGATACCGGACCCAGCAGACCGAGGCAGAAGGATTCGATGCGACCGAGCGGAGCGACCGTCAAGAAGCGCTCGCCGGGTTTGCAGCCGAAGAGCCGGCCGGCATGCAGACCTTGCGCCGTCACCAGTGCGTGAGACAGCGCGCAGAACCGCGGAACGATGCCGTCAGTGTACGACGGGAAGAATGCCACCGTGGACCGGGGGTCACGATGCAGGCCCGGGCAGTCACCGTAAGGTCTTCTGCCTCGATTGCGGAGTGAATCGAATCGCATCGTCGGTCGACCACCGACAATGCTTGTATCGAGCGCCGTGTCCACCAGGACCACCGACGGATCTAGCGTGTCAAGGACATAGCTCAATGGGGAACTATGTCGGCTTCCTGACAGGACTGCATCCGATAGCACCGCCACAGGGATCCCGGCGAGTGCCGCGCCCATCCACGCCACGATGAGGTCTGCCGAGTTGTTGCCGAGGACGACGGCGCGTTCCGTGGTACTCGGCGGTGCGTTGTGCAGCCGCGCTGCGGTTGTGGCGGCGAACTGCAGCGCCTCGTCGAGGCCCAGTCTGTCGTCGGGGGTTCCGATCTCGAGGTGCGGCCAGCGCTCAGCGCACGCGACGAGTAGTTGTGCAACGTTCTTCATCACTCGCCCTTCCTGACGAGCTCCTGGGATCGACTCAGGGCATGGCGGCTTCGGTGGCCGCGCAGGCGCGGGTGCAGCGTCGACTGCACCCGCTTCTGCGGACCGGAAGGTGGCGTCCTGAGCAGGCCCGTGAACTCAGAAGACCAGTGACACAGAGTCTTCGGTCGTCGCATCCTTCTGGAAACGTGCGATCCCCAGCTCCGACACATCGATGCTGGTGATCGCCCCTTCGACGATCTGCTCCGTGACGAGCCGGCCGATCTCAGGTGCCTGGATCACTCCGTGCCCGGAGAAGCCGCACGCGTTGATCCACTGAGGATCCGACGGATCCGCGCCGACGACGGCATCGTGGTCCGGGGTGTTCTCGTAGGTTCCCGCCCAGCATGCTCGGCGGTCGAGGGGTAGGTCGGTGAGCCACGGGAACCGCTCCGCCGCTATTTCGAGGAGCTTCTCCATCCAAGGCCAATCGACCTCGATGTTGTATCCGTCGATCTCGCCGGGTTTCGCGCCCGCGAACAGCAGGCGTCGGCCTTCGGTCCGCATGTAGACGCCCGAGGCGACGTCGATCGTCATGGGTACGAACGAGTCCAGCGCACCTTCTGCTGTCGCGTAGACATTGCGGCGTGAGTGGACCACGGGCACCTCGAACCCGGCGAGGCCGGCAAGGCCTCCGGCCCATCCCCCGGCGGCGTTGACCACATATCGTGCAGTCACAGCGTGATCCCCGGCCGACACTCGCCACAGCTCGGACGACTTCTCGATCCGGTCCACTGCCGCCTTGAAGATGACATCGGCACCGTCGCGGCGCGCGAGCGACAAGAAGGCGTTCGCTGCGCCGACCGGATCGACCTGCCCGTCGGCGGGCCCCCACGTCGCACCGCCGATCCCTGCCGGATCGAACGGCGTGATCTCCTGGGCTCGTCCAACATCGAGGACCTCGACCGGGACACCATGTGCTCGCTGCAGTTCGACTGCCTCGAGTTGCCGTTGCCAGTGTTCGTCGGGAACCAGCAACAAGTATCCGGTGGGGCGGTACCCGATATCGATACCGTGGTTCTCCTCGAAGTCCCGGTAGAAGCGGATGCTGCGCCAGGACAGTTCGGTGTTGAGGTCGTCGGCCCACTGGGCACGGACCGATGCGAACGACAGTCCGGTGCTTGCTTCACCGGCGGCGATCCGGGACTCGAGCACAGCGACTTTCAGACCCCGGCGGGCGAGATGATAGGCGCAACTCGCACCGACGATGCCTGCACCGACAACCACGACGTCATACACAGTGGGATTGTTCATGACTTTTCCTGTCGTGGGTCGACGTTACTTCTCGAGGTGGGGGTAGCGGTAATCCGTAACACGAAGGTGGTTTTCCTTCGTCGCGCGGGGGCTGGCGAAACGGATCAGGTTCCACACGGTCCCGGCCTTGTCGTTGGTTCCCGATGCTCGGGCGCCGCCGAACGGTTGCTGGCCGACCACCGATCCGGTGGGCTTGTCATTGACGTAGAAGTTTCCCGCGGTGTAGCGCAGAGCGGCGTCGGCTTCCTCCACAGCCCGTCGGTCCTCGGCGAACACCGCCCCGGTGAGAGCGTATGCGGTGGACGTGTCGAGCAGACGCAGCACTTCACTCCAGTCGGAGTCCTCGTACACGTATGTGGTCAGGACCGGGGCGAAGATCTCTTCCGTAATGAGCGGCGAATGCGGGTCGGTAACCTCGAGAATGGTGGGGTCGACGAACCAGCCGACACTGTCGTCGGTGTTGCCGCCGACAACCACGGCCTTCTGCGCGCGTGCCTGCGCGAGAATCTCGGCGTGCTTGGCATGCTGACGTCCGTTGATGACGGCGCCGACGTACACCTCGGGGTCAGTGGGGTCACCGACCTTGATCTCTTCGGTCATGGCCACCAACCGGTCCTTCAAACGCGGCCAGAGGCTGCGCGGGACGTAGAGTCGGGACGCCGCCGAGCACTTCTGCCCCTGGAATTCGTACGCGCCGCGAATGCAGGCAACAGCCAGAGCGTCGAGGTCGGCGCTCGGGTGGGCCAGGATGAAGTCCTTGCCTCCGGTCTCACCCACGACACGCGGGTAGTTGCGGTAAGAGGCGACGTTCTGGCCTACCTGCTGCCACATGTGCTGGAAGGTGCCGGTCGAACCCGTGAAGTGGACGGCGGCGAGATGCTCGCTGTCGAGCGCGGTGGGACCGAGTTCACGGCCGTCACCGTAGACGACGTTGATGACACCGTCCGGCAGGCCGGCTTCACGCAGCAACTGCATGGACAGATGCGCAACGAGCGACGCGCTTTCAGCCGGCTTCCACACCACGGTGTTGCCCAACACCGCCGGGGCGAATGCCAGATTGTTCATACAGGTGAAGTTGAACGGTGTGACCGCAAAGACGAACCCTTCGAGCGGACGGTACTCGACCCGGTTCCAGGCTCCTGGCTGTGAACCCGGCTGGTTGCCGTACATCTCGACCATGTTCTTGACATTGGCGCGAAGGAAATCGATTGTTTCGCACGCGGCATCGATGTCCGCCTGATAGGTCGTCTTCGACAGCTCGAGCATCGTGGCGGCGTTGAGCTTGGCCCGCCACGGACCATGTTCAAGCATGTCTGCGGCCTTGAGGAAGGGCGCTGCCCGCTCCTCCCACGGCAGCGCAGCCCACCAGCGGGATGCGTCGAGGGACGCGTCGATTGCGGCTTGGACCTCGGCCGGCCCGGCCATGTCCAGTTCGCCGAGCTGTGTGGAGTGGTCGTGCGGGGTACGGATCTCCATCGTCTTTCCGGTACGAACCTCCTTTCCGGCGATCGTGCTTGCTACCTGGAAATCGGTGCCGCGGATCTCGTCGAGCGCGGTGGCGATCTCTGCGCGCTCGTCCGAGCCGGCAGCAAAGGAGTAGGGCGCGGTGGGGCCGATCGGAAAGAGTCCCGTACGGCCGGCAGGAATGTTCATCAATCGTCTCCAGAACCCGATAAGTGGTGGTCGATGGTCAGACCAACGCTGCCATACGTGTCCGGAGTGGGTCAACACACAGCCGATAACGTTCTGTTACGGCAGTCACCAATTACCCTTAACGGTGCACTACAAGCGCCATTGACGCAGATGCGCCGCCATGGCTTCGCGCGACCCCTCGCCGTCACGGGCGAGCACCTTCGTGAGCACGTCGATCATCTCGGCGCGAAGCAGCTCCGGGCGCCCCTTTCGGGGCTCGACCTTGGCAAAGCTGCGCGCGAGGGCGTCATGGATCCCCCGAGAGATCGCCACCCGGACGGCGTTGTGGGTCAACCTGGGTAGCAATTCGTGCACAGCCAGGTCGAGAGCCCGTACACGCTCCCAATCGGACGCGGAGGCAGTGCCCGATTCACGGACCTCGTCGAGGATGCTCTGCAGTTGGGCCAATTCGTCGTCGCTCGCACGGCGGGCCGCCAGCTCGGCATTCTCCTGCTCGAAGTCGATGCGATATTCGGTCAGGTCCTCCTCCGAGACCGACTCGAAAGCCAGAAGCATCGCCAACGCCGACCCCATCAGGCCAGGATCCGGCGGGCTGAAGAACGCACCCCCCGCACCCCCGACGCGGATACGGACAAGCCCGTGAGCCTCGAGCGTGCGCAACGCCTCACGCACAGTCGTGCGGCTCACCACGAGCAACCGAGCCAACTCACGTTCGCTCGGGAGCTTCTGGCCGGGCTCCACCTCCCCCGTCAACAGAATCTCCCGCAGCTTGACGACAACGTCGTCCACCGAGGTTGTGCGGACAGCAGGGGTGAGCAGCGCTTCGAAGTCGGCACCGAGGGAGGAGTCTGCGGACATGGCGTATGTGTATCACAGGACCATTTCGGCCTACCCCCGGCGAATACGACCACGCTTGGTCGCGGCCCGGAGATAGCCGAGCAGCTCGTGAGCGAGCGGCACATGGTCCGACGTAGACGACAGGACAGCACGAATCTCCCGCATGAGTGCGCGCGTCGGGGGACGTGAGATCACCGTCGTGCGGTGATGGATCGCCGACTGCGGAACCAACGCACAAGCCACCCCGGCATCGACGAGAGCCTGAGCGACGTCGTACGACTCGGTCTGGAACGGCACACGGGGCACGAATCCACACTCGGCCGCATTGTCGTCGAGCTGCACCCGGGACGGCCGTCCCGGCGGACCGCTCACCCAGTCGTCCTCGGCAAGATCCCGAAGGTCGACCGGGGCGCCCGGCTCCACAGCGAGTCGGTGATCATCCGGGAAGAGGACCTCGATGGGGTCGCTGGCCAAATGATGGGAAGTCACTCGATCATCGGCCACCACATCGACGTAATCCGCACACAAGGCGAGATCGAGCCGATCGGAGGCCACGAGCTCGACACCGGCATCCGACATCACGTCAACCACCGACAACTCCGCATCCGGATGGCGATAGCGGATCGCCGCGATCGCGTCCATCAGCATGATGATCGACAACGACGGCGGCGCACCGACACGTAAACGGTTGGTGTGCTCACCCAGATACTCGGCAGTGCTTTGCTCGGCCGCGTCGAGTTCGCGCAGGATTCGCACGCCGTGCCCGGCGAGCAGAGTGCCCAGCCCGGTCAGGCGCGCGCCGCGGGCTCCGCGCTCCACACAGGTCGCACCGACCTCCTTCTCGAGGCGCGAGAGCTGCTGCGAGACAGCCGGCGCGCTGATCCCGAGAACAACAGCCGCACGTGCCAGCGAACCCGTTCGCTCGATCTCGGTGAGAAGAGCCAATTGGGAAGACGTCAAACGCGGAGACATAAGGAAATCTTACGACTGAGGGCCACCGGAATGCCATTCCCTTATTAAAGATCGACTTGCACGATGGGAATCGCAGGTCGGCGAATTCGGATCGACCACACGACGCACACGAAAGGTCCACCGTGACTTCGGATCTCCTCGCACACACACAGGTGCGCCTCGACGTCCGCGACGGATGCGCGTGGCTCATTCTCGACGGCGCAGCCACGAAGAACGCACTGGACGCAGCCAGCGCCGCCGAGATCGTCGCAGCCTGCGAACGAATCGACACCGATCCATCGATCGGCATCGCGGTCATCACGGGCGTCGACGGATCGTTCTGTTCCGGTGCAGCGCGCGAGGTTCTGTCCGGCCTCCACGGAGCAGCCGCAGACACGGTGTACGACACCCTCGACAGCCTCTACTCTGCATTCGCGAGGGTCGGCGCATTGCAGGTACCCACTCTCGCTTGCGTCGACGGACCCGCAGTGGGAGCCGGGGTCAATCTCGCGATGGCCTGCGACATCCGCGTCGCCTCGACCCGAGCGCTCTTCGTCTCCGGGTTCGCCGCAGTCGGCATCCATCCCGGCGGCGGTCACTTCCACCTGATCGATCGCGTCGCGGGCCGTCAAACGGCGGCCGCTATGGGACTGTTCGCCGAACCGGTGTCGGCGCCACGAGCCGAGGAAATCGGTCTGACCTGGGGCACCGTCGATCCCGCCGAGCTGGAGGGCACCGTCGAGCGACTGACCCGACCGCTCCGCGCCGACCCGGGCCTCGCCCGCCGCGCGAAGTCGTCCCTTGCCCTCACCACGAGCGCCGGCGACCCGTGGGCGCGCGCCACCGAGGTCGAGCGATCACGGCAGATGTGGTCGTTGACCCGAGAGAAGCCCACCCGATGACGATTCCCACGCCCCAGTCCGGAGGAGACCGAGACACGATGAGTATCACCAATCTGGCCCAGTTGCTCGTGCAGCGCTCCCTGGAACGACCCGACCTTCGTGTCGGTGCCGTCGACGACCAGATCACCCTGACCGATGCACTGCATTCTGCGGCATCCGGCGCGCAGATGCTCGAGGATCTGGGTGTGCGGAGGGACGACCGCATCGCTCTCGTCGCGAACAACTCCACCGACTACATGCTCGTGTGGATGGCGTGTCTGCTGGCCGGGACACCGGTGGCCCTGGTCAATCCCACCTACCCGCCCGAACTTCTGGCCGAAATGCTCGGCCGTCTCGACCCCGCGGTCGTGTTCACCGACCTCGAGACGATCCCGACGCATCTGCGTACCCTGCCCCTGACGTCCGTGCGGAACTGTCCGGCGAGCGCTCCGGAGAGCTGCCCGGGCCTCGATGCCGCACCGTCGGATCTCGCGTCGTTCATGCACACGTCCGGCACGACCGGCGTTCCGAAGTTCTGCGCGCAGACGCACGAATACTTCCTCAGGCTCGGCGCCGCGATGGCGGAGGCGTTGACCTTACGCTCCGACGACCGGATGCTTGCACCTCTCCCGTTGTTCCACATCAATCCGCTGGGTTACGGGATCATCGGTGCACTGTGGGCAGGAGCCGATGCGCTCACCGTCGGGAGGTTCTCGGCCCGCGGATTCTGGCCTACGGTCCGCGAGCACGGTGTGACAGCGCTTGCGTTGCATGCGCCTCCGGTGGAGATTCTCAAGCGTACGACGACGGCGGACGATGCCGGCGTGCACGGCGTGCGCACGATGTTCTATGCCGATGGCGAATTCATGCACCGCTTCGGTATCCCGGCCGCGGTATCCGGTTACGGTTCCACTGAGGCCGCCGGTGTCAGCCACCTGCATCGGTGGTCCATCACCGATGACATTCCGGCGAACGCGAGCCGCTTCGGTGGCCTGACTCGACGCGACGTCGAGGACCGGCTGGACGACGACGGCCAGATCTTCGTGCGGGAGAGGCAGGCGAACACCCTTTTCGCCGGCTATTTCCGCGACGGTGCCATCGAGCCGAACCGCGACGACGACGGCTGGTTCGCTACCGGCGATCTCGGGCGACGGAACGAGGCCGGCGGTCTCGTCTTCCTCGAGCGCGCCGCCGAAAGTATCCGCGTCAAGGGAGAGTTCGTTCCCATCCCCTACGTCGAAGAACGCCTTGGCACGATTGATACCCTCGCCGATCTTGCACTGTGGAAGAAGCCGGGTGAACTCGTCGACGACGACGTCGTCCTCTATGTCGTCGCCGACACCGTCCCGGTCGATTCGATTCGCGAGGCGGTGGCCGATCTTCCGTCGTTCATGCGCCCGGCACACGTTGCCCGAGTGGCAACGATTCCGCGTGATGCGGCGGCAGGCAAGGTCCAGCGCCGACTACTTCACCAGCAGCAGGTCCTCTCCTGGACCTCGATGTCCTGAATCGAAAGAGAACCGGTATGTCTGATCTCACCGCCACTGTCCCCGCGAACCTGCGGATCGGTGACCGCCCCGCACGCATCATGGCCGGCTCGCGCCGTCCTGAATCGCTCGGTTCGGTACCTGCAGGTGCCGTCTCGCTTGCGATGGGTGAGCCGTTCTTCACCTCCCCGCCTTCGGTGATCGAGACCGCGGTCGACTCGGTCCGCGCCGGAAACACCCGCTACGAGGCTCTGACCGGATCACCTCGGCTGCGCGAGGCGCTGGCAGCTGATCTGACCGACCGGACAGCAGGCGCGTTCACCGCCCAGGAGATTGTGCCCACACACGGCGCCAGCGCCGGCCTGGCCGCCACGATCCTCGCGCTGGTCGACCCGGGCGACCGTGTAGTGATCCCCGAACCCACCTACTCGCTCTACGCCGATCACGTCGCGATGGCCGGCGGTATTGTCGAGTGGGTTCCCACCCGAGCCGACGGGTCGCTGGATCTCGACCGGCTCGCCCAGCTGATCCCGGGCGCCCGGATGACCATCCTGTGCAACCCGGGTAACCCCTCGGGGCGAGTCCTGTCCGCGAACGATGTCCGTGCCGTCGGGGCACTCGCGGCCGAGGCCGGGGGGTTGGTCCTCAGCGACGAGGCATACTGCGACATCGTCTTCGATGATCTGCAGTTCTTCTCGGCACTGGATATGGCCGATATCGCCGAGCATGTGATCGTCGCCCGCACGTTCTCCAAGTCCTACGCCATGACCGGCTGGCGGCTCGGTCACGTGATCGCCCCGGCACCCATCGCGGCGTCGATCAATCTGGTTCACCGTTCCGTCAACGGTGCCTTGAACTCGTTCGTCCAAGAGGCCGGTCTGGCCGCGCTGGCCCTGCCCGACACCTACTACCGCGACATGGTCGCACAGTACGTGCAGCGTCGGGATCTCGTCGTGGATCGGCTCGCCGGGATCGACGGTGTCGACCTCGCACATCCGCAAGGCGCGTTCTACGCCTTCCCGCGAGTGCGCACACCCTTGTCCTCTGACGAGTTGGTATCGCGCATGGCCGCTGCCGGTGTGCTCGTGCGCTCCGGGCGTGAATACGGCCCGTCTGGGGAAGGCCACTTCCGCATCTCCTTCGCCACCGACATGGCGAGTCTGACCGAAGGCATGAACCGTGTCGTATCCGTACTGACAGAGGAAATCAGATGAGCACCACAACCGACGTCACATCGACGAGCCGCCCCAATCCGCTGCGCGGGGCGCACACCCAGTTGGCAGATGCCGTTGCACTACTCGGCTACGACGAGGGCGTGTACACGATGCTTGCCACCCCGCGGCGAGAAATGACCGTGAGCGTTCCGCTGCGCCGCGACGACGGATCGGTCGAAACGTTCCTCGGCTACCGCGTCCAGCACAACCTTTCCCGCGGCCCGGCCAAGGGTGGTCTGCGGTTCAGCGCCGGTGTCGACCTCGACGAGGTGCGGGCACTGGCGATGTGGATGACGTGGAAGTGTGCGCTCGCCGATGTGCCTTACGGCGGCGCGAAAGGCGGCGTGGCCTTCGACCCCGCCCAATACTCACGCGACGAAATCCAGCGCGTGACCCGTCGCTACACCAGCGAGATCATGCCGATCATCGGCCCCACGCAGGACATTCCGGCCCCGGATATCGGCACCGACGAGCAGGTGATGGCCTGGATGATGGACACCTACTCCGTCGGGCAAGGCTACACCGTGCTCGGCACGGTGACCGGAAAACCGATCTCCCTGGGTGGTTCGCTCGGACGTGCGAGCGCCACCTCCTGCGGCGTCGTGCACATCGCTCTCGCAGCGATGGCCCACCGAGGCATCGAGGTGTCTGGTAGCACTGCCGCAGTCCAAGGGTTCGGTAAGGTCGGCCGCGACGCAGCGCGTTTCCTGCACGAAGCCGGCGTCCGGGTGGTCGCGGTCAGCGATCAGTTCGGTGCCATTGCCGCCACCAACGGCCTCGACGTCCCGGCCCTCTTGCTCCACGTCGACGCAACCGGATCGGTGGTCGGCTTTCCGGGCGCGGATGCACTCCCCCACCGGGACGACCTTCTGTACGTCGAGGTCGATGTGCTCGTGCCGGCCGCTGTCGAGGGAGTAATCAACGAGGCGAACGCGCACCGGATCCAGGCCCGTCTCATCGTGGAGGGCGCCAACGGCCCTACTACGCCGGGAGCAGACGAAATCCTGCTGCAGCGCGACCGATTCGTTGTTCCCGACATTCTGGCCAATGTCGGCGGAGTGATCGTCTCGTACTTCGAATGGGTGCAGGCGAACCAGGCGTACTGGTGGACCCGCGACGAGATCGAGAACCGCCTGCGTGAGCGTATGCACCGTGCGTGGACCAACGTGATCGAGTACGCCGAGAGCAAGGACGTCTCACTTCGATCCGCAGCCACCGCGATGGCGGTGGAAGCTGTCACACGCGCACATCTGATGCGGGGTCTATACCCCTAGCACACCCGCGGCGGGGCCGGCACGCGTGTCGGCTCCACCACCTATGCACCGCCGACGCGGGACACCTCCCGCCAGGCATCGAGGAAGGTCGACGAATCATGAATTTCTGGCGCTACCTGGTCGATGAACAAGTTGCCGCTCCCGCCCGCCGGTTCACCGATGAAGTGATCCGGCCCGTAGCCGACCGGATCGACCACGAGGACATCTATCCCGTGGATCTGGTCGAGCAGACCGCGAAGATGGGGTGGAACGCCATGACCCTGCCCACCCGGTACGAGGGCGGCGGGGAAACGATGGAAAACGCTCTCGGGGTGATCGAGGAACTCGGCGCCGGCAGCGCAAGCCTGGGTGTTTCGCTCATCACCATTCTGCAGAGCAGCAAGATCATCGAACTCTACGGCAACGACAGCTTGAAGGAGCGCGTCCTTCCCCGCTACGCCGAAGGTCTGCGCGCGTCCTACGCCCTGACCGAGCGCGGGCACGGCAGCGACATCCGCACCCTCGACACGAAGGCCCACGGCAACGAACGCGACGGGTGGGTGCTCAACGGCGAGAAGGCGTTCATCACGTCCGGATCGCGCGCGGAATTCTTCGTCGTCCTGGCCGAAACCCCGATAGGGGTCTCGACATTCGCCGTCGACCGCGACACCCCCGGCGTGAGCACACGACAGACACGCGAAGCTCAGACGTTCGGGCTGCGCAACGGACCCCACGTCAACCTCGTTCTCGAGGACGTCGAAATTCCGGGCGATGCGCTCATCGGCGTCGAAGGCAAGGGACTCAAGCAGGCCCTCGTGACCCTGTCGAACAGCCGCACTCTCGCGGCCGGCATTTCCCTCGGCATCGCCCGAGCCGCGTTCGACGACGCGTTCGCGTACGTGAGTCAGCGACCGGCGTTCGGTGGGAACGTGATCGACTTCCAAGGTATCCAGTGGTATTTCGCGCAAGCCGCCGCCGAGATCGATGCAGCTCGGCTTGTGACCTACCAGGCAGCTCGCGACCTGGATTCCGGAGGCGACTATCAGCGTTCGTCATCGGCAGCCAAACTGCTCGCCGCGGAACTCGCCACCAAGGTCGCGAGCATGGCAGTGCAGGTGTGCGGAGCCACCGGGACCCAAGAAACATCCCCATTCGGGCGCTACTTCCGCGACGCCAAGGCCTACGAGGTCGCCGGCGGCTCGACCGAGGTCCTCAAGAACACGATCGCCAAGAGCTTGATCAAAGCGGCCGGCTGATACCGGGCCGCAGACCGAGAAACGGAACTGACATGGATTTCGGAGCCGACAAGATCAACCAGGTGTGCCCCCATCCGGACCCCACGCCGCGGGCGCCGCGCCGGTTCACGTTGCCGGAGAGCGCGGTCGACACCCACGCGCACGTGGTAGGGCACCAGTTCGTCCCCGAGCGCAGCTACACACCGCCGCCAGCCCCGGGCGAGCAGTACCTGTCGATGCTCGACGCCGTGGGATTCACCCATGGTGTGCTCGTGCAGATCAGCGTGCACGGCACCGACAACGAAGTGATGCTCGACGTCGTCGCGGCGAACCGTGACCGGCTACGTGCGGTGGCCGTGGCCCCACCCGATGTCGACGATCGCACTCTGGCACGGCTGCAAGAGTCCGGTGTAGTCGGCCTGCGGTTGAACACGCTCTCCGGTGGCGGTATCGGGCTCGGGCAACTCGCGCGGTACGACGCGATCTGCGCCGAAATGGGATGGCACCTGCAATTCCTTACCAACACGACGCATCTTGCTGCGGCTAGTGCGCAGCTGCGGGATCTGACGGTGCCGTACGTGGTCGATCACATGGGAGATTTCGATGTCGAGCGCGGCGTGGACGCCCCCGAATGGAAACTGTTCGTCGAGTTGATGGCGAACGGGGCATGGACGAAACTGTCCGGTGCTTTCCGGATGTCCGCGACCGACGACTATCGCGATACGATCCCGTTCGCTCGGAGCCTTGTCGAGGCTGCGCCGGATCGGTGCGTGTGGGGCTCGGACTGGCCCCACGTGGGCTTCTGGGGAGACATGCCCAACGTCGGCACACTGCTGGATCTGCTGCCGGACTGGGCACCTGACCCCGCGATCCGGGACGCGATCCTCACGGCGAACCCCCACCATCTATACGGATTCAACTGAACACACACGCACTTGACCGGAACGCGACACCTGTGCCACGGTTGGTCTGACCATCAACCACGTTGGCGTCGCACCTCGCTCACAAGCCGCACCTCGCTCAGAAAGGTAGAAGATGCGAGCACTCGTGGTCGTTGCTCACCCCGATCCCCGATCGTTCTGCGGAGCGCTGAAGAACGCCGCAGTCACGGCGCTGACCGAACAGGGCTACGAAGTCGATGTGACCGACCTATATGCGATGAACTGGCGCGCCGAGCTCGGTGCTGAAGACTTCCCGGGCGACCGCGCCGACACCGGGTATCTGGATCTGTCGCGTGAACAGGAACACGCATTCGCGGAAGGCTCGCAACCGAGCGACATCGCGGACGAACAGGCCAAGGTCGCCGCGGCCGACCTCGTGGTCTTCCACTTTCCGATGTGGTGGTTCTCGATGCCGGCGATCCTCAAGGGGTGGGTCGACCGAGTGTTCAGCCGCGGATTCGCATATTCGGCCGGCCGCAAATACAGCAGGGGCCACTTCCTCGGCAAGAAGGCGATGGTCTGCGTGACCACCGGTACCGCCTCGACGCTGTACGAACCCCACGGCATCGACGGTGACCTTCTCCACGTCCTGTGGCCGATCCACAACGGGATCCTCGCATATACCGGATTCGCGGTCCTTCCACCGTTCGCCGCGTGGATGCCGGGCCGGGTCGACGCCACCGAGCGCGAACGTTACCTCGCCGAGTACGCACAGCGGCTGAAATCGATCGGCGACACCGAACCCCTCTTCTTCCACCCCTTCGAAGACTACGACGAAACCCAACGGCTCAAGCCCGGCGTCAAAGCCATGTCCGGAGTCCAGTGGAATTCGTCAGCCGAACAAACCTTCGAACAAGCAGCACAGGAATACAACCAGCGTCGCGACACAAGGAAGTGAGAGACCCATGAACAGTGAGTTCCAGACCTTGCACCACGTGTGCATCGTGGTGCACGACATGGACCGAGCCGTCACATACTACGAGTCGCTCGGCATCGGACCGTGGCACCCTTTTCCTTCCCTCGAACCGTTCCGCTCTGGCCTCCTCACCCCGGACGTCGAGGACTTCATGCAACTCGAATACCGGTACACGACTATCGGCAACGTCCAACTGCAGCTGTGTCATCCGCCCGAAGGCAACACACTGCAGCGCCGCTTCCTCGACGAGCACGGCGAAGGGGTCTTCCACCTGGGATTCTCGGTCGAGGATCTCGACCACTCCGAAGCGGAGATCACAGCGGCAGGACCCCACCCCAAACTCCGCGGTCGCGCCCCCAACGGGGCAGGCTTCACCTACTTCGACACCGACACTGCTGGTGCCGGTGTCACTCTGCAGATTCGTGCTTCGACATAGGCGGTCGTCCCAGGTATTGCGGCGAAGCCCGCCCACACTGCAGCTCAGCGCGGGTGCAGTAGCCCTCGGCTCATCGGGCATCTTCATCGCCCTGGCGTCGGTATCGACAGCGACGAACATCTTCATCCGATTCCTCATCGCCGTCCCCATCCTTGCCCTCCTCGCCTGGCGGGAGTACCGGCTCAAAGGCGCACTACCGCCGAGGATCATCGCCGTACAACTGTTCGCCGGTCTCCTGCTCGGGGTCGACATGGCTGCATGGGCCGAATCCGTCGCTTTGGTCGGGGCCGGCGTCTCCAGCGTCCTGGTCAACATTCAGGTGGTCGTAGCGCCCTTACTCGGCCTGTGCATCCTGCGACAACGCCCATCGAAGACGTACCTACTCGCCGTGCCGTTCCTGCTCCTCGGTGTGGGCTTGGCGAGCGGCGTCGCCCAACCCGACGGTGACTTCGACACGATCGTCCGAGGTTCGGTGTTCGCGCTGATTGCGGGACTGTCCTACGGAATGTACGTATTCGCCGTCGGAGCATGGTGCCCCCGTGGCCGAGCATCGTCACAGGTCTTCTACTCGTCACTCATCGCATGGGCTAGCGGACTGGCACTCTCGCTGGCGTGGGGACCGATCGATTTCTTCCCCGGCTGGGCGGCTGTTGGGTGGCTCGCCGCGCTGGCACTCGTCTGTCAGGTCGCCGGATGGATTCTCGTCGGGGCATCGTTGCCACTTCTCAGCCCGGGAGTCGGGGCGACGATCCTGATGCTGCAACCGGTGCTCGCCGTCGTCCTCGGAGTGGTGATCCTCGGAGAACGACTCACGCCGCTGCAAATACTGGGTGTCGTCATCGTCGTCGTCGCGATCCGCGCAGTCGCCACGTCATCCACAGCACCTGCACCGGTGCTCTCCGAGAACGTGGAGACAGCAGACTCGCACGCTGCTCTTCGACCCCCCACATAGTTCCGCGCCCGGTCGTCGGTTACGTCACCGATGAGCCGGGCGCCGCTCACCTCACTTCATACACCACAGGACGGAAGCGCCAGTTCGGGCGAGGACAACTCCTCAGAACGGTCGTGTGTCGCTGCCATCGCCTTCCGGAACACACCTCCGAGATCGAAGCGCTGAAAACCTCGACCGCGGCCGCGGTGGTACCGCTGGGCGAGGCCACGGCTTCCCTCAGATCCGCAAACGGCGATCCGTCCGTTGCACACGCACTGTTGATCTTCCAGCTACACCCGAACGGCTTCACCAACCAGGATCTGCGCACCCTCACCAACGAGCTGCGCAGACTTGATCCGGGATAGCGTCCACCGGGCCAGATGACTGACAACCTACGGAAGTTCACGACGCGTAGCCGAACACCCAAATTGTGGGCATCTAGGCTACCGACCACAGCCTCGACATCAAAATACCTTCCTGCATCCACGGCGCATTCTCCGCACGAGACTGGCCCGCCCCTACACAACCACTCCGGGCCGACGCCGGTCAACTGCCACGGCGAACCGCGATCAGATCGAAACTCCCACTGCAGCAGCACAATTTGCAGTCACGTAACGCGTCTACCTAGAAGCCGTGCGGCAGCGGACATCCCACCGCCAAAGGGACTGCACCATTCCGAGTGGTTGACCCACACGCCACAAAATTGACTTCACCCGGCTTCGCCCCGAGCGTTTCTAACTCAGTACCGCGATCGCCTGTACTTCGAGCACTGCCCCGCCAATCAGGAGACCCGAGATGACCGACGCTCGAGCTGGGCGATGGTCGCCGAACTCCTCAACCCAAGCCTTGTTGAACCCCGCGGCCTGCTCCGTCGAGGTCAGAAAGACCGTTGCCGATACGATCTTGTCGAGTTCCGATCCGGCTTCCCGCAGCACTCGTCGCATCCGGTCGATCGTTGCCTTGCATTGTGTGTAGGCGTCACCAGGGGCGATGACCTGATTGTTCTCGTCGAGGGCCACCTGCCCAGCCAAAAAGACGAATCCATTCGCCACTACGGCCTGCGAGTACGGATGCACTGCAGGGCCGAAGGACTGCGGATTGATGGTTTCGATCGTCATTGCTGAGTTGATCCCTTCGGTCATGGCGGATGCCTTGAAGTCCGTGGAACTTCGGTCGTGCCCCTTTCAGATTCAGGCGACGCTAACCGGTCATTGTGCACAACCGCGGCCTCCTGGTCGAGCGCGGCGCACAATTCTGGCAGGTGAAGGCGACCCTGCCCCTCCGGAACTTCTTTCTGCCGCAACCACAACTACCCGGAGAAACATTGATTCCGGATCCGAACGCATCGGATCCATCGCTCAACATTATACCGGCGGTGACAGCCGAATTAGGGCGCGGCAGCGAAGTAGCCGAATAGCGCCATTCACAGCAGGCAGGGCGGATTCATGGCCCTCGACACTTCTCTCGCTTATCGCCTACCGAATCGGACGATCCGATCTTCTACAACCAGCCGAAGCGACGACCGACCGCGTGTTGCACAACGCGCCGAACGTGGTCGACCACCGATTACCGTCGCAGTTCGGCTCCCACGGAGGATGCCGCAGCGACGGCGGAATCGCGCGCAGCACTCGCCTCGTCCTCGGTGAGGGTGCGATCGTACGCGCGGAATCGCAGCGCGAACGCAAGCGATTTGCGTCCCTCGCCCACCTGTGCGCCCGTGAAGACGTCGAACAAACGGATGTCCTCGAGCAACTCCCCCCCACCGCTACGCAGGGCCGCTTCCACTCGCGCAGCAGGAACCTCGTCGGACACCACGACCGCGACGTCCTGCAGGACGGCCGGGAAGGGTGACACGACCGGCGCGGGCAGCAGCTCCACGATCGGCAGCGCATCGAGGTTCAGTTCGAAGGCGCATGTCCGCGCGGGCAATCCGGCACGTTCCAGAACGGCCGGATGGAGCTCGCCGGCATGGCCGACGACGACACCGTCGACCAGCAGCTCCGCACAGCGACCCGGGTGCCACGGCAAGTACTGCGCCGCGCGACGCTCGAGCTGCACACCCGCGGCCCGGGCGATGGTCTCGGCTGCGGCGAACGCATCGGCGGCTTCTGCCGCCCGGCCCGAACCCCACGGGCCGGCAGGTTCCCGCTGGCCCGATAACACACCGCCGATGTGCACGGGTTGCTCGGGCAGGGACCGTTCGAGCAGGGCGATCTCATCATCGGTGGGGCGCCGGTCGACGGGCAGCGCAGCGACCGAGGTGGTCTCGGGGCCGGGATGCACAACTTGCGCGATCGAGAAGAGCGCCACGTCGCGCTGTCCGCGCGAGACGTTGCGGGAGAGGACTTCGAGCAGTCCCGGCAGCAGCGTCGTCGCCAACTCCGGCCGATCGGATTCGAGCGGGTTGAGCACCCTGGTGGTGATGCGGCGTGGGTCGTCTGCATCGAGCGCCCACGTATCGAACACGCCGGCGGGCAGGAATACCGGGGCGAGGACTTCGATGTAGCCGTCAGCGGCGAGCGCTCGGCCCACCGAACGGCGGCGACGTTGCCCCGGAGTCAGTCCTCGACCGGCCGGTGCGGCCGGGACAACCGACGGGATCTGTTCGAGCCCCTCGAGACGGAGGACCTCTTCGACGAGATCCGCGGGCTGACGCAGGTCCGGACGCCACGACGGGGGCGTGACGACGAGCTGACCCTTCCCGTCGTTGCCGACACCGATCTCGACAGCACATCCGATCTGTGTGAGGCGGCGGGCGGCGGTGCCGTTCGGGTAGCTGACACCGGCCGTACGGTCGGGCAGGTCGATGTCCATGTGGATCGAGACGGTCTCGGTGGGCACCGAGATGTCGGTCAGAGTTGGTTCGACGCGGCCGCCGGCGATCGAGATGAGCAGTGACGCCGCACGGTCGAGCGCCGCAAGCGCAACTTCCGGATCGACGGTGCGCTCGAAACGCTTGCCGGCCTCACTGCTGAGCTTGTGCCTGCGGTTGCTGCGGAACACTGCGAGCGGATCCCAGGTGGCGGCTTCGAGGAGGATGTCTGTGGTGTCGTCACCGACCTCGGTGGTGGCGCCACCCATGATTCCGGCGAGGGAGATGACACCGCTGTCGTCGGTGATGACCACGTCCTCGGGGTCCAGGTCTCGTTCCACACCGTCGAGAGTGGTGAGCTTCTCACCCGCTGTGGCACGCCGGATGACGATCTCGCCCTGCAGGGTGGTGGCGTCGAAGGCGTGCAGTGGCTGGCCGAGTTCGAGCATCACGTAATTGGTGACGTCCACGGCCGGGGAGATCGGGCGAACCCCGGCGGTGTGCAGTCGACGCTGCATCCACCATGGCGTGACCGCGCCAGGGTCGGTGCCGGTGATCTTGCGCGCCGCGAACCGTGTGGCGCCGGTCTCCGGTTCGAGCCGGATCGGGTGGGCGTCCCCCCCGTCGGACGGCAGCGACGGGATCTGTGCCGGGTCGATGAACTCGAGATCGAAACCGCACGCGAGCTCACGAGTGAGGCCACGCAGCGAGAAGCAGTAGCCACGGTCGGGCGTGATGTTGAGTTCGATGACCGTGTCGCCGAGTCCGAGCAGGTCGTTCGCGTCATCGCCGGGCTCACCGGAGCCGGGTTCCAGAACGAGGATGCCGGAATGGTCCTTGCCGATGCCGAGTTCGGCGACCGAGCAGATCATTCCGTCGGACACCTGCCCATACGTCTTGCGTGACGCGATAGTGAAGCCACCGGGTAGCACGGCGCCGGGCAGTGCAGCCACGATGAGGTCGCCCTCAGCGAAGTTGCGAGCACCGCACACGATGCCGCGGGGCGCGTCCTCGCCGACATCGACGTGGCAGAATCTGATGGGTTTCTTGAATCCCTCGAGTTCGGTGATCTCCGCGACACGACCGACGACGAGGTGGTCGACTCGTTCGAGGGTCTCGATGTCCTCGACCTCGAGACCGACCTTGACGAAGCCCTCGTCGAGCTCCTCCGGGGTGACGTTCCACTCGGGGGTGGCGCGCTGCAGGATTTCCGTCAGCCAGGATTGCGCTACTCGCACGTGAATTCAGCTCTCTCGTTCGATGTCGGTCACGGGTCAGGGCGTCAGCCCTGCACCCCGAAGGGAAGAGTGAAGCGGATATCGCCTTCGACGATGTCGCGCATGTCCGGGATGCCGTTGCGGAACTGCAGAGTGCGTTCGAGGCCCATGCCGAACGCGAATCCGCCGTACACGTCGGGGTCGATGCCGCTCGCGCGGAGCACATTGGGGTTGACCATGCCGCAGCCGCCCCACTCTACCCAGCCTGCGCCGCCCTTCTTGTTCGGGAACCACACGTCGACCTCGGCGGACGGTTCGGTGAACGGGAAGTAGTTCGGTCGAATCCGGGTGGTGGTTTCGGGCCCGAACAGGGCGCGAGCGAATGCGTCGAGGGTGCCCTTGAGGTGCGCCATGGTCAGGCCTTTGTCGACCGCGAGTCCCTCGATCTGCGAGAACACCGGGGTGTGTGTGGCGTCGAGTTCGTCGGTGCGGAAGGTACGGCCTGGGCACACCACGTAGATCGGAATGTCGCGGCTGAGCATGGTACGAACCTGCACCGGGGAGGTGTGGGTGCGCAGTACCTGCCGGGAGCCCTCGGGTGCGATGTGGAAGGTGTCCTGCATCGTCCGGGCGGGGTGGTCGGGTAGGAAGTTCAGGGCGTCGAAGTTGTAGTGCTCGGTTTCGACTTCCGGCCCCTCGGCGATCTCCCAGCCCATCGCGATGAATACGTCGGAGACCTGCTCGGAGATGATGGTGATGGGGTGCCGCGCACCGAGCGCGCGACGGGTCGCGGGCAGGGTCACGTCGATCGATTCGGCGACGAGAACCGCGGCATCGCGCTGCGCCAGCAGCTCTTCGCGGCGCGCGTCGAAGGCGGCCTGCACTGCGATGCGGTGCGCGTTGACGCGCTTCCCGGCGTCGGCCCGTTCGGGGCCGGGAAGGGATCCGAGGGCACGCTTCGCAAGCGAGATAGGTGCCTTGTCCCCGAGGTGCGCGATCTTCGCCTGGGCGAGTTCGTCGAGGTCGCGGGCCGCACCGAATCCTTCGAGGGCGGTCTTCTCTGCCGCGGCGAGAGAGTCCTCGGTCAGCGCTTGGGGATCGACTGCCGGCGGGGTGCCGCCCTCTTTCTTGGCCACGACCGGTGCAACTCCTTCTTCGGGCGAACGGTTCTTCGTCGGTGGGTGAAGCCGGTGCAGCGGGGCCGCACCGTAGAAATCCTAGGTTAAGCGCGTGGCGACCGATGCTGCACCCGGGCACTGGCGTACATGCAGATCGCCGCGGCGGTTGCCAGGTTGAGCGATTCGGCACGACCGCGGATCGGGATGCGGACCCGGTGGTCGGCGCGGGCGACCACCTCGGGAGGTAGTCCGTGGGCTTCGCTGCCGAACAGCCAGGCGGTCGGTCCTGCGAGCAGGTCGTCGGCGTCGTCGAGGTCGATTTCACCGTCAGCCGCGGTTGCGAGGAGACGAACGCCGGCGTCGGCTACGGCATCGAGCACCCGGGTGGTGTCGCGTTCCCGCACGAGCGGCAGATGGAACACGCTGCCTGCGGAAGCGCGCACGCACTTCCCGTTGTGGGGGTCGACGCTGTTGCCGGCAAGGATCACCGCGTCGGCACCGACGGCGTCGGCGACGCGGATGACAGTGCCTGCGTTGCCGGGCTCCCCCATCTCGACCGGGATCGCGAGCAGCAGCGACCTGGGGCCGATCGCCGAACCGAGCGGCACGTCGAGGGTGTCGCATACTGCGACGAGCCCTGGCGGAGTGACGGTGTCGGATAATCGTTCGGCGGCGCGATCGGTGACGAATCCGACGCGGATGCCCTGGTGTTGTGCGGTGGCAACGAGGTCTCGGTAGCGCTCGGCTGCGTGTTCGGTGACGAACACGTCGTGGACGACCCCGGCTACGAGTGCCTCTGTGACCGAGTTCTCGCCTTCCGCGAGGAAGCGTCCCGTCTTGCGACGTTCAGCGGCGCGGAGCAGTTTGACAGCAGAAACGACCCGTGGGGTGCGCTCGGTGAGCGGATCCACGGGCCGTTCCTGTGCTGGATTCTCGTTCAGCGTCGCGCTCAGGCAGCCGGAGCGTTGACGTCGGCAGGCAGCGCAGCCTTCGCAACGGCCACCAGGCCGGCGAATGCCTCGGCGTCGGAGACGGCGATTTCCGCGAGGTTCTTGCGGTCGACCTCGACACCGGCGGCCTTGAGGCCTTGGATGAACCGGTTGTAGGTGATGTCGTTCGCACGAGCCGCGGCATTGATACGGGTGATCCACAGCTTGCGGAAGTCGCCCTTGCGTGCGCGACGGTCGCGGTAGGCGTAGGTCAGCGAGTGAAGCTGCTGTTCCTTGGCCTTGCGGTACAGACGCGAGCGCTGCCCGCGGTAGCCCTTGGAGGCCTCGAGAATCGAACGGCGCTTCTTCTGGGCGTTGACGGCCCTCTTCACGCGTGCCACTGGTATGTCCTGTCAGGTTCGGGGGGCTACTCGGCCCCCGGGATAATCGGTCGGGAAGCTCAGATGTCGAGCAGGCGCTTGATGCGCGGTGCGTCGGCGTCGGCGACGACGGCCTTGCCGTCGAGGCGACGCGTCACGCGCGAGGACTTGTGCTCGAGCAGGTGGCGGCGACCGGCCTTCTGGCGCAGGATCTTTCCGCTACCGGACACCTTGAATCGCTTCGCGGTGCCGCTGTGGGTCTTCGACTTGGGCATGGAGTCCTCAGTTCTTGTCGTGGATACGTCGGTGCTCGCGCAGCACCGGATGTGCTGCCGGAGCGGCTAGCTGGTCTGTGCCTCTCCCGACTGGTTCGGTTGCTCCGGCGCCGCTGGTGCTGCGGGGGCAGGCCGGGAAGACTTGGCCGGAGCGGCATGCGCGGCTTCTTGCGCCTTGGCGCGTGTTTTCGCGCCCTTGTGCGGGGCCAGGACCATCGTCATGTTGCGGCCGTCCTGCTTCGCGGACGTCTCGATGAAGCCCAGGTCGGCGACATCGGCGCCGAGACGCTGCAACAGACGGAATCCGAGTTCGGGGCGCGACTGCTCACGACCACGGAACATGATGGTCACTTTGACCTTCGAGCCGGCCTCGAGGAAGCGAACCACGTTCTTTTTCTTGGTCTCGTAGTCGTGGTCGTCGATCTTGGGACGGAGCTTCTGCTCCTTGATCACGGTCAGTTGCTGGTTCTTGCGCGATTCGCGCGCCTTCTGCGCGGCTTCGTACTTGAACTTGCCGTAGTCCATGATCTTGCAGACCGGTGGGCGGGCGTCAGGGGCCACCTCGACGAGGTCGAGGTCGGCTTCGATGGCCAGGCGGAGTGCATCTTCGACACGCACGATTCCGACCTGTTCACCACCTGGTCCGACGAGTCGGACCTCGGGAACACGGATGCGCTCGTTGATGCGGGTCTCAGCGCTGATGGGGCCTCCTAGGTAGAAATGCGATGTGGTCATTCTGACCGCACCGCAGCACGCGGGGCCCGGCGATTCCTCGACGAAAAAACCCCGCTGCCGTGCTGATGCACTTGGCGGGGTCCGTACCGACCGGTCGACGCGCCGCGGTATCACCGCGACAACGATTCCACGCCCCAGGTGGGGCATGAAATCTTCGAGCGCCGTAGCGTTCGAAGGACCGGACCACTGCGCCGTTGAACTGCGCGGCCAGAGGTGGGAGTCGGACTCCACTTGCTGCCCGCACGGATGCGCGCGGGCGGTCGTGTCGTCGAGTTTAGCAAAAGATGCACGTCGACGCCGAATCACTGCCCAGAGGCCCTACCCGGGAAGCGAGGTCCGTTGCGCTGGTGGGATCCTCGAGGACATGACCGACAACACCGACACGCCCGACAACACCGACCTGACCGCGGAGGTCCGCGACCTCGCTGACATTCCGGCCGTCGAGGTGATCAGCCGCGCTGCGGTGATGCTGATGAGTTCCGCGGCGGAGAAGCTCGGCCTGTCCGACGACAACCCCGACGCGAGCGAACGTCTCGACCTCGACGAGGCACGTCGCGTAATCACCGCACTCGCCGGGCTGGTCACCGCCTCGGTGGAGTACCTCGGCCCCCATGCCGGTCCGATCCGTGAGGGTCTGCAGGCACTGCAGAAGGCATTTCGCGAAGCATCCTCGGTACCCGATTCACCCGGGCAGGGCCCGGGCGAAAAGTACACCGGTCCGGTCTACTGACGATCTGCGGGTGTCTCGTCCCGCCTGCTCAGACGGTGGCAGCCTTCTTCCTCGGCGCACGTTTACGGGCGGGGCGAGCGGTCTCCCTCTCAGCGGTATTGCCGTTCGGGGCCAGCGCGGACTCTGCGAGTGTTTCCGCCAGGAATCGGCCGGTGTAACTGCGCTCGACCGCCGCGACCTCCTCGGGGGTGCCTTCCGCAACCACGGTGCCGCCACCCGATCCACCTTCCGGGCCCAGGTCGATGACCCAGTCCGATGTCTTGATCACATCTAGATTGTGTTCGATGACGACGACCGTGTTGCCCTTGTCGACGAGCCCGTTGATGACTCCGAGCAGCTTCCGGATGTCGTCGAAGTGCAGTCCGGTCGTCGGTTCGTCGAGGATGTAGGCGGTACGTCCGTTGGAACGCTTCTGCAGTTCGGCGGCGAGCTTGACGCGCTGCGCCTCACCACCGGACAGCGTCGTCGCGGGCTGGCCCAGGCGGACGTACCCGAGACCCACCTCGACGAGGGTGGCGAGGTAGCGGTGGATCGAGGTCACGGGTTGGAAGAACTCTGCGGCCTCCTCGATCGACATGTCGAGCACTTCGGCGATCGTTTTGCCTTTGTAATGCACCTCGAGTGTCTCCCGGTTGTATCGGGCACCATGACACACCTCACACGGCACGTATACGTCGGGCAGGAAATTCATCTCGATCCTGAGAGTGCCATCGCCCGAACACGCTTCGCAGCGACCGCCCTTGACGTTGAACGAGAAACGTCCTGGCTGGTAACCACGGACTTTGGCCTCGGTGGTCGCGGCGAAGAGGGTGCGGATCTTGTCGAACACCCCGGTGTAGGTCGCGGGGTTCGACCGCGGTGTCCGTCCGATGGGCGACTGATCGACCTGCACGAGTTTGTCGAGCTGATCGAGACCGTTGATGCGGGTGTGCCGGCCGGGCACTTGCCGCGCGCGGTTGAGCTTGTTGGCCATCACCGTCGCGAGGATCTCGTTGACGAGCGTCGACTTGCCCGAGCCCGACACACCGGTCACACAGGTGAGTACCCCGAGCGGGAATGCGACGTCGATGTCGCTGAGGTTGTTCTCCCGGGCACCGATCACGGTGACCTGACGTTTCGGATCGACGGGCCGACGCACGAGCGGAACCGGGATCGTCTCGCGACCCGACAGGAACGCTCCGGTGATCGATTCGGAATTGTCGAGAAGCCCTTTGTAGGTACCGCTGTGGACGACGTGCCCGCCGTGCTCTCCGGCGCGGGGGCCGATGTCGACCACCCAGTCTGATGCACGGATGGTGTCCTCGTCGTGTTCGACGACGATCAGGGTGTTCCCGAGATCGCGTAGCCGGGTGAGGGTGTCGATCAACCGGCGGTTGTCGCGTTGATGCAGACCGATCGACGGCTCGTCGAGTACGTAGAGGACTCCGACGAGACCCGAACCGATCTGGGTGGCGAGCCGGATACGTTGGGCTTCACCACCGGACAGGGTAGCGGCCGCGCGGGCGAGGGTGAGGTAATCCAGGCCCACGTCGAGCAGGAAGCCGAGCCGCGCCTGCACTTCCTTGAGGACCTGACCGGCGATCGCTGCTTCCCGGGGGCCGAGAGTGAGGCTGTTCAGGAAGTCGGCGCACTCGGCGATCGACAACTCGCACACCTCGGCGATCGACTTCGCGCCGCGGTCGCCTGCGGTGATCGTGACCGCCAGGATCTCGGGGCGTAGTCGGGTGCCGTTGCACGTCGGGCACGGGATGTCGCGCATGTACCCGTCGTAGCGTTCCTTCATCTGCTCCGACTCGGTTTGTTCCATGCGACGATGCAGGAACGGCATGACGCCCTCGAACTCCGCGTAGTAGGAGCGGACCCGGCCATAGCGGTTCTTGTACCGGACGTGCACCTGTTCGGTGCTGCCTTCGAGCACGGCCTTGCGGACCTTCGCGGGCAGCTTCTTCCACGGGGTGTCGATGTCGAAGCCCATCACGTCGGCCAATCCGGTGAGCAGCCGGGTGAAGTACTCGGAACTCTGCCCCATCGACCACGGCGCGATCGCACCCTCGGCGAGGCTGCGGTCGGGGTCGGGTACCACCAGGTCGGTGTCGACTTCTTTGCGTACGCCCAGGCCGGCGCAGTCGGGGCACGCACCGTACGGCGAGTTGAACGAGAACGAGCGCGGCTCGAGGTCGTCGATCGCGAGGGGGTGTGCGTTCGGGCAGGCCAGGGTTTCGGAGAATCGTCGTTCGCGATCGGAGGCGTTCTCGTCGCGGTCGACGAAATCGAGGACGACAATCCCTTCGGCGAGGCGCAGCGCCGTTTCGACGGAATCGGTCAGGCGTTGCTTGGCGGAGGACTTCACCGCCAGGCGGTCGACGACCACCTCGATGTCGTGCTTCTCCTGCTTCTTGAGCTTCGGTGGCTTCGAGAGCGGGTAGACAACTCCGTCTACCCGTACACGGGCGTATCCCTGCACGGTGAGGTGCTCGAACAGGTCGACGAACTCGCCCTTCCTGGTCCGCACCACGGGTGCGAGGATCTGGAAGCGGAGGCCTTCTTCCATGTCGAGAACCTGGTCGACGATCTGTTGCGGTGACTGGCGTGCGATCTTCTCGCCGCATACGGGACAGTGCGGCGCGCCGGCGCGCGCATACAGCAGACGGAGATAGTCGTAGACCTCGGTGATGGTGCCGACGGTCGAGCGCGGGTTCCGGTTCGTCGATTTCTGGTCGATCGACACTGCCGGCGACAGCCCCTCGATGAAGTCGACGTCGGGTTTGTCCATCTGACCGAGGAACTGCCGCGCGTAGGCAGACAGCGACTCGACGTAGCGACGCTGACCTTCGGCGAAGATCGTGTCGAAGGCAAGACTCGATTTGCCGGATCCGGAGAGGCCGGTGAACACGATCAGGCTGTCGCGCGGCAAATCCAAGTCGACACCGCGCAGGTTGTGCTCGCGCGCCCCTCGTACGATCAGGCGATCCGCCACGCCAGTTCCTTCCTCGTCGACAAGGCCCCATTCAGGCCCCGACCCATCGTAGGCGTGCGCACCGACACGTTCCGGCCTGCGGCCACTCCACCTCGGACGATGCACCACACCGGTAGCGTGCGGCACATGACACAACCCCTCATCATCGATGATCACTACACCGGCGAGGTCTCCCCCGGCGGCCCCGCGCAGCGCCGCACGATCCCCGGCGCCACCATCGTCAAGCTCTCCGTCGGACAGATGGACAACAACACGTACCTCATCACCGACACGGCGACCGGTAGGTCGCTGTTCATCGACGCGGCCAACGAACCCGGCCTTCTCGTGCCCTACCTTGCCGAGCATGCGCCGAATCTCGAGCTCGTCGTCACCACGCACCAGCACTGGGACCACTGGCAGGGACTCGAGCAGGTCGCTGCCGCAACCGAGGTACCTACCGCCGCGCATCCGCTCGACGCCGAACCCCTGCCCGTGACCCCGGAGCGCTATCTCGAGGAAGGTGACACCGTCCGGATCGGCGAGCTGAGCCTCGAGGTGCTGCACCTGTCCGGGCATACCCCGGGTTCGATCGCGCTCGTGCTCGAGGAGGCCGGCACGAGCCGTCATCACGTCTTCACCGGTGATTGCTTGTTCCCCGGCGGGATCGGCAAGACCGCGGACAACGAGAAGTTCACATCGTTGCTCGACGACGTCGAGGCGAAACTGTTCGGGCGATTCGGTGATGACACGGTGATCTATCCCGGCCACGGCAAGGACACCACGCTCGGCGCCGAGCGCCCACATCTCCGGGAGTGGCGCGAGCGGGGCTGGTGACGCCGAGAGGCCCCAGAAGACACCGCATCCCGGAAGATCGGGGCCGTCGCCGGTGTTGCACCCACTGCGCTGCCTCGACGAAAGGACAGAACGATGCCCCGGACTGCGACACCGTCCATTCCCACGTCCGTCACCGACCGCCTCGACGTGGAGCGAGTCCTCTGGCTCACTACCGTCGATCAACACGGATCACCCGTACCGACGCCGGTCTGGTTCCTCTGGTCCGACGACAGCGTCCTCATGTTCTCCCAGCCGGGCACGGCCAAGCTGCGCAACATCGCTGGGCAACCGCGCGTGAGCTTGAATCTCAACAGCGACACCCACGGTGGTCAGGTGGCGGTCTTCACCGCCAGCGCTGAAGCCGATACTGCCGTCGATGATGCCGAGTGGGCCCGCTTCGTCGCCAAGTACGACCACGACATCGAGTCCCTCGGCATGACCCCGGAACGCTTCCGCGCCGACTATGCGGTGCCGATCCGGTTCACACCCGAGCGATTCAGGGGCTGGTAGTTGTTGAGGCTTGCCGCATGGACAATATTCGGTATATCGATGATTTCCGTCTATTCCGAATTTCATCCATCACATGTGCGCGAAGATCTCGCATATATCGGGTCCTATCCGGGTACACGTGACAGGGTCTGAACACACAGCGACCGCGGAGAAAGAGGCTGCACATGATCGTCCGAAGGATTGCTCGTCCGATGCTCGCGTCCATTTTCATCGCAGGGGGAATCGACGCCCTGCGCAACCCCACCCCCAAGGCCGCCGGGGCCCAACCGGGGTTGGATCAGATGATCGGCGTCCTACCCGATTCGGTCACCGACCGTCTACCCAGCAATCCGGAGACCCTGGTGCAGCTCAACGCCGCGGTGCAGGTCGGCGCCGGCGCGCTTCTCGCCATCGGCAAATGGCCGCGGATCTCGGCCCTCGCACTGGCAGGCACGGTGATACCGACCACCGTGACCGGCCACGACTTCTGGAATTACGATGATCCCGCCGCACGGGCCCAGCACCGCACACAGTTCTTCAAGAACGTAGGGCTGTTCGGTGGCCTACTCCTCGCATCTGTCGATACCGAAGGCAAACCGTCTCTCGGGTGGCGAGGCCGACGCGCCGCCCGTCATGCACAGGAAGCCGTGGTGGCGGCCTTGCCCGGATCGCCATCCGAGCACACGACCGGCGATGCCCTGCACACCGTCTCCGATCGAGTGAAGTCGCTCACCGACGAGGCAAGTCATCAGGGAAGCGCGCTCTTCGAGAAGGCCAAGGAACGCGTCCCCGAAGTCGCGGAGGTCGCGCGCGAACGCGGCACCGAACTCATCGGCGCAGCCAAGGAGCACGCTCCCGAACTCACGGACACCGCGAAAGAACGCGGCAGCGAACTTCTCGAACGTGCGCGGAACCGCGCCCCCGAATACGCCGAGGTCGCGCGTCGGCACGGCTCGAAGTGGTGGGAGACGACCCGCGATCGGGGCGCGGAGCTGGCACACCTGGCCGAAGAGCGGACCGCCGAACTGAACGAGAAGGCACTCGACACCGCGCAGCACGCACGGGCGCGCGCGGAGAAGACCCGAACCAAAGCTGAAAAGGCACTCGAGAAGAAGCTCGGGTAAGCGACTCGACTCCCCGTCGGGTCTCAGCAGACGCGCCCCTGTTTTCTGCACGCCGGCCCCGGCCGAACTAGACTCCTTGGACACTTTCCTCGACGTGCCTGCGCGTTCGAATCGTTCCAACCCGAGGAGTTCATGTGCCGGATGATGGCGCGCCCCATCCCGACCTCGAGCACGAGCAGCGCTACCTGTCGACGCTGTACACACACCTCGACGAACTGCGCGAGTACACCCAGACGCGCTTGAAACGGGTGCTGCTGGAAACGGGTGGCACGCCCCAAGCACGCAGCGAACGGGAATCGTTCACCCAGATGTACTCCGAGGACCTCGCCAAATACGACGCGGCCGAACACGGGCTGTGCTTCGGCCGCGTCGACGTGCGTGACACCGACGACAGCGACGGTCAGGAAGTCGGCGGCGACCGCACCGAGGCCCGGTACATCGGTCGTATCGGCATCCTCGACGAGGACAACGACTACGAATCATTGTTGCTCGACTGGCGCGCACCGCTCGCCCGCCCGTTCTATCTGGCGACACCGGCGACCCCGGAAGGGGTGGTGCTGCGCCGGCACATCCGCAGCCGTAACCGCACCGTGACTGCCCTCAACGACGAGTATCTCGACCTCGACACCGCACGCGAGCACGCGACCGTCGGCTCCGCCGGGGGCGTCGCCGGCGAATCCGCGCTCCTCGATGCCCTCAATGCAGCCCGCACCGGGCAGATGCACGACATCGTCGCGACAATCCAATCGGAGCAGGATGCGATCATCCGGTCCGAGCACAAGAGCGTGCTTGTGGTGCAGGGGGGACCCGGTACCGGAAAGACTGCGGTCGCTCTGCACCGTGCCGCCTATCTGCTCTACACCTATCGCGCACGGCTCGCGAAGAGTGGGGTCCTCATCGTCGGCCCAAACTCGACGTTCCTGGACTACATCGGCCAGGTACTCCCGTCACTGGGGGAAACGGGCGTGCTGCTGTCCACTGTCGGCGACCTCTACCCCGGAGTGAAGGCCACCGTCGACGACCACATCCAGGCCGTCGAGATCAAGGGATCCCTCGACATGGTGGACATATTGAAGAAGGCGGTTCGCGATCGGCAGGAGGTGCCGTCGAAGCCGGTGCCCATCCCGTTCGACACCTACCGGCTCACGCTCGACCGCAAGATGGTCACCCGCGCCCGCGGCCGTGCACGGTCGTCACGACGCCCGCACAATCTGGCGCGGCCGATCTTCGTGTCCGGTGTCATCGAAGCCCTCGCCGATCAGATGGCGGAGCTCATCGGAGCAGACCTCGTCAACGGCGGAAATCTTCTGAGCCGCGACGACATCGACGACATCCGATCGGAAATGCGGGCCGATTCCGGCATCGTGGCCGCACTCGACGCGCTGTGGCCCACACTGACACCGCAGCGAGTGCTGTCGGATCTGCTGGCGTCGAGGAAGCGGTTGGCCACAGCAGCTCCGAATCTCACCGAGGGCCAGATCGAGGCCCTGCATCGGCCGGCCCCGCATACCGGATTCAGCAGTGCTGACGCCCCCCTTCTCGACGAACTCGCCGAACTGCTGGGTATCGACGACGCGGCAGAGCGCGACACGGCCGCCAAACAATGGCGCAAACAGATCGCCGACGCCCAGGGCGCGCTGGATATTCTCACAGGTTCTGCGCCACAGGATCTGGAGGACGAACTCGATCCCGAACTGTTGATGGCGTACGACCTGATCGACGCGTCACAACTCGCCGAGCGCCAAGACATGACGCGGCACCGGACTGCCGCCGAACGCGCGGCAGGTGACCGCACCTGGACGTACGGCCACATGATCGTGGATGAGGCGCAGGAGTTGTCGAACATGGCGTGGCGCATGCTGATGCGGCGGATCCCCAACCGGTGGATGACTCTGGTGGGCGACACCGCACAGACGGGTGACCCTGCGGGAACCTCGTCGTGGCAACGAATCCTCGAACCGTATGTGAAGAATCGGTGGCGCAAGACGGAGCTGACGGTCAATTATCGGACGCCTTCCGAGATCATGCGGATCGCGCACGATGTGCTCACCGAAATCGACCCCCAACAGGTGCCGCCCCGCTCGGTGCGCGACTCCGGTTTCGAGCCGTGGGCGCGACACGTCGGTCGCGATCAGCTCGTCGACGCGGTCTGTGAGGCTGTCGATGCCGAGGCCGGGCCCGGGCTCACCGCGGTGATCGTTCCGCCGCGCCTGGCGCTCGAGTGGTCACATCTGGCCTCGGACTCGGTCCAGGTGGTGACCGTGAAAGACGTGAAGGGACTCGAGTTCGATTCGGTGGTGCTCGTCGAACCGGCGGAGATCAAGGAAGCATCGCCGCGCGGACTCAATGATCTGTATGTGGCGTTGACCCGCGCGACCCAGCGTCTCGGTGTCGTCCACACCGCACCACTTCCACAGGTACTCGGGGGACTCTTAACCCCTGCGCCATGCTGAGGCTCGAGCGGCTGCCGCACCTGCGTGCAGTACGAACGATGATGCTGGCCGCCGTCACCGTCGTCGCGGCAGCGGCGTGTAGCACCACCGCCGACACCCCGGAGCACACGATGGTCACCTCCACGACCTCGCCGAGCTCCACTCGGCCCGATCAGAAGCCGATGCTCGATTCGCACGCGCTGCAGTTCAAGAACGCGTTGGCCGACTCGGGGCTGGCGGCAGGAGTGCCCGACGAGACTCTGCTCGCGGTGGGGCGCGGAGTGTGCAGCCGCCTGGCAGCCGGAACCTCGGAGGAAGAGCTGATCGAGGTGGTCCGGTCGATCGCAGCGTATGCCGCAACGGTCTCGGACACGAAGACGCCGGGCGACGATGCCGCCCGGCAGTACATCATGATCGCCCGCGAGAAGTTCTGCTGACTCAGCGCACCGTGTGCACGATCAGCACGTCGGAGGTCGACTTGCGTGCGACGTCGGACGGCACCGATCCGAGGAGCCGGCCTGTCAGGGTGTTGAGTCCGCGATTACCTATGACGACAAGGTCCGCGTCTACCTCATCGATGAGTGTCAGCAGGGAATCGACGGGCGCACCTACGATCGGGCGCTCGGCGATGTCCTTCGCGCCCGCCACGGTCGCCTTCTCCCGGGCGGTGCGGAGGATCTCGTAGGTCGGCGCGGACCCGGTGATCTGGTAAGCCTCGTCGCGGAGGGCGTCGGCCGCCTGCGCGGTGTCGCGGGCGTCGGCAGGATAGTACGCGCAGGCGATCACCAGTTTGGCACCGGCATCCGCGGCCAGGACAGCAGCCTTCTCCACGGCGCGGTACGACGACTCCGAGCCGTCGGTGCCGACGACAATGGTCCGGTAAGCGGTCATTCAGTCCTCCATCGATGGTGTGTCGGCGCGGTGGCCGATCGGTGGCGACGGATCGAACAGGCGATCCCCCATACCTGATGCTGGCAAAGACACTAGCGGTCGTGGCGGTACAGGTGGGACGTTTGGGGTAGACACCTCATCGCCCACCAAGGTGTGTGTTACCTCGCGTCACCGAAACGGGGTCCGAACATCCCCTCGGGGAGTGGCCCGCCGACGGCGATGGTGTCGCGCCACGGCATTGCGAGGTCGAGCAGCCGCTCGACCGCCTCCTCACCTGCTGCTGTCCACGGCCCCACGGCGAGATCGTCGGTGAGATCCTCGACCAGTTCGCGCACCTCGAATCCGTCACCCGTCAGTTCACCGGCACGGTCGATCAGCCCCCGCGCGCGCAGGGCCGATTCACCCTCGGACCATTCATCGCCGGTCCAGCCCCTGCTCGCCTTGGCAAAATCTGCACTGAACCCGATCCCGCTGGCGGTGTGCGTGATGAGCGCGTCGAGGCCGGTGAGCCCGGCGCCCTGCAATGCTGCGACGTGCCCATCACCGCGGTATTCACGGAGCAGCGTCAGCGCATGCCAGAACATCAGGTGCGGCGCCTCCGGCCACGGTTGATCGGCATAGCCCGCGTAGAGCGCCCGGCCGTCGACACCGGGAATCAACCGTGCGATCCTTGCGGCCGATTCAGCAGCCTCGGACATCTCCCGCGAGGCGATGACCTCGGCTCCGAGCCACCGCGTCAGTGCCGCATCGACTCCTCGCACACGGGCCGCATACACCTGCGACGGCGAGGCGACCTCCCACGCGGCGGGCAACGCGGACTCGATCAGACGAGGCGCGAAGTTGTAGAACGTCGCGGTGGCAACGCCGGGCCCGACCGACCCCATCGGCGCGACCCGCGATGTCACGTACTTCATCGCGGTGCCTTTCAAGCCGAGCGCCCCCAGTTCCTCATGCACTTCCGGAGCGAAGTACGCGAAGGAATGAAGGAGGTCGAGTGCGCGGGCGGCGCGACCGGCAGCAGCGGAATCCATGCCCTGGAACATTACGCCCTGGAACATTGGGGCACCCACCGGCGACACGACGGTGCCCCCGGTGGGGTTCGGAACGGGACTACTGGAGGCCGGCGGCATCCATTCCACGCAACTCCTTCTTCAGGTCGGATATCTCGTCGCGCAGACGCGCGGCGAGTTCGAACTGCAGATCGCGGGCGGCCTGCATCATCTGATCGGTCAGTTGCTGGACGAGATCCGCGAGTTCCGCGCGGGGCATGGACTTCGTGTCGCGACCGTCGACAACACCGGCACTGCCGACCCGGCCCGATTCGCCCTGAGCCCGGCGCCCTCGGCTCGCGTTGCGACCCGAACCGCCCACCTCGATCTTCTCCGAGTCTTCGGCCTCCTCATAGACCTGGTCGAGGATGTCGGCGATCTTCTTGCGCAACGGCTGCGGGTCGATTCCGCGCTCGACGTTGTACGCGATCTGCTTCTCGCGGCGACGTTCGGTTTCTTCGATGGCACGCGCCATCGAGTCGGTGATCTTGTCGGCGTACATGTGGACTTCGCCGGAGACGTTGCGGGCCGCACGACCGATCGTCTGGATCAGAGACCGGGTCGAGCGCAGGAATCCTTCCTTGTCGGCGTCGAGAATCGCCACGAGCGACACCTCGGGAAGGTCGAGACCTTCTCGCAGAAGATTGATACCCACGAGCACGTCGTACTCCCCGAGGCGAAGTTGCCGGAGGAGTTCGACTCGACGCAGGGTGTCGATGTCGGAGTGCAGGTATCGCACGCGAACTCCGAGTTCGAGAAGGTAGTCGGTGAGGTCCTCTGCCATCTTCTTCGTCAGTGTGGTCACGAGAACGCGTTCGTCGCGCTCGACCCGCCCGCGGATCTCGTGCAGGAGATCGTCGATCTGTCCCTTCGTGGGTTTGACGACGACCTTCGGATCGACGAGTCCGGTAGGGCGGATGACCTGTTCGACGAATTCGCCACCGGCCCGGCCGAGTTCGTAGTCGCCCGGGGTCGCCGACAGATACACCGTCTGGCCGATCCGGTCGGAGAACTCCTCCCAGGTCAAGGGGCGATTGTCGACTGCGGACGGGAGCCTGAAACCGAATTCGACGAGGTTCCGCTTGCGCGACATGTCGCCTTCGTACATCGCACCGATCTGCGGCACCGTCACGTGGGACTCGTCGATGACGAGGAGGAAGTCTTCCGGGAAGTAGTCGATGAGCGTGGCGGGCGCCGATCCGGCTCCCCGCCCGTCGATGTGCCGCGAATAGTTCTCGATGCCCGAGCAGAAGCCGACCTGACGGATCATCTCGAGGTCGTATTGGGTCCGCATCCGAAGCCGCTGCGCCTCGAGTAACTTACCGCGGTTCTCGAGATCAGCGAGGCGCTCCTCGAGCTCCGATTCGATCGAGTTCACGGCACGTTCCATACGTTCGGGACCCGCCACGTAGTGCGTTGCCGGGAAGATGCGCAGCGAGTCGACCTTGCGAATCACGTCGCCGGTGAGCGGATGCAAGTAGTAGAGGGCATCGATCTCATCGCCGAAGAACTCGATGCGGACCGCGAGTTCCTCGTACGCGGGGATGATGTCGACGGTGTCCCCCTTCACCCGGAACGAGCCACGCGTGAATGCCATGTCGTTGCGGGTGTACTGCACATCGACCAACAACCGCAGGAAAGCGTCGCGCGGTACTTCGACCCCGACCTCGAGCTGCACCGACCGGTCGAGATAGGACTGCGGCGTACCGAGACCGTAGATGCACGAGACCGACGCGACGACCACGACGTCGCGGCGGGAGAGCAACGCCGAGGTGGCGGAGTGCCGCAGTCGCTCGACATCGTCGTTGATGGAGGAGTCCTTCTCGATATACGTGTCGGTCTGTGCGATGTAGGCCTCGGGTTGGTAGTAGTCGTAGTAGGAAACGAAGTACTCGACGGCGTTATGGGGAAGCATCTCCCGGAGTTCATTGGCGAGTTGCGCAGCCAGGGTCTTGTTCGGGGCCATCACCAGGGTGGGACGCTGCACCCGCTCGATCAGCCACGCAGTGGTCGCGGACTTACCGGTGCCGGTGGCACCGAGCAGCACGACGTCGCGCTCCCCCGCACCCAGCCGGCGTTGCAGCTCGTCGATGGCGGCGGGTTGGTCGCCGGCAGGTTCGTAGTCACTGACCACTTCGAAGCGTGCGTCGGCGCGTTCGATCTCACCGACCGGCCGGAACTCGGAATGGGCGACCACCGGATGTTCGCTTGCAAACGCCATGGGATCCAGGGTAGGCGGTTCCCCCGACATCTGATCTGTGCCTGCGGGCACCGGTCACGGTACCGTGCCGTTCATGCCGCACCGCCTTCATCCGATCAAGGTGGAACGATTCGACGTGACCGCCGGAACCAACACCGACCCGAAAGGCGTGTCGCGTCCCGTCGAGACCTTCCGGGCCTTTCCGTGGGGGCTGTACATGGGCCGGCCCGCAGATCATCCCCAGTTCGACTACCTCGAATCCTGGCTGCTGCCGTCCCTGCATCTGCGCGCATCGATCTTCCACTTCCGGCCGGGGCACGAACGCGACCAGGACCGCTACGTCGATATCGGGGTCTTCTGGCGCGACGGCGACGTATGGCACTCGCGCGACCACTATCTCGACCTGGTGGTCTCGACGGGCCGCGGTACCCGAGTCGAGGACATCGACGAGCTGTTCGCTGCCGTGGCGGCCGGGGTGCTCGATACCGACGATGCCGAGCGGGCCGTGGCCACCGCACTCGCGGCCGTCGATGGAATCGCCTCACATGGGCATGACCTCGATGCGTGGCTCACCTCAACGGGTTTTCCCGTCGAATGGCGTTGAGACAATTCGGGACGGGACCACGAACGATTCACTCGTATTTCCGCGGAGATATCGGCTGGACCACGCCGACAACATGCGGGAAATCGTATAATTCGGCATCTCCGGCATGGCCCATGTAATTACCCGTACTCACGGCATGTTACTGTTTCGCGGTCGGTGAGCATGTGCATTGCACATGAAAACAACTCCGGACAGCCGTATTCGTGTCGCGCTGCGCCCGGCGCCGGCAACACACGAATACGAAGGAGATTGCATTGGACAGCACCGAACTCGTTCAGTTCAGTGCCGTGACAGTTGTTCTGTTGCTAGTTTTATTCTATGGTGGAACGTTTCTCATTTCGACCCGGATCGGCAAGAAGAACGAAAATGCCGACGGGTACATGACCGCCGGAAACAAAATCGGATTCGGCGTCTCAGCAGCAAGTATGACTGCAACGTGGATCTGGGCGTCCTCGCTCTATGCGTCCGCAACCTCGGGATATACCTACGGCATTTCCGGCCCCATCCATTACGGGCTCTGGGGTGCATTGATGATTCTGTTCATCTACCCCTTCGGCAAGCGCATTCGGGCGGTTGCGCCCAAGGCGCACACCCTCGCCGAGGTCATGTACGCGCGACACGGCGCATCGAGCCAGTTGATGCTCGCCGGATCGAATGTGGTCGGCAGCCTCATCAGCCTGATGTCGAACTTCATCGCGGGCGGCGTACTCATCTCGATGCTCTCACCGTTCTCCTTCGTGCAAGGTGTGGTGTTCGTCGCCGCCGGGGTCCTCCTGTACACGCTGTGGTCCGGTTTCCGGGCGTCAGTGCTCACCGACTTCGTCCAAGTGGTCGCCATGCTCGGAGCGGTCGTCGTGATCATTCCGGCCGTCTTCTTCATCACCGGTTTCCCCGACGCCTTCGACACCGGGGCGAGCAACCTCACCGAACAGCAGAGCAACTTCTTCTCGAGCGACGCATTCCTCAACCAGGGCGCGCCGTACATCGCGGCGGTCCTGGCCTATGCGATCGGCAACCAGACGATCGCCCAGCGCCTGTTCGCGGTGCGTGAGGATCTCATCAAACCGACATTCATCACGGCGACCGTCGGATACGGCGCGACGGTCATCGGCGTCGGTATGTTCGGCGTGCTCGCGCTGTACCTTGGAATCGACCCGATGGACGGGGACGTCAACAACATCATTCCGCAGATGGTGGCGTCATACCTGCCGGCGGTCCTGGTGGTCCTGTTCTTTGTCATGATCATCGGCGCGCTGTCGTCCACCGCGGATTCCGATCTCGCTGCCTTGTCGTCGATCGTGATGGCCGACATCTACGGCCAGAACGTCTCAGGCGGCAAGGAACACGCAGACCCCAAGCGAATGCTGTTCGTGGGCCGAGCCACCATGGTGCTCGCCACCGCGGCCGCGGTCGGATTCGCGAGCATGCGCTTGAATATCCTCGATCTGCTGGTGTTCGTCGGCGCACTGTGGGGTGCGCTGGTGTTCCCCGTGATCGCCAGCTTCTACTGGGGCAAGGTCACCAACAAGGCGTTCACCACGTCAGTGCTGCTCGCACTCGCCCTGTTCCTGCCGGTGCGATTCGGTTGGTTCTCGATGGATGGCGTAGTCGGCTACCTCGTCGATGTCGTCTCGGTGGTCGGCGTCGGTGTGATCGCCGGGTTGATGGCCTTCGGGTTCTTCGGACTCCGTGTCGCGCGGATCGTCGCGATCGCGGCGGCGTTGATTGCGGCTCCTTTCTCGATCGGCTTCCTGCACGATTACGCCGTCCTGAGCGCGTCGCTGGTGGCGTACGCAGTGAGCACGGTGGTGTGCTGGGCGATGTCGGTCAACAGCAAGGAAGAGTTCGACTTCGACGTGATCGCACAGCGCGTCGGTGATTTCGACCCGATCGAGGGCGACCCGGACGGAGATTCCGACAACGACCCGACAATGACGAAGGACCGCGCATGAACACTCTTGCCCTGACCCTCTACGTTCTGATGTGGCCTGCGCTGGTGGCGCTCGTGTTGTTCGTTCTCGGCCGCGGCTTCATCAAGGAGTGGCTTGAAGCCCGCCGAAATGGTGAGGATCTCATCTGACCCGCACTCACAGCACCGAATGCTCCGTGTCGATCGACGCCGGCGCGACGAGTCGATGCGGCGAGTTCGGTCCCGCCGCCACCAGCGAGGTGTGGGTCGGCGGATCCGACGGTACGTGCGCAGGCCGTCGGCGTTCGAACTCGGCCCGCAGGACAGGCACGACATCACGCCCGAGGATCCCGATCTGTTCGAGGACGACGTCGAGCGGTAGGCCGGCGTGGTCCATGAGGAAGAGTTGACGTTGATAATCCCCGGCGTAGTCGGCGAACCCCAGTGTTCGCTCGATGACTTGTTCGGGGGTGCCGACCGTCAACGGAGTCATCGCCGAGAACTCCTCGAGGGACGGTCCGTGCCCATACACCGGTGCGTTGTCGAAGTACGGACGGAACCGGCGTTTCGCCTCGGATTCGGTGTCGGCCATGAAGACCTGCCCGCCGAGACCGACGATGGCCTGATCCGCCGCGCCGTGCCCGTATTGCTCGAAGCGGGTGCGGTAGAGCGAGATCATCTGCTGGATGTGTTCCTTGTTCCAGAAGATGTTGTTGTGGAAGAACCCGTCGCCATAGAAGGCGGCCTGCTCGGCGATCTCGGGCGAACGGATCGACCCGTGCCAGACGAACGGCGGAGTGTCGTCCAACGGCGTCGGTGTGGAGGTGTATCCGCGCAACGGTGTGCGGAACTCCCCTTCCCAGTCCACCACTTTCTCTCGCCACAGGCGTCGCAGCAGGTGGTAGTTCTCGATGGCTAGTGGAATGCCCTGGCGGATATCCTTTCCGAACCACGGGTAGACCGGTCCGGTGTTGCCGCGACCCATCATCAGATCGACGCGCCCGCCGGAAAGATGCTGCAGCATCGCGAAGTCTTCGGCAATCTTGACCGGATCATTGGTCGTGATCAGCGTCGTCGCTGTGGAGAGGAGGAGATTCTCGGTCTTGGCGGCGATCCAGCCGAGCATCGTCGTCGGCGATGACGGCACGAACGGCGGGTTGTGATGCTCCCCGGTAGCGAAGACGTCGAGCCCGGCGGCTTCCGCGGCGAGCGCGATCTTCGTCATGGCGTCGATGCGGTCGTGTTCCGTGGGTACATCACCCGTGGTGGGATCGCGGGTCACATCTCCGATGGTGAAAATGCCGAACTACACTTCGAACCTCCATCATATCGTTGAACTGTCAACTATGATGACAAACTACTGCACCGAGGCATTCCCGATGATTTCGCTATCGCGCTCCTCAGCAGCGATGGCCGGCCGGATCGGCCGGCGGGAGGGTTAGGTCGACCGGCCGACTGCTTCCGCCCACTCCCACGCCCGGTGGTATGCCCGATCGAACCACGGCGCCTTGGCCTCTCGGTACGCAGACGCAGCGTGCAGCGGATCGGTCCGGTCGGCAGCCGACCGAGCAGCTGCCCGCTTGACCTCCGAGTATTCCCGAACCGCCTCCGCGTCGGCCCGCAACCAGTCTCGCAGGAGCAAGGAGAACTGCTGTCCGGGCCATCCCTCGACCCGGAGGGCTACACGCGCAGGGCGACCAGGGTCGGCGCTGCCGTGCAACTTCATCGACCACACAGCAGGGTCGGTTTCGCCACCCGCCCCATAGGACGGCTTCGGGGTGTCGTGGTCGATCTGCTCGATCCGCGGGAACCCCGCCGCCGCCAGAGGCTCGACGAGCGCATCGGCGGCTGCCAGATCGGGAACGGTGACCTGGAGATCGAGCATGTCCACCGCGTCGAGCCCGGGCACCGCCGTCGATCCCACATGATCGATGCGCACCGCGTGCCCACCGCAGGCAAGTGCAAGCCGCGCCACGAGGCGCTGCGCCTGCTGCTCCCATTGTGGCTTCGTGGGTCCGGGGACCGGATCAGCGTCCACTGCCGTGCGAGTCCGGATGTTCCGCTCGAACGGCACCAGCCGCTCCGCCCACAACTCCCGCACCTTGTCGACGACAGCGGCGGGCTCACCGGTGTTGTCGAGCCACACATCGGCGACGTCACGCCGCTGTTCCTCGGTGGCCTGCGCGCGGATCCTGGCTTTCGCATCGGACTCAGGCATCCCCCGCAGTTCCACGAGGCGGCGTACTCGTTCCTCCTCACCGGCATGCACGACCGTGACGAGATGGAACGCCGGGGCCATCGAGCCTTCGACGAGCAGCGGAATGTCCTGCACGAGAATCGCATCATCCGCGGCTTGCTCGACGAGTTCAGCGGTGCGGCGACCGACCCGGGGATGAGTGATCGCATTGAGCACAGCACGCGCCTCGTCGGTCACAAACGCCTTCTCAGCGAGCACCGGGCGATTCAACGAGCCGTCGGGAAGCAGGATCGCGTCGCCGAATGCGTCGACCAGTTCGGCGAGTCCCTCCGATCCTGGCGCCACGATCTCCCGCGCAATCACATCTGCGTCGACGAGAACCGCTCCGAGTTCGACAAGCTCTTTCGCCACGGTCGACTTCCCCGCACCGATGCCTCCGGTCAACCCCATTCGCAACACGCCTCCCAGTGTTGCATCACCGATACCGGTATCGACAGTCGGGCTGTTGCAGTCACATCACGGTCACGAGCGGGTCACAGGCCGATCGCAAGTTTCTGGCCATGAGTGAAACACGCCTCCCACCTGCGCCAAATGCGGCATTCGAGGTTCTCGGTCCGATATCGTCGTGTCGAAGCGTCCGACCACGGAGTCCAGTCCACTCGAGAAGGCAAGAATGCGATCCTCCCAATCATCACCCGGTCGGCATCGCCTCGGCATGGAAAACGGTGTTCACTGCATCCTCATCCCCGAGGTGGCCGCCGCACTCGCAGAGCACCGTCGAAATTGGTTCACGATGCTCCTGAGCAACGCACGCCACAGCCAGGCCGCGATGCGTAAGCGCGCGGCGGGACTGCCCACGCAGTGGGCTACGCCGGCCGTGAACTGACCCCGCCGGAGAGCATCCGGACCACCGCGGAGACGGAGCACAACACAACCGAGCACAACACAACCGACGGCCCCACCCATTCGGGCGGGGCCGTCGACTTGATCACTCCGGCGTCGACCTGATCACTCCGTATTCCACAACAGGTCGAATGACCCTCGAAAGGCGGACGACCCCGCCCAGGTGGGCGGGGTCGTCTGTCATGCGTTCTATCAGGCGTTGCCCGAAAGCTTTTCGCGCAGTGCCGCAAGCTGTGCATCGCTCGCGAGCGAGCCACCACTGGTGGTCTCGGCCTCGCCCTGCTCCGGAGCCGAATCCGACGAGTAGTTGCTGCTGGACGCACCGGCAGCGGCCTCGGCAGCCTCGTCCGCAGCCATCTTCTCGATCTGAGCGGTGTGCATCTTGTGACGACGCTCGGCCTCCGCGTAGCGGGACTCCCACTCTTCACGCTGCTTCTCGAAGCCCTCGAGCCATTCGTTGGTCTCGGGATCGAAGCCCTCGGGGAAGATGTAGTTGCCCTGCTCGTCGTAGCTGTCGGCCATGCCGTACTTCGACGGATCGAACTCTGCGGTGTAGTCCTCGTTCGCCTGCTTCAGCGACAGCGAAATACGACGACGCTCGAGGTCGATGTCGATGACCTTGACCATCGCATCGTCGCCGACTGCGACAACCTGGTCCGGAACCTCGACGTGACGCTCGGCAAGCTCGGAGATGTGAACGAGGCCCTCGATGCCCTCCTCGACGCGCACGAACGCACCGAACGGAACCAGCTTGGTGACCTTGCCCGGAACGATCTGGCCGATCGCGTGGGTGCGGGCGAACTGACGCCACGGGTCTTCCTGCGTCGCCTTGAGCGAGAGAGACACACGCTCGCGGTCGAGGTCGACGTCGAGAACCTCGACGGTGACCTCGGTGCCGACCTCGACAACCTCGGACGGGTGGTCGATGTGCTTCCAGGACAGCTCGGAAACGTGCACGAGGCCATCGACACCGCCGAGATCGACGAATGCGCCGAAGTTGACGATGGAGGACACAACGCCCTTGCGGACCTGGCCCTTCTGAAGCTGATGCAGGAACTCGCTGCGGACCTCGGACTGGGTCTGCTCGAGCCATGCACGGCGCGACAGGACCACGTTGTTGCGGTTCTTGTCGAGCTCGATGATCTTGGCTTCGATCTCCTTGCCGACATACGGCTGGAGGTCGCGGACACGTCGCATCTCGACGAGCGACGCGGGCAGGAAGCCACGCAGGCCGATGTCGAGGATCAGGCCGCCCTTGACGACCTCGATGACGGTGCCCTTGACGGCCTCGTCCTTCTCCTTGAGCTCCTCGATCGTGCCCCACGCGCGCTCGTACTGCGCGCGCTTCTTGGACAGGATCAGGCGGCCTTCCTTGTCCTCCTTGGTGAGGACCAGGGCCTCGACCTCGTCGCCCACCGACACGACCTCATTGGGGTCGACATCGTGCTTGATCGAGAGCTCGCGGGACGGGATGACGCCTTCGGTCTTGTAACCGATGTCGAGCAGCACCTCGTCGCGATCGACCTTGACGATGGTGCCTTCGACGATGTCGCCATCGTTGAAGTACTTGATCGTGGCGTCGATGGCGGCGAGGAAATCCTCGGCGGAGCCGATGTCGTTGACGGCTACCTGCGGCGAGGTGACGGTGGTGGAGGCCATGTGTTTGAGTTGCTCCGGACGGGTTGATAGTCGGTTGGTTAACGCATTCGGACAGGTGGACCATCGCCGATGTGCACATCGCGTGCGTTCCACCACGAGACCCCTCGCACAAACCGGTGCAGGGCAGAACTCGGGACACTCGCGAGCACCAGGCTACGCGGTCCGGTACGGCCCCGGCAAACTCACCCGACGGGAAGCACTCGACGTTCGGCCGGAGTCACCGTCATCAGCCCCGATTCTGTGCTCTGCTTCTGCTTCATCACCGGCTCCAGCCACGTCGTCGCACCGTCCCCGAGCAGACGATCCGCCGGCCGCTGGTCGATCTCCAGGGTGTAGACCTCCTCACTCGGATGCAGCACATCACACGTCCTACTCTGTTTTCATGTCCGACGCGCCGCTGCCGCCCGATCTCCGCCACGCCACCGCCAATGCTGTGCTCGGCACGTCGAAGGCCGGTCGTGCTCGAGTAGGCAGCCTCGACAGTGAACGCGCCAGCCGCACCTGGTGGGACGCCGATGCCGGCGACTACCACAGCACCCACGGCGAGTTCCTCGGAGTGGACTCGGTGGCAGGCGAGTTCGTGTGGTGTCCGGAGGGCTTGCACGAAGGCGACGTCCGTCTTCTCGGCGACGTCCGCGGAAGGGACGTCCTCGAACTCGGCTGCGGGTCGGCACCATGCGCGCGCTGGCTGGCCGGGGAGGGCGCCCGTGCCGTGGGACTCGATCTGTCGATGGGCATGCTGTCGCGAGGCGTCGAGGCGATGGAACGGGGTGGACCGCGGGTGCCGGTCATCCAGGCGGGCGCCGAGAATCTGCCCTTTACCGACGACAGTTTCGACATCGTGTGCTCGGCGTTCGGCGCCGTCCCGTTCGTCGCCGATTCGGCGCAGGTGATGCGTGAGGCCGCGCGGGTGCTACGCCCCGGCGGGCGGTGGATCTTCTCGGTCAATCATCCGATGCGGTGGATCTTCCCCGACGATCCGGGCGAGCGCGGACTGCTCGCAATGTTCCCCTATTTCGACCGCACCCCGTATGTCGAGATCGACGACGACGGAGTGGCGACCTACGTCGAACATCATCGCACCATCGGCGACCGGGTCCGCGAACTCGTCGCAGCCGGCTTCGAGGTCTACGACATCATCGAACCCGAGTGGCCCGAGCATCTCGACCGGGAGTGGGGTCAGTGGAGTCCCCTGCGCGGCGAAATCTTCCCCGGCACTGCGATCTTCTGCGCCCGCACATCGAGTTCTGTGGTTTCGAGCCCGGATTCCGGGCTCTGATCCACACTTTTCATCGTCACGCCCGCACACGGGCGAGAAACTCGCGGGTCCGGTCCTGCTGCGGAGCGCTGAGGACATCCCGGGGAGCCCCACTTTCGACGACGACTCCGCCGTCCATGAACACCAACTGATCAGCGACTTCCCGTGCGAACCCCATCTCGTGGGTGACGACGACCATCGTCATGCCGCCATCCGCGAGGTCGCGCATCACCGAGAGCACCTCCCCCACGAGTTCGGGGTCGAGTGCCGAAGTGGGCTCGTCGAACAACATGAGCTTCGGTTCCATTGCCAGTGCCCGTGCGATTGCCACACGCTGCTGCTGCCCGCCGGACAACTGGGCCGGATATGCGTCGGCCTTGTTACCCAGGCCTACTTTCGACAACAGATCGTGGGCTTGCTCGGTGGCCTCGCTACGACGCATCTTCTTCACCAGGATCGGCGCTTCGATGATGTTGGCGAGCACCGTCCGGTGCGGGAACAGGTTGAAATGTTGGAAGACCATCCCGATGTCGCGACGCTGTTTCGCAGCAATGCGCGGATGCAGTTCGTGGAGTTTGCCACCGCGTTCCGCGTACCCGACGAGTGTGCCGTCGACGTACAGCCGTCCCGCGTCGACACGTTCGAGGTGGTTGATGCACCGCAGGAACGTCGATTTGCCGGAGCCCGAGGGGCCGATCAGGCACGCGACCTGCCCGTGCCGCACCTCGAGCGAGATACCTTTGAGAACTTTGACGGCACCGTAGTTCTTGCACACCCGATCGGCCCGCACCATGGGTTCGTTGTCCGACTCGGTCATCTCTCTTGGCGCAGTCACTTGCGCTCACCTCCGGGGATGGTCGGGTCTGTCGGTGGCTGCGGCGCAATGACGACGGCCTTGCCCTCGGCGTCGGCAAGTGCCTGCAACTGACGTGCCGTCAGGTGCCGCGTCATACCCTTCGAATAGTGCTTCTCGACGAAGTACTGCCCCACCATGAGGATGCTGGTGATCGCCAGATACCACGTCGCTGCGACCAGGAAAAGCGGTATCGGCTGGAAATTCGCGCCGGCGATGTCTCGTGCCCGGGCGTACAACTCGGCGGTGTACGGCACGGCCGCAACCAACGAGGTGGTCTTGAGCATACTGATGAGTTCGTTCCCGGTCGGCGGGATGATCACGCGCATGGCCTGCGGGAGCACGGTCCGCCGGATGGTCTGCGCCCACGACATCCCCAGTGCAGTGGACGCTTCGAGCTGACCCTCGGGTACCGAACCGATGCCGGCACGGACGATCTCGGCCATGTACGCGGCCTCGTTGAGAGCCAGGCCGATCACGGCGAACAGGAAGGCCGCATTGAGCGACTGCAGATCGATGTGGAAGAACTGGTGCACGAATGGGATTCCGATGTCGAGCTGCTTGTAGATCGACGGGAACAGTCCCCACAGCACGAGTTGGACGTATACCGGAGTGCCGCGGAATACCCACAAGTACACCCACGCTACGGCTTTGAGCACAGGGTTCGGCGAAAGGCGCATCACCGCGAGGACGACGCCGAGGACAACAGCGATGAGCATGGCGAGTACAGTCAACTGCACGGTGTTCCATGCCGCCTCGGAGATCCGACGGTCGAACAGGTACTGGCCGTAGATGTCCCAGCGGTAAGCCTCATTGGTGGCGGCACCCCACACGAGCAACACCACCGCGATCACCACGACGGCGCCCGCGATCCATCTGCCGGGGCGCCGCAGTGGGATCGCCCGGATCGGTTCCGGTTCGGTCTCGGCCGCACCGGATTGTGTGTGCTGGCTCATCGGAACCTCCCTCAGCTCGTCGCCGCATTGATCTGCGACAGGGTGATCGTTCCGTCGGTCATGCCCCAACGGTCGGCGATCTGCTGGTAGACGCCGGAGTCGATCAGGTGCTGCATCGCCTGCTGCAGGACAGGACCGACAGGAGCGCCCTTCCCGACGACGAATCCGTAGGGTGCGGCATCGAACAGCGGGCCCGCCGATTCGAGGCGGCCCTCACTGCGTTCGATCACATAGGCCGTCACCGGGGAATCTGCGGACAGCGCGTCGACCCGGCCGAGGATCAGCGCGTTGGCAGCTTCGTCCTGGCTGTCGTACTTGACCTTCTCGATGGGGGGAAGTCCCGCATCCGTGCAGGCCTGGCTCTTCGCCGGTACCTCTTCGATGTCCTCGATCGTGGTGGTCTGCACAGCCACCCGCAAGCCGCATGCATCGTCAGGGTCGACGGGTTCGCCGACGCGCTGGGCCCATTGGATTCCCGCGCTGAAATATGTGACGAAGTCGACGGATTGCTCCCGTTCGAGGGTGTCGGTGAACGACGACGAACCGAGATCGAAGGTTCCGGACTGCACCGCGGGGATGATCCGGTCGAAGTCCGACTCGTAGAACACTGCGTCGACGCCGAGGACATCACCGAGCGCCTGCACGAGTTCGACGGCGAACCCGACGATGGTGCCGTCGTCGTCCTTGAATTCATTGGGGGCATACGGCACATTCGTTCCCACCTTCAACTCCCCTGATGCTGCAGTCGCGGGAGGGAGCTGAGCTGCCAGCGCGTCGACCCGGTCGCCGCGCACCCGGTCGCCGGGAGGCACGGTGGATTCGGTGTTGACCACGCACGCCGTCATGGTGACGAGGACGAGCAGCACTACGGCTACCGCACCCACGAACCGGGACTGCGATGCACGGCGGTGAGCTGGTCCATCCACAGTCGAACCTTAGACCGGAGGGATCCGCCTGTCTGCGAATCTGCGCTGTCCGCCGTGCACCGCACTCGTTGCGCGCGCCGTAGCTCGGACGTCACGTGGCGCCGATGCGCTCGATCACCGCGGTCGTGAACTCTGTCGTCGATGCACGCCCACCGAGATCTGCTGTGGCAATTCCTCCCCCGATCGTCTCGGCGACTGCCCCCTCGAGGGCTCGCGCGGCACCGCCGAGCGACGGGTCGCCTTTGACGGCAAGGCGGTCCAGAAGCATCACCGAGGACAGAAAGAGGGCGGTCGGATTGGCACGCCCGAGCCCGGCGATGTCGGGCGCAGCGCCGTGGACCGCCTGCGCCATCGTCTTCTGAGCGGACGCATTGATCGACGGTGCGCTACCGAGCGATCCGGAGAGTTCACCGGCGAGATCGGACAGGATGTCTCCGAACAAGTTCTCGGTCACGATGACGTCGAAATCACCGCCACGACGGACGAGCAGGGCAGCCATCGCATCGATGTGCTCGTCGTCGACGTCCACGCTCGGGTACATGCCCCCGATCTCCCGGCACACGTCCCGGAACAGTCCGGTCGTTTTCGACAGCACATTCGCCTTGTGCACGATGGTGACGCGTTTGCGACGGCGCGAAGCCAGGTCGAAGGCTGTATGTGCGATGCGTTCACAGGCGGCGCGGGTGACGACGCCGACGGCGAGAGCAATGTCGGGCGTCGGCATGAACTCGCCGCTGCCGACCGCCATGTTGCGGTCGGCGTAGAAACCCTCGGTGTTTTCTCGCACGACGACCAAATCCATGTCGGGAACCACAGCGCGTGTACCCGGCAGCGCGCGGGCGGGACGAATGTTCGCGTACAGGTCGAACTGTTTCCGGATCCGGCCCCCCGGAGGCAACTCCGCGCGAAAGGGAGCAGGGTAGGACGCGCTGTCGTGGGGACCGAGGATCCAGCCGTCGAGGTCCGTCAGCACCTCGAGTGTCGACTCCGGTACCGGGGTGCCGTGACTGTCGATGGCGTCGGCGCCGAGCGGCAGCGACACCCATTCGATACCCGGCCCGCCCGCAGCCGCGATCGCCGCATCGACGACGCGGCGGGTCGCAGGCACGATTTCGTGGCCGATGCCGTCGCCGTCGATCAGGCCGATGCGCTGAGGCGGCGCGAGTGCAGTCTCGTGGGTCACCGTTGCAGTCTCATGGGTCATCGCGTCATCATTGCGCATTATGGTGCAGTCGGTGGAGTTGTTACTCGATGATCGGCTCGACGGCCACGTTCGCGAGCAGTGGGAGAACATGCGCGCCGTCGGTATCGACAGCCAAGCGCGGATCCAGGCCGAGTCCAATCGGCCACACATCACCTTGTTCGCGGCGGAATCGATTCCACCGGAAGCGGAAGTGGCTGCGAGTAAGGCTATTTCGAGTGTCGACGTGCGCGTGAGACTCGGTGGTGTGGTCCTTTTCGGGGGGCGCCACGTGACGGTAGCCCGACTGGTCGTGCCGTCGGCGCCGCTACTTGAACTGCAGGCTCGCGTGTTCGCCGCGTTCTCGCAGTGCACCGGGATTTCGGCGCACACGCGCCCGGGTGAGTGGACTCCGCACGTGACGCTGGCACGTCGGGTTCCTGCCGACCGGATCGGCGCCGCGGTGATCGCCACCCACCATACAGCGGGCGACCCGACCGGTACCGCAGGCTGCCTCCGACGGTGGGACGGCACCGTGAAGCAGGAATGGCTCCTCACGTAGCCTCGCGAACTCCGATCTGCGGAGTCGACCGCGGTCGAGTGCCGGACCGCGGAACAGCCGCCCCCGTACGGCCCGCCTCGCGTAGCGTGGCGGAAGAAATAGGGGCGCCTCACTGTTGCACCCGTCGACAGACCGAACCGAAAGGACCACCGTGGCAACCCAAGCTCTCACCCAGCAGAATTTCGACGAGGTCGTCACCAGCAACGACATCGTGCTCGTCGACTTCTGGGCCGATTGGTGCGGCCCGTGCAAGCAGTTCGCACCGACCTTCGAATCGTCGTCCGACCAGCATCCCGACATCGTGCATGCGAAGGTCGACACCGAAGCCGAACAGTCGATCGCGGCAGCCGCGAATATTCGCTCGATCCCGACGATCATGGCTTTCCGCGAAGGCATCTTGGTTTACAACCAGGCGGGCGCGCTTCCGCCGGCTGCGCTCGAAGACCTCGTCTCGCAGGTCAAGGCTCTCGACATGGACGACGTCCGCAAGCAGATCGACGAAGCTTCGAACGCTCAGGGCTGACCCGATCGCCGCGCGGCTCGATTCCCCTCCGGGACCGAGCCGCGCGCCGATCGGCGGGCTCTCAGTGCGCGGCGGCGTCCCAGCTGCGCCCGTATCCGACCGACACTTCGAGCGGCACCGACAGGTCGATCACCGAATCCATCTTGTCGCGGACGATTTCCTCGGCACGCTCACGCTCGTCGGCGGTGACCTCGAGGACGAGTTCGTCGTGGACCTGCAGTAGCATCCGTGACCGCAACCCGGCGTCGCCGAGCGCCGTCTGCACGTCGATCATCGCGACTTTGATGATGTCGGCCGCGGTACCCTGGATCGGCGCGTTGAGCGCGGCTCGCTCGGCGACCTCGCGGCGTTGCCGGTTGTCGCTCGTCAGATCCGGCAGGTAGCGGCGTCGCCCGTAGAGCGTGGAGGTGTAGCCGACCTTGCGTGCTTCCTCCACGACATTGTGCAGGTAATCACGCACACCACCGAATCGCGTGAAATACGCCTCCATCTGCTCATGGGCGTCGTCGGTGGAGATCTTCAACTGCTGCGCGAGACCGTACGCGCTGAGACCGTACGCCAGCCCGTACGACATCGCCTTGACCCGTCGGCGCAGCTCTGGGGTGACCTCGTCGATCGGCACGCCGAATGCGCGGGCACCGACAAAACTGTGTAGGTCCTCCCCCGTGTTGAACGCCTCGATCAAGCCCTCGTCGCCGGACAGGTGCGCCATGATGCGCATCTCGATCTGGCTGTAGTCGGCGGTCAGGAGCAGGTCGTATCCGGTGCCGACGACGAAGCCGTTGCGGATCTGCCGGCCGGCGTCGGTGCGCACCGGGATGTTCTGCAGGTTCGGTTCGGTCGACGACAGCCGTCCGGTCGCCGCGACCGTCTGGTTGAACGTGGTGTGGATGCGGCCGTCGTCGGCCACGGACTTGATGAGACCATCCACGGTCGTTTTCATCCTGGTGGATTCGCGGTGTGCCAGCAGATGTTCGAGGAACGGATGTTCGGTCTTTTCGAACAGGTTCTGCAGAGCGTCCGCGTCGGTGGTGTAGCCGGTCTTGGTCTTCTTGGTCTTCGGCATCTCGAGTTCGTCGAAGAGCACCACCTGCAGCTGCTTCGGTGAGCCGAGGTTGATCTGCTTACCGATCACCTCGTACGCGGCGTTCGCTGCAGCGGCGACGTCGGCGGCGAAGCCCGCCTGCAGATCGTGTAGGTGCTCGGAATCGACCGCGATACCGGTGGATTCGAGAGCGGCGAGCACGTCGAGCAGGGGCAGCTCCATGTCGGTGAGGAGTTGCGCCGATTCGATGTCGGCGAGTTCGGAGTCGAGAGCGGCAGCGAGGTCGACGACGGCGCGGGCCCGCAGGATCTCGCCTTCGGCAGCCTGCTTGTCGGCGGCATCCTCGTCGTCGAGCAACGACAGTTGCTGAGCGCCGGTGTCTTCGACCCGCAGTTCGCGCTTGAGGTAGCGCAGCGACAGGTCGTCGAGTTTGAAGCTGCGCTGCCCGGGGCGCACGAGATAGGCCGCCAGTGCCGTATCGCTGGTGACACCGGCGAGGCTCCATCCACGACCGCGAAGCGCGTGCATCGCCGACTTCGCCTCGTGCAGAGCCTTTTCCACGGTGGGGTCGGCGAGCCACGCGGCAAGGGCGGTGTCGTCCTCGGGGGTCAGCGACACCGTCGTCACATAGGCGCCCTCGCCGTCGGCCGCCGCGATCGCGACCGCCGTGGCCTCGCCGCCGTACGGGGCACCGGGGCCGGCGACGGACAGGCCGTGGCGCTGCCCGGCCACCGCGTGCTCGGCCAGCCAGGCGGTGATCCCACCCGGTTCGACGATGCCGCCGCGCACCTCGAATCCTTCGTCGGCTTCAGGTTCCGTGGAGGCAAGGGTCTCGAAGAGTCGATCTCGCAGGACCTTGAATTCGAGGTCGTCGAAGAGCCGGTGGATCTTGTCGCGGTCCCACGGGGCGAGCGCGAGCGCATCCGGCACATACGGGAGCGGCACTTCCCGCACCATCTCCGTGAGCTGGCGATTCATCAGCACGTTCGACAGGTTCTCGCGCAGCGCATCGCCGGTCTTGCCGCGTACTTCGTCGACTCGATCGACCAGGTCGGTGAGGCTGCCGAACTCTCGGATCCACTTGGTGGCGGTCTTCTCGCCGACGCCCGGGATGCCTGGGAGGTTGTCGCTCGGGTCTCCGCGTAGGGCTGCGAAGTCCGGGTATTGCGCCGGGGTGAGCCCGTACTTCTCTTCGACGGCTTCGGGCGTGAACCGCGTCAGGTCGGAGACCCCGCGCTTCGGGTAGAGCACGGTGACGTCGTCGGTGACCAGCTGCAACGCATCGCGGTCGCCGGTGACGATGAGCACCTTGTAACCGAGTGCAGTGGCCTGGGTGCTGAGGGTCGCGATGATGTCGTCGGCTTCGTATCCTTCTTCCGCCATGACGGGAATACCCATCGCGTCGAGCACCTCTTTGGTGACATCGATCTGGCCCTTGAACTCATCAGGGGCGGCACTGCGCTGCGCCTTGTAGGGGGCATACATCTCGGCGCGAAACGTCTTGCGGCTCACGTCGAATGCTGCTGCGACGTGCGTAGGCTTCTCGTCGCGGAGGAGGTTGATGAGCATCGACGTGAACCCGTACACCGCGTTGGTGGTCTGCCCGCTGACAGTTTTGAATTTCTCGGCCGGAAGTGCGTAGAACGCGCGGAAAGCCAGCGAATGCCCGTCGAGCAACAGAAGGGTCGGGCGGTCGTCGGTGGCCAGGGTGGTCGAGGGCGAAGCGGATGCACGGGTCACGGGTGTCAGTCTAGGGACCGGGTACGACGTCCACGACAACCCCGACCAACTCCGGCAGTGAGGTCCGAGCCGACGATCAACTGGCGGTCTCCCCCAGGGTCTCGATGATCACCTCGGCGACCTGCTTCATCGTGGTCCGTCGATCCATCGCCGCCCGCTGAATCCAGCGGAAGGCCTCCGGTTCGGTCATCGCATGCTTGTCCATCAACGTCCCCTTGGCTCGGTCGACGAGCTTGCGGGTCTCGAACCGCTCGGACAGCCCTTGGACCTCGCGTTCGAGCTCGCGGACCTCGGTGAACCGGCTCACCGCCACCTCGATGGCCGGAACCAGATCGCTCTTCGAGAACGGCTTGACCAAGTACGCCATGGCTCCTGCGTCGCGTGCGCGTTCGACGAGCTCACGCTGACTGAACGCTGTGAGAATAACCACAGGGGCGATGCGCTTCTGCGCAATCTCCGATGCGGCGTCGATTCCGTCTCGGCGCGGCATCTTCACATCCATGATCACGAGGTCGGGTCTCAGTTCTTCGGCAAGCTCCACCGCGCGTTGCCCGTCGCCGGCCTCGCCGACCACGTCGTACCCCTCTTCGCGCAGCATTTCGACCAGATCGAGCCTGATCAACGCCTCGTCTTCGGCGACGACGACTCTCTTCGCCCCGGCGTTGTCGTTCTGCGGCACGGCTGTCATGGCGGACCCTTCCCCTCTCGCTGCGGATGCCCTCGTGAGGGAATCGAACGTTAGAAGGGTACCGGTGTTCACGCTCCGTCCATCCATCCCTTACAGTGGTCTCCGCACCACGCCCCCGTATCCCAATTGGCAGAGGAAACGGATTCAAAACCCGTCCAGTGTGAGTTCGAGTCTCACCGGGGGCACCACGGTTCATGCAGGTCACGGCGTTATCTGAGCGATAGACTGTGGCCGTGGTCTCGCCTGTGGTCCTTCTCGCCTCAGAGACACCACTCGTGGTCCCCTCCCAGACACAAGAGAGCCGACCCTGACCATTGCGGTTGGGGCCGGCTCTTCCGTCGTATCTACGCCATCATGGCCGCGAACACCTTCGCTTGCACGCTCGCCAGGTGCCGGCGGAAGCGATCAGACGACGTGTCAGGGTCCGAGTGGTAGCCCGCCAAGTCACCGAACACATGGGCGTCTTGCCAGACCAGCTTCAAGCCGAGAACAGCACGCGCCTTACGCCAAGCTTGGAGCACCTCCACGGTCGCTGTGTCGAGGTCGACGTCACCCCATCGGAGTCCGACGAGTTCGAAGGACACCGCCCGGTCGTCGGCGGCGCGGTCGGACGGGTCACTGAAGGCGACGAGCGCGGCCACCAGCTCGTCGGCGATCGCGTCGGCGGTGCCCGAATCGGTGCTGCCAGCCAGCTCTGGTGGATCGGGAACGTGGCCGATCGCCGACGCGTAGCGGTCCAGGAGCGACTCATCGCCGGTGCTCTGCACGAGAAACCACGAGCAGGACCCGGGATCGGCCTGTGCGAGGTGGGCCCGCAGGAGCGGCTCGTCGAACGAGGAGGGCCAAAGCCGTCCCGGCGAGATCGTCGTATCGACTCCGATGGTCGGTGTGTCTCCTTCGCGCTGTGCAGGCGGCTTGCGCCGTGTAGACGCAGCGCCGAACCAGGTCTGTGATCGGCGACACCAAGTGACACCCGGCACGTTGCCTAGACTGATAGTTCAGAAATCAGCGCACTGGCTCATAAATCGACTGAAAGGGCTAGTAAGTCGACTTCGTGTGCGTTAACATTCCGATCCATCGCACGCACCGCGCGCAGGTGGCCGGGTCCGCTCCGCGGCGAGATCATCCGGGCAATCCAGGAAAGGCGCACTGACATGCAGGAACTTCGATTCGATGGGCAGGTGGCGTTGGTCACCGGCGTATCCACCTTCGGGCTTGGGCTCGCGTATGCCCGTGAGCGCGTATCGCGCGGGTGCACGGTGGTGGTCAACGACCTGCGCCGTGACTGGTCCGGCGGGGAGAACACTCCGGGAACCGCGGACGCGGTTCGCCTGATCACGGACGAGGGAGGGGCCGCGATCGGCATCACCGGAGACGTCGTGTCCCGAGCCGGACGCGATCCTGCCCTCTGCGTGGACGCGCTCCACCGCCGGCATCGAGTCGCCGCCGTTCACGGATGAGCGAGGCGGCGCGCACCGACTGGGAGTCCACCCGCATCCGTACCGACACCAACGCCAAAGTCACGGCCTGAATCCATCCCGAAGGAGTCGTACCCATGCTCGAACTCGATTCACAGAGCACTCACTTTCCGGCCAAGCCGCTGTTCCGGGGCGTCGCCCTCGGCCTCGGCGACCAATCACTGACGTTCGACGGACCGATCGGTGCCCGCTCGGTCTCCCGCGCCCGCGGTGGCGAAGTGAGCGGTCCGCGCCTGTCCGCGGAAGTAGTCCCGGACCTTGCAAACCAGTGGCATTCAGCAACCTCCTCGGGTCCGGCTATCACATTCGTCGACGGCCTCATCACACTGCGAACCGCCTCGGGCGCCGGTGTGCTGATGACCTACCGCGGGCGTGGATCGGACCGCTACGGCGAAGGCTCGTATCGGGTGGGGGTGACGTTCGAAGCGGATGCCGATGGCGAGTACGACTGGTTGAACGACGTTCACGCCGTGGGCTACCTGAGCCGCAACGACTCCGACCTGAACCTCGATGTCTACGAGCTACTCAGTCGCCCCGCCGACGACAGTGTCGATCTCGATGTGCAGCCGCTCTACACGATGCGAGGCCGAGGCACGATCGGTGAGCGCTTCCAGATCTACGGACATGTCGCGAATCGCTACCTCACCCACGCCGAAGGCGGTTGCCACACCGAGGGGGCGCTCGCGGGAGAGTGGCTGCAAGGCTTCAGCTGGGGGCCTCACCGGATGGGACGGGCCGACAGCGACTTCCCCCACAGCCCCTGGCACATCGATATGCGGGTCGTGATCGAGGCCCAGGACGGCCCACCTGTGATCCAACAGTATCTCGGCGCCGCCAACACGCGGGAGGCGCTGTCGCCAGACGGCGACCGGTCGTGGCTGACCAGCGCGGTATTCGAGACCGAGGTGACGAGCCCACTCGCCTGGCTCAACGGAATCCTCGCCGTCGGCAGGGGCGAAAGCGACGGCGATGAGGCCTCGTACAAGTACTTCACCATCCTGTGAATCCTGATCGAAAGGGAAAACCATGAAGTGCCTCGTCTACCACGGTCCGGGTGACATCCGGTACGAAGATCGGCAGGACGCTCGCCTGACGACGGCCGGATCGGCCGTGGTCCGCATCACCGCCAGCAGTATCTGCGGCAGCGATCTCCATCCCTACCACGTCGACCGCGGCGCGACCGGATACGGTATCGGACACGAGGCCATCGGTGAGGTCATGGAGGTCGGGTCAGAGGTCAACCGGTTCCGCCCGGGGCAGCGCGTACTGATCCCGGGGTCGATCGGCTGCGGGGACTGCACCCATTGCGTCACCGACGAGGTGATGCTGTGCGACCGATTTCCCTATCCCCGCGTGTTCGGGCAGGGGATACCGGGGATCGCGGGATGCCAGGCCGAGGCGGTGGAGGTGCCCGTGGCAGACGCCAATCTGCGTCCGCTCGGCCACGACATATCCGACGATCTCGGCATCATGCTGACCGATACGCTGCCGACCGCATGGCTCGCGGCGAAGCGAGCCCGGATCGCTCCCGAGGCCTCGGTTGCCGTAATCGGCTTGGGGGCAGTGGGATTGCAGGCCGTCCTCGCCGCCTACGCATTGGGGGCAGAGCGCGTCTTCGGTATCGACCTACTCCAGGAGCGGCGTGACGCTGCGGCGGCACTCGGCGCGATCACGGTGCGCGGCAACGACATCGCCGAGCAGGTCCGTGACCTGACCGGTGGATACGGTGTCGATACCGTGATCGACGCGAATGGCAGCCCACAGACCGTGCAACTGGCAGTGGACCTCGTATGCAAGGGCGGGAAGGTGTCGATCGTCGGCGTTCCTGATACACCGCTCGCCCACTTCACCTTGCGGGGCGGCCTCTCCAAGAACATCGAGCTGGCGCTCTCGTCCTGCTCAGTGCAGGCGCAGCAGCGTGAGCTTCTCGATGCCCTGCGCACTGGCCGCATCGATGCCGACGCGGTAGAGGGGCTGATCACCCACCGCCTGCCGCTGGCAGCTGGCCCACAAGGATACGAGCTCTTCGACACGCGACGCGACGGGGTGATGAAGGTAGTGCTCACCTCGTGATCACTCGGCGACCACCGACGCGCACTGGGAAAACTCGGCGCGACCGTCACGTCGGATAGCAACGAAGCAGCGACTGGGACATCCGTACCCGGTCGTAGAAGACGCGTTCAGGGTGCGGTGAGCACCGCGTGCCAGATGCCGGTGATCGTGTCGATGCCGCCGTCACGATCCACCGGCCACCCGCGCACCATCCAGGTGTTGAGGAACAACTCGAGCCCGCTGATCAGGAACAACGCCCGCCGGGTGGTCTCGGCCTCGCCGAACGGCTCCCACAGCTCGCGGTGCGAAGTCAGCGCGGTGATGAAACGCTGGTGGTAGTCGAGGTAGAACTCGTCGAACTGCACGAGGCCGGCCGACTGCACCCGCAGGCGTGACGCGCTGGCCTCCCACTCCTCGACGACGTGCTCCACCCAGCCTCGGATGGCCGGCCGCGACCAGTCGGCGAGCGCACCGAAGTCTTTGTACAGTGTCTCCGCCCGATCCCACGACTCGAGGACGATCGCGCGGACGATCGTCTCTTTACTGGGGAAATACGAGTACAGGGTGGCGCGGCTCGCCCCCGCGGCGCGGGCGATGTCGTCGATGGTGGTGCGGGCGTAGCCGTTCTCGTTCAGCAGTGTGGCGGCGACATCGATGAAGTGCAGACGGGTGCGGTGCTTCTGCATCGCGCGCAGCGACTGGGGGGATTGCGTCTCGTTTTCCATACCAGCAGTCCATTGTACTGGGCTCGGGCGAGTGCCACTCAGCGCACACCCGAAGACCTGCTCGGGTCCAGTAGCGGACGGCCCCGACGTCTGATTGAACGGTACGACGAAAAGCGAAGTGTGCTGGTCGAATCAACGCACCGGGGCCGCGTCGAGCGATCGCCTTGCGCTGTCGAGGGTCTGCGGATGGGTCCTCACTAGCGTTCGAACCTGCACGGCCCGGCTTCATGAACGCGGGCACATGTTTCTGTCGGTGGGGACAGTTAGCCTACCTACGGTATCGAACACAGATTCGGACATCGCCGACACGGAACGGACCCCGACATGGCGCATCCTGTCATCCCGCCCACACATCGAAGCTGTTCAAACACGGTTCTGTCGCATTCCGGCCGATCCCGCGCCGACAGCACCCCAGTCCGCACGGTGTGCCCCTCTCGGGATCGCCCGGACAGTCTCGTCATCCCGTTCGGGCGCGACGGCGAGGGCAACACCGTGGCCTGGACAGTGACTGCCGGACGCAATCTCCTCGTGCATCAACGCGACACGGAGAACTTCCCCAACCTTCCACTCACCCTCATGGCAACGGGTGTCTTGTCCACGCGCACCCACGAATTGTTCGTTGTCGATCCGCATCGTCGCCACCAGTGGCTCGCCAGGTATCGCGACGCAGGCGCCGGGGTATCGTCCTGGGCCGATACCCCGGAGGGCATCGGTCGCATGTTCGCCGAATTGAACTCCGCAGCCGCCGGGCCGCGACGACTGCTACTTCTCGCAGGACTCTCGACGACGATTGCGAAGCTGGACCTTCCCGACTGCAAGCGTCTCACCGATCTGGTGACCACCGCACGAACCCGCAACCTCACGGTCGTCTCAACCAGCAGCGATCATGGTGCACGGTGGTTCCCGGACGGGCTGATCGCCGCATTCGATGATGTCCTCGTGCGCGAGAACGGCCGCACCACCGTGTATCGGAATCCGCACGGGCATCGACGGTGATCCCGGCACTGCGACTGCGTGCCCGACGCCGGCCGTTCATCATCGGCCACCGCTCCGTTCATGCACACGGAGTGAGATCCAAGGGATCGGACGCACGTCCCTTCACTACGGATCGTCGGGCACGTTCCTGCCCGTGAAAGGAAGTCCTCATGGCTACAGTCACATTCAATGGTGTCACCCGCCACTACCCCGATTCCGACCGAGCCGCTGTCGACCGACTCGATCTCGAGATCGCCGACGGCGAATTCCTCGTTCTCGTCGGACCGTCCGGCTGCGGGAAGACCACCACACTGCGCATGCTTGCGGGCCTGGAAGAGATCGACGGCGGCAGATTGTTCATCGGCGACACCGATGTCACCGACGTCGATTCGAAAGACCGCGACATCGCGATGGTGTTCCAGAACTATGCGCTGTACCCACACATGACCGTTGCCGAGAACATGGGGTTCGCGCTGAAGATCGATGGAGTGTCCAAGCAGGAGCGCGATCGGCGCGTCACCGAGGCGGCGCGGATGCTCGATCTCGAACCGTACCTCGATCGCAAGCCGAAGGCGCTGTCCGGCGGGCAGCGCCAACGCGTTGCCATGGGACGGGCCATCGTGCGCAATCCGCAGGTGTTCCTCATGGACGAGCCGCTGTCGAACCTCGATGCGAAGCTGCGCGTGCAGACACGCAACGAGATCGCGCGACTCACACGCACACTCGGCGTGACCACGATTTACGTCACCCACGATCAGGTCGAAGCAATGACGATGGGCGATCGCGTCGCCGTTCTCGACGGCGGCGTGCTCCAACAGATCGACACCCCACGCAACCTCTACGCGCGTCCTGCGAACCGGTTCGTCGCAGGTTTCATCGGGTCGCCGGCGATGAGCCTTCTCGATCTCCCGGTCGTCGACGGCGGAGTCGATTTCGCCGGAATCACCGTTCCCGTAGGGCGGTCGATACTCGGTGCTGCGCACACTGATTCAGTGACGATCGGTCTCCGGCCGGAGTCGCTGCGAATGACCAGCGACGGAGACGGTGCCGAGATGATCGTCGACGTAGTCGAGGAACTCGGTGCCGACACATTTCTCTACGGGCACATCAACGTCGGAGAATCGCGTCATCAGGTCACCGTACGCACCGACGGTACCACCCCACCATCCACCGACACGGTCGTGCGGGTACGTCCCGATGCGTCAGGTCTTCACGTATTCGACTACCAGACCGGGCTGCGTCTGAGCGCGTGACCTGAACGAGGGAGGGGCCGCAATGACCGGCCCCTCCCTCGTTCAGCTCCCTACTACGAGCTCGTCCAGTTGCACGACTCCCCGCCCTTCGAGGCTCGTCCACAGGGTGTGTCCGGGTCCCTCCGGCAGCGGCACCATGTTGGGAACACCGATGGTGACGACACCGGCAGCGGTGGCCGATGCCAGGCCCGGCAGTGAATCCTCGATCGCCACGATGCGATCGAGCGACAGATCGCCCCAGCTCGCACGCAGCATTTCGACGGCGGTCCGGTACGGCTCGGGATCTGGTTTGCCTCGACTGACCATGTCCCCGGTGACCAGGAATTCGAACGTCCCCGCGGGCAGCAATTCGACGATCTCGGACGCGAGACGCTGCTCGCTCATCGTCACCATCACACAGGGAATGCCGGCGCCGCGTATCTTCTCGAGAAGTTCGCGAGCACCCGGCCGCCACGGGACTACCTGCCGCACCTGCCCGATCACCGATTCGAGGAGGACATCGATGATCTCCCGGACCTCCAGGCCCACGCCGGCGTCGCGCAGCACTGCGGCCGACACCGGAAGGGCGTTGCCGACGAGGGCAGATGCCTGCTCATCGCTCCACGGAATACCGTACGTTGCACAAAGTTCCATTTCAGCCCGAAACCAGTACGGTTCGGTGTCGACAAGCGTGCCGTCCATATCCCACAAGACGGCATGCACGCCGGAATCTACCTTCGTCACTGCTTCTCCTTGTTGTCTTGACCCGCGGCGTTGTGCTCATCCGCGGCATCGGTGCCGGGGTCGGATTCTGTGGCGTACAGGGCTGGGTCGACGACGGTGACGGACACTCCGCGCGTCCGCAATGTGTCGAGTAGGTCTGCGGGCGCATCGGCGTCGGTGATGAGGGCGTCCACCGATCCCCAGCCCGAGATCTGATGCAGCGACGTGTCGCCGAGCTTGCCGGAATCAACGAGCAGGACCCGCCTCCGCGCCGACCGCAGCATCTCGGACTTGACCGCGACGATCGATTCCTCCTGGTGATAGATGCCGTCCGCATCGGCGGTGGTGGTCGACAAGAACGCGGTGTCGACACGCAATGCCCGAATCGCACCGACCGCGCCCACTCCGAGAAAGGATTCGTGCCCGACATCGAACGTTCCACCGATCGCCGCGACAGTGGGGCCACCCTCGTCCGCAATGCGCCTCAGCGTCGGTAGGTAGTTGGTCACGATGTGCAACTCTTCGAGCTGGCTCAGGTAGTCGAGCATCATTGCGACGGTGGTCGAATCGTCGAGAAGAACTGACTGGCCCGGTCCGACCATCCGCGCGGCCGCCGCGGCGATGGCCTTCTTCTGCGGTACGGCCACGAGACGTCGAAGCGGGGCGCTGATCTCATACGTGCTCGTACGCGCCACGCTGACGCCACCCCGGAACTTGCGGACGACACCGCGCCGCTGAAGTTCGTCGAGGTCGCGGTGCACGGTCATGAGCGAGACCCCGAAGCGCATCGCGAGCGACTGCGCCGATTCGGTCTCATCGGCAAGAAGGCATTCGAGGATCGCGTCGAGGCGTCCCCGTCGGGAGTGACTGATGATCCGTTGCGACATGTTCGGTCGACCTTCCGCTGCGTTGGTGCCGTCGCAGGTATTTATAACACTTCTGATGTGATTAATGGGCGATGAACAGATACCGAAGATTGCTCAGATTTCACCCGAACCGAACTCACTCCAGCTCGAAACCCGATCACATCTGACTACCCATTTACATTGCGTCTCATACTTTTTCACGTCACTACAGGAGGTGTACTCCGTACGAATCCATGCCGGGTAGGGTGCGTTGACGGCTTCGCCACCAAGTGCCACCATGATCGCGTCCGCGTACTTCATAACAACCAAATGGTATTTGAAAGGAGGGTGGATGTGTCCATGACAGCCGCGCGCCCCGCACACGCGACATCGGCAGAACCTCGCGAGAGCTCCGGCGCAGAGCCGGTGCAGCACCGCAACCGATCCCGACGCCGGCGACGGGAGTACCTGCTGTTCGCCCTGTTCGCGTTTCCGAACCTGGCACTGATTGCGGTGTTCGCGTACTGGCCCGTCATCGGCAACGCATACCTGAGTCTGACCCGCTGGGACATGATCGCGCCGAACCCCACCTTCGTGGGTCTCGACAACTACATTCACCTTCTCACCGACCCGTCGTTCCTTCGCGTACTGCGCATCACCGTGATCTGGGTCGTCGTGGTCGTGGGAGTGAGCCTGATCGGCGGCCTCGCACTGGCACTGCTCTTCACCACCACAGCACGCGGCCGATCCGCGGCCTCGGCCCTCGCCTTTTCCCCGCACATCCTGTCGGGTGCTGCAGTCGCCGCGGTGTGGTTGTTTCTCTTCGATCCCAACTACGGACTCTCCCGTGTCCTGTTCTCCCTGTTCGGACTGGATTCGCCGCATTGGACGACGTCCGGTCAGTGGGCGTTGCCGGCACTGATCATCGTGTCGATCTGGAAGGGCGTGGGCTTCGTGGCCATCGTGTATCTGTCTGCGCTGCAGTCCCTTCCCGGAGATGTCCTCGAAGCCGCACGACTCGATGGCGCGGGCCGTTGGCAGGTGTTCCGGTACGTCACGCTGCCGCTGCTCTCGCCGACCACACTGTTTCTCCTGGTCACCCAGGTGATCGCGGCGTTCCAGTCGTTCGATCTCATCGCGATGATGACCGGTGGTGGACCTGCCGGTGCGACCACCACATTGAGCTGGTTCATCTACAACGAGGGATTCCGCCAGTTCAAGGCGGGATCTGCCGCCGCGGGAGCGATGATCATGTTCGTTCTGCTGATCGTCGTCACGGTGTTCCAGATGCGGTTCGTCGAGAAGAAGGTGCATTACCGGTGACGACGACGATCGAATCCCAAGCGAAGCAGTCACCGGCGGCCACACCGGCGGATTCGGCCACACAACGCCGGCGTACATCCCCGACCCGCAGCGTCGGGGGCACACTCGGCCTGATTGCCGTCGGTCTCGTGTTCCTCATCCCGTTCTATTGGATGCTGTCGTCGGCGTTCAAACCGGAAGCCGAGATCTACCGATGGCCCCTACAGTGGATTCCCACCACCATCACGTTCGATCACTTCGTACGCGCGTGGGAAGCCGTCCCGTTCGGGCAGTTCTTCGTCAATTCCGTCATCGTGACCGCCGCCGGTTCGACACTCAAGGTGCTGCTCGCGGTGTTCAGCGCCTACGCGTTCGCGTTCCTGCGATTCCCGGGCAAGAACGTCGTGTTCTTCGCGGTACTCGGCGCTCTGATGGTGCCCGGGCACGTCACGCTGCTCATCAACTACATCACGATCGGCAACCTCGGACTGATCAACACCTACGCGGGCATCTTCCTGCCAGGTCTGGCAAGCGCATTCGGGACGTTCCTGCTGCGGCAGCACTTCCTGTCCCTCCCCAAGGAGGTCCTCGAAGCCGCCGAGCTCGACGGCTGCGGCCACCTGCGCCGGCTCGTCCATTTCGTGCTGCCGATGTCGAAACCTGCGGTGGTGACGGTCGCACTGATTGCGGTGATCGACGAATGGAACGACTTCATCTGGCCGCTGCTGGTCACCAACACCCTGCAGGCGCGCACCCTTCCGATCGGTCTGATGTTCCTCAAGGAGACCGAAGGCGTCGACCAATGGGGCCCGATCATGGCGGGCACAAGCCTCGTCATCCTTCCGATGCTGCTGTTGTTCCTGTTCGCGCAGCGCTACATCATCGACGGTCTTGCCGGCGCCGCGGTTCGCCGCTGACCACTCCCACCCCACGCTTCCGCTACCTACCGAAACCGAGGAGAAATCCCATGTCGCTGTTCACCCGAGGACACTCGCTGAGTGCGTCACAACTCAGCCGCCGTCGCTTCCTGACCATCGCCGGCGGTGCCGCCGCGTCCATTCCGATCCTCGCTGCGTGCGGTACGCCCGGAGGCGGATCGTCGTCGAGCGGGTTCGCGCAGCCCGACGTCTCTCCCCCCGCGCAGTTCGCAGGGCGCACGAATGTCGTGTTCTGGAGTGGATTCTCGGGAACCAATGGTGAGGTTCTCGCGAACCTCATCAACAAGTTCAATGAGTCCCAGTCGGACATCTACGTCGAGGTCCAGGTATTCCAGGGCTACGACGGGCTGACCGAGAAGCTGTCCGCCGGCCTCCAGGCACGGCAGGTTCCCGAACTCGCCATCTTCTCCGATGTGTCGTGGAACAAGTTCTTTCTGTCGGGTCACATGGAACCGCTCAGCGGCTACTTCACCGATTCGTGGAACGCAGACACCTACCACAACCGTCTCTACGCCGAGGGTGTCGTGCGGGAGGAACCGTACTGGCTCCCGTTCGGCCGCTCGACTCCGCTGTTCTACTACAACAAGGAGATCTTCGCGCAGGAAGGTCTTCCCGATCGCGCACCCGAGACGTGGGACGAGTTCAGGGACTGGGGAAAGCAGATCACCGGCCGCGACTACCGGGGCAACAAGCTGATGATGCGCGCCTACACCGGTTCCGACGACTGGTACTTCCAAGGCCTGCTGTGGAACTACGGTGGTGCGATGTCCGAGGGCATGGACGTCACGGTCGACTCCACCGACGCGATTGCGGCTGCCGAGTTCGACCGCGCCTGCGTCAACGACGACAAGATCGGTTACCTCGCGCAGGAGGTCAACACCGACTTCACCAATGGTCTCGTTGCGACGATCACCAACTCCACCGGATCGCTGACCGGCCTGAGCACGGGCTCCGAGGCTGCAGGTTTCGAACTCGGCGCCGGGTTCCTCCCGGTCGCCACGGACACGGGTGTCCCGACCGGTGGCGCCGGCCTGGGCATCCTCAAGAACGCCGACCCCGAACGCAAGGCGGCTGCGGCGAAGGTGATCGAGTTCCTCGCGGGTGACGACGAGGCCGCCGAGTGGGCCGTCGGCACCGGCTACCTTCCTGCGACGAAGGGTGCAACCGAGTCGTCGATCGTCACCCGACGTATCGCCGATAATCCCAACTACGGACTCGCTGTCCAACAGCTCGACCGCGCTCGGCAGCCCGATCCCGCCCGTCTGTACGTGGGCTCGACCATCCTCGAGATGCGGACCGTCATCCAGAAGCTCTACACCGAGAACGCTGATCCCGCGGCCGCACTCGGCGCCGCCGCCGCAGTCATTCGCCGCGACATCGAAGACATTCGCCCGCAGTACGAGGAGCTTGTTGCCTGATGGCCACCGACACAACCCGGAAGAACGGCCGCCGCGACACCTACGCCGTCGTCGGACATCGTGGTGCACGGGATCTCTCGCCGGAGAACACACTCGACTCGTTCCGGCTCGCCGAGGAGATCGGCGTCCACGAACTCGAATTCGACATCCGGCTGTCCGCCGACGGTGTCGCGATCGTGCTGCACGATGCGACCCTCGATCGCACCGCTGCGACCGAGGCCGGCCGTGGCCTCGGCCCCGTCGCAGGCCTGCCGTATGAGCAGATCAAGGCCGTCGACGTCGGTGAAGGCCGCACCGTGCCGACCCTGGCAGACGTGATCGCCGCGACCACCGTACCGCTGCAGGTCGAGATCAAGGCGGTCGAAGCGTGTGACGAGATCGCGCGGGTCGTCGACGGAATACACCCTGCCGACGTCGAACGTATTCGGTTCACGAGCTTCCGGCCGGAGGCGCTGCGCCGCATGCGATCCCTCACCCCGGACATCACGCGCGGGTTGATCACACACGGTTATCCGGACTCCGAATATCACCCGGCCGGAATCGAAAAGGTCCTCGCCGGGGTGGAGGCCACCGCGTTCTATTGCGGTTGGGACGGTCTGACCGATGAGGTCGTCGGACGGATCCAGGCCGCCGGCTACGAGATGGCAGCGTGGCCGGTCCGCAGCCTCGACGAGGTGCGCCGCGGACTCGAACTCGGTTTCAACGGCGGCACCGTCGACGATCCCCGTGCGGGTGTCGAGTGGTTCGAGCAGGCCCGCGCACAGCTGCCGACCTGACGAATGCGCAGGCGGGACCGGCTCACGACAGGAAGGCGGCTGCCTGCCCGGCCAGATCGAGCAACGGTTGCGGCACGATACCGAGCAGCAGCGTGATCACGGCGGTCACCGCGATGGTGACCGTCGTGAGCACGCTCGGCATCACGATCACGGGCGCATCGGACGGTGGGTCGCGGAAGAACATGAGCACGATCACCCGCACATAGAAGTAGGCGGCAATCGCGCTCGCGACCACACCGACGATCACCAGCGGCACCGCGCCACCCGAGATCGCGGCGCTGAACACGCTCAGCTTTGCGATGAAACCGCCGGTGAGCGGAATGCCTGCCATCGACAGCAGAAACAGCGCGAAGACGCCACCGAGCACCGGTGAACGACGCCCCACTCCCTCCCAGCGGGACAGATCCCAGGCTTCGCCGTCGGGATCGCGGACGAGGGTGACCACCGCGAACACTCCGACGGTGCCGATCCCGTAGACGACCAGATAGAACAGTGTCGACGAGATCCCCTGCTCGTTGGTGGCGACGACACCGGTGAGAACGAAGCCGGTATGACTGATCGCCGAGTAGGCCAGCATCCGCTTGACGTCGGTCTGCGTGACCGCGAGAACGGCTCCGACCAGCATGGTGGCGATGGCGACGGCCCACAGGATAGGACGCCAGTCGCTGCTCAGGCCCGGCACCGCAACATAGAGCACGCGGAGCAGCGCCCCGAACGCTGCGATCTTCGTGGCCGCGGCCATGAAGGCCGTCACCGCGGTGGGTGCGCCCTGATAGACGTCCGGCGTCCACGAATGAAACGGCACCGCACCGATTTTGAACAGCAGTCCCACCGACAGCAGACCGATACCGATCAGGGCGGTGGTGTCACTTCCGCCACCCGACTCGACGGTCTCCGCAATACCCGCCAGCGAAACCGTACCCGCGTATCCGTAGAGCAACGCGACACCGTAGAGGAAGAACGCCGACGAGAACGCGCCGAGGAGGAAGTATTTGAGCGCCGCCTCCTGCGACAGCAATCGACGTCGACGCGACAGCCCGCACAGTAGATACAGCGGCAGTGAAAGCACTTCGAGTGCGATGAACATCGTCAGCAGGTCGTCCGATGCGGGGAAGAGCATCATGCCACCGACTGCGAACAACGCCAGCGGGAACACTTCGGTGCGCGCAATACCCGCGTCGGTGGCTTCACGTTCGGCGTCGCTGCCAGGGACCGCCGCGGCCTGCGAAGCGAACGCGTCGGTTCTCGTCCGGGTCGATCCGGTGACGACCGACGCCCCCGCGGTGTCCAAAACAACTGCGGCGCCCGAAGCGACCGCGACATCCGCCGTCGTTCGTGCACCCTCGATACCGCGTTCGGCGATGAGCGCAACCGCGAGGATCGATACGACCAGAATCGCGCCTTGCAGGTAGAGGGCCGGGCCGTCGATCACGACCGCACCGGCCGCCGTGGTGGTCTCGGTTCCCGCGAGCAGGACGACCGCGATGAGCGCCGCGAGCAGGCCCCCGAAGGCCAGCACGAGGTGGCTCGCGTAGCGTACGCGGGCGGGTGCGAATGCCTCGACGATCACGCCCACCACCGCGACCCCGAACACGATGAGCATCGGGCCGAGCGCGGGGTAGTCGATCTCGGGTGCGGGAAGCGCCTGCGCAAGAACGACACTGCTGTCCAGATTCTTCACCTGTGAGCACCTCCTCCGGAGCCGACTGCGGTATCGCCGTCGGCCACCGGTGTCTCGGACGGGACGAGCGGGACAGGATCCTGCTCACCGACAGTCACGAGGGTGTGGTCCACCGCGGGAGTGATCACCTCCAGTACCGGTCTCGGATAGATCCCGAGAACGATCAGCAGGGCGATCAACGGTGCAACCACGAGGATTTCGCGGGGTACGAGATCGGTGATCGAGGTTTCGGGTTCCTCCCCCAGATCCTTGTCCGGAGGATCGCCCGATGCCGGCCCGGTGACTGCGCGCACCGGACCGCCCATCACGCGCTGATATACCCACAGCACGTAGAGCGCGGACAGCACGAGCGCGATGGTCGCGATGATCGCCGCGACTTGATAGCGCGGATAAGTGCCGACGAAGACTAGGAATTCGCTGACGAACGGAGCGAGGCCCGGTAGCGACAGTGTGGCGAGCCCCGCGATGAGAAATGTGCCCGCGAGGATCGGTGCGATCTTCTGGACTCCGCCGTACGCGGCGATCGCGCGGGATCCGCGCCGCGACACCAGGAACCCGGCGATCAGGAACAGCGCGGCGGTGGAGATCCCGTGGTTGACCATGTACAGCGTCGACCCGGCCTGGCCTTGACTGGTCATCGCGAAGATTCCCAGGATGATGAAACCGAAGTGTGAGATGGAGGTGTACGCGATCAGTCGCATCACGTCGGTCTGACCGATCGCGAGCATCGCGCCGTAGACGATGCCGATCACCGACAGAGTCACGATCAGCGGCGCGAAGTAGACCGAGGCGTCTGGGAACAGCTGCAGGCAGTACCGCAGCATCCCGAACGTGCCGACCTTGTCGACCACCGCCATCATCAGTACCGCGGACACCGGGGTGGTCTGCACCGCGGCGTCGGGTAGCCAGCTGTGCAGCGGCCACAGGGGGGCCTTGACAGCGAACGCGAACATGAAACCGAGGAACAGCGCGTTCAGTACGGCGGGGGTTGCCCCGAGTTCCCCCGACGATGCCGCTTCGACGATGCGCCGGAAGTCGAAGGTGCCGACGGTGCCCGACTCCCCCAGCCCGGCCTGCGCGGTGACCACGTACAGGCCGATGACCGCGGCCAACATGACCAGACCGCCGAACAGGTTGTAGATCAGGAACTTCACCGCAGCCCTGGAGCGCTGGGCTTTTTCGCTACCGCGACCACCGAACCCGCCGATGAGGAAATACATCGGGATGAGCATCGCTTCGAAGAACACGTAGAACAGCAGGATGTCGAGAGAGACGAAGGAGATGAGCACCATCGCCTCGACGAGCAGGATCAACGCCGTGTAGGTGTGCGCGGCGCGCGGGCGGGAAGCGGGGGCGGCTTCCACGATGGCATGACGGTCGTCGTGCCATCCGGCGACGAGGAGCAGCGGTACCAGCACCACGGTCAACAGCACGAGTACCAGCGCGATGCCGTCGACGCCGAGCGTGTAGCCGGCGCCGAACGCGGGAATCCACGTGTGCGATTCGACGAACTGGAACTGCTCGCCACCGGGTTCGAACAACGCCGCGAGCACCACCGCAACCGCGAGGGTCAGCAACCCGGCAACGACGGCGACGCTCTTGGCGAGGCTCCGCATCCGCGCGGGCAGTGCGAGCACGATGACGGCACCGACCACCGGGAGCACCCACAGGATCGTCAACCACGGAAATTCGTTCATACTCGGCTCGCCCCCCTCACAATCGCACCAGCATCAGCGCTGCGACCACTACGGCCGCACCGGCGAACATGTACAGGGCATACGACCGGACGAACCCGGTCTGCAGGCGTCGCAGCGCACTCGACAACGCCCCGACAGCACCCGACACTCCGGAGACGACTCCGTTCACGCCGGTGTTCTCGACCGCGACAAGGGTGCGCACCATCCCCTGACCGGGACGCATGAACACGGCCTCGTCGAACGCGTCGCCGTAGAGGTCGTTGCGCGCGGCGACGGTCAGCGCCGACACCTCATCGGGCGCCGTGTCGGGGATCTCCCGGGTCGCGTACTCGCGGTAGGCGAACCCGACCCCGACCAGGACCACCGAGAGCGTCATGAGGGTGATCAGCCACACGGGCAGGCCACCTTCATGATGGACGGAGCCGACGACCGGCTCGAGCCAATGCTGCAGCGACCCACCGAGAACGAGCAGACCACCTGCGGCGACGGAGCCCACCGCGAGCAGGATCATCGGCCACACCATGATTCCCGGGGACTCGTGGGGATCGGTTTCCGCCTTCCAGCGGCGTTCCCCGAAGAACGTCATGATCATCACGCGACTCATGTAGAAGGCGGTCAAGCCGGCGCCGAGCAGTGTGGCGACGCCGAGTATGACTCCCTTCGCGCCGGGCTCGGCAAATGCCACTTCGATGATCTTGTCCTTGGAGAAGAAGCCGGCGAACGGTGGAATGCCGATGATCGCGAGATACCCGAGCCCGAACGTGACGAAGGTGAGGGGCATGAGTGTGCGCAGGCCGCCGTAGCGGCGCATATCGGTCTCGTCGTTCATCCCGTGCATCACCGATCCGGCACCGAGGAAGAGTCCGGCCTTGAAGAATCCATGGGTGAGCAGGTGGAGGATCGCGAAGGCATAGCCGGCCGGACCGAGGCCCGCTGCGAGCACCATGTACCCGATCTGACTCATGGTCGATGCGGCGAGCGCCTTCTTGATGTCGTCCTTCGCACAGCCGATGATCGCACCGAACAAGAGGGTCGCGGTGCCGACGATGACGACGGCGAGTTGCGCCACGGGCGCCGCGTCGAAGATCGCGTGGGCACGGGTGATGAGGTAGACCCCCGCGGTGACCATCGTCGCGGCGTGGATCAGCGCCGACACCGGTGTCGGACCTTCCATCGCGTCGCCGAGCCACGACTGCAGCGGGAGCTGCGCGGATTTCGCGCATGCGGCGAGCAGCAACGCCAAGCCGAGTGCGGTAATCGTGCCTTCACTCGCGGCAGGCACTGCGGCGAAGACCGCGTCGTACGACAGCGTGCCGAAGGTCGCGAACATGACCATGAGGGCGATGAGTAGTCCGATGTCTCCGACACGGTTGACGACGAATGCCTTCTTCGCGGCCGTCGCGGCGGTGGGCTTGTGCTGCCAGAACCCGATGAGCAGGTACGACGCCAACCCGACGCCTTCCCAGCCGAGGTAGAGGCCGAGGAAGTTGTCGGCGAGCACGAGCAGCAGCATCGCGGCGAGGAACAGGTTCAGGTAGGCGAAGAAGCGACGACGGGCGGCGTCGTGCGCCATGTAGCCGATCGAGTAGAGGTGGATCAGCGAGCCGACGCCTGTGATCAGCAGGACGAAGCACATCGACAGCTGATCGAGTTGCAGGCCGAAGTCGACCTGCAGGCTTTCGACGGGCACCCAGACGAACAGGGTCTCCTGCACAGTTCGTTCACCGGCGGTGGCGCCGAGCATGTCGGCGAAGGCGACGATTCCGAGCACGAACGACGCGATCGCCGCGGTGCATCCGAGCAGATGCCCCCACGGGTCGCTGCGCCGCCCGGCGAGTAGCAGTACGACGGCTCCGGCGAGCGGCAATGCCGGAATCAGCCAGATGATCGTGGCGATCGACGAGCTCATGACGCACGTCCTCTCGTCGCTTCAAGTGCAATCACACTCACCGTCCTGACGGTCAGTACTTGAGAAGGTTGGCGTTGTCGACGGATGCCGAACGGCGGCTTCGGAAGATCGTGACGATGATGGCGAGTCCCACCACCACTTCCGCGGCGGCGACGACCATTGTGAAGAACGCGAATACCTGGCCGTGCAGATTGCCGTGCATCCGGGCGAACGTGACGAACGCCAGGTTGGCGGCGTTGAGCATCAACTCGATGCTCATGAACACGACGATCGCGTTGCGCCGCAGCAATACTCCGGATGCTCCGATGGTGAACAGCAGCGCCGACAGATACAGGTAGTTCTCCGGGTTCACACCCGATCCCCCTCCTCCGTGGTCTTCTGCTTCTTCTGCTCGTCCGGCGAGTCCTCTGTTTTCGCCGGTGCCGCCCCACGAGGCTCCGCCGGGCCGGGAACTCCCAGATCCGAAGGTGTCCAGACACGACCGATCCGTTGCAGCAGTGGGCCGACCGACTCGTCGGAGAAGGAACCGTCGGGCAACAATGCCGGGACATCGGCCGCGTTGTGCCGTGCATACACGCCGGGCGCGGGCAACGGGGTGACCCGGCCACCTTCACGGAACCGGCGTTCGGCGAGTTCTCGTTGTGTTTCCCGAGGTCGGACGCGTTCGCGGTGCGCGAGCACCATCGCACCGACCGTCGCAGTGATCAGGAGCGCGCCGGTGAGTTCGAATGCCCATACGTAGTCGAGGAAGAGCAGTTCGGCGAGCGCTTCGACATTGCCCGCCGCGTTCGCATCGTCGAGACCGACGAACACCGTGGTTGCGGCGTTACCGAGACCGCCGATGAGCAGAATCCCGAATCCGAGACCCACCACGACAGAGAGCACGCGTTGAGCACGGAGAGTTTCCACGAGTGAGTCGGACGAGTCGATGCCCACCAGCATGAGCACGAACAAGAAGAGCATCATGACGGCGCCGGTGTAGACGACCACCTGGACGACGCCGAGGAACACTGCGCCCTGCGCGATGTAGAAGACGGCGAGCACGATCATGGTCATGGCGAGGAAGATCGCGGAGTAGACCGCTTTCGCTGCGCCGACGACACCGAGTGCCCCGATCACCGCGACGGTGGCGAGAATCCAGAACTGCACCGCCTCACCGGTCGACGTCGCGTCGGCAACGAACGCGGCGGCGGTCACGACGCCTGCTCCTCGTGACCATCGGCGCTGCTTCCGGAAGCATCCGGTGTCGGCACGGTGCCGCGGTAGTAGTCGTCGTCGGTTGCGCCCGGTGCCATCGGGTGCGGCGGGGCCTGCATTCCGGGTTCGAGGGGCGCGAGCAACCGTTCTTTCGTGTAGATGAGGTCGGTGCGGTTGTCGTCGACCATCTCGTAGTCGTTGATCATGGTCAACGCGCGAGTGGGGCATGCTTCGATGCACAGGCCGCACCCGATGCAACGGAGATAATTGATCTGATAGTTCACGCCGTATCTTTCGCCCGGCGAGTAGCGTTCGGTCTCAGTGTTGTCGGCGCCCTCCACGAAGATCGCATCGGCGGGGCACGCCCACGCACACAACTCGCAGCCGATGCATTTCTCGAGTCCGTCGGCGTAGCGGTTGAGCTGGTGGCGGCCGTGATACCGCGGCGCGGTGGGCGTCTTGACCTCGGGATAGAACTCGGTATTGGGCTTCTTGAACATCGTCGACAGGGTCACACCGAAACCTGCCAGCGGGCCAAGCAGTTCAGACATCGATTTTTCGGGCATCGCTCGCCTCCTTGGATGTGGCTTGCGCGGATGGGACCGGCATCGGCGGAACCGGGAATCCTCCGGCCATCGGATCGAAGCCGGCCGCGGCGGATGGAACAGGCGCGGGCCGATCTCGATCACGGCGGCGGGAGCGAATCATCAGGTAGGCGAACACCACTACTGTGAGGGACACTCCGGCGACGACGAGCGTCGCCGATTGCGGAAGGACGTCGTCGCCTGCGAGTTGCCTCACGGTGGCCACAACCATCACCCAGACCACGGCGATCGGGATGAGCAGTTTCCATCCCAACGCCATGAACTGGTCGTATCGGAGGCGGGGAAGCGTGCTGCGCAGCCACACGAAGACGAACAGCACACCCCACACTTTGAGGACGAACCACAACACCGGCCACCAACCGGAATTCGCCCAGCTGCCCATGTTGAACGGCCACGGCGCATGCCAGCCGCCCAGGAACATCGTGGTCAACAGCGCGGAGACGGTGATCATGTTCACGTACTCGGCGAGCATGAACATCGCAAAACGCAGCGACGAGTACTCGGTGTGGAAACCGCCGACGAGTTCTCCTTCGGCTTCCGGGAGATCGAATGGTGCGCGGTTGGTTTCACCGACCATCGACACCGAATAGATCAGGAACGACGGAACCAGCAGCACGACGAACCACAGCCCGTCCTGGGCGGCGACGATCCCCGAGGTCGACATCGTGCCGGACAGCAGGAACACTGCCGCGAAGGTCAGACCCATCGCGATCTCGTAGGAGATCACCTGCGCCGTCGAACGCAGCCCACCGAGGAGCGGATAGGTGGATCCGGATGCCCAACCTGCGAGGACGATACCGTAGACCCCCACGGAGGTGACCGCAAGGATGTAGAGCACGGCGACGGGAAGATCGGTCAACTGCAATGGGGTTGACTGTCCGAAGACCGACACCACCGGCCCGAACGGGATGACCGCAAAGGCCATCAAGGCAGGCGCGGTCGCGATGACGGGCGCAAGCAGATAGATCGGTTTGTCGACGCCGGTGGGTGTGATGCCTTCCTTGAGGCCGAGTTTGATGCCGTCGGCGACGGTTTGAAGCAGGCCCTTCGGACCGACCCGGTCGGGTCCGACCCGCATCTGCATCCATGCCATGACCTTGCGTTCGGCGAGGATCAGGACGAGCGTGGTGAGGACGAGGAACGCGAAAATCACGATGGCCTTGGCGATCACGAGCCACCACGGATCGGTGCCGAACATCGACAGGTCGATGTCTCGCGCGGTAACGGCTGTGGGCGCTCCGACTGTCATTTCTGCGCCTCCACACTCACACCAGCGCGGATCCGGACGAGGGCACCCGCGTCGGCGGCGAGGTGTTCATGTACTTCCGACCCTGCAGAGGCCAGAGGAATCCATACGACGCGGTCCGGGAGTACGTCGATCACCAGCCGAAGCGTGATCTCCCCGCGCTCCGTCGACACCACCAACGGGTCGCCCTCGCGCACACCGATCTCGTCGGCGGTTGCCGCGGACACCCGCGCGACGGGCGCCCGCGCCGTCCCGGCGAGATGCGGTTCGCCGTCCTGCATGCGGCCGGCATCGAGGAGCATCCGCCATGTCGACAGGACCGCCTCGCCCAGAACAGGTTTCGGGGCCTCTCCAGGTGACGATCCGGTGAATCCGGGGGTGCTGCTGGGCCGTTGCCCCAATTCGACGAGTTCGGCTCGGGCCGCTGCCACATCGGGAAGGCCGAACGGGATGCTCATCGTCTCGGCGAGTGCGTCGAGGATGCGCAGGTCGGACAATGTCCCGGTGTCGGTCAGCGCAATCGGGAACGGTCGCTCGCGTCCTTCCCAGTCGAGGAAGGTGCCGGATTTTTCGACGACGGGAGCGACCGGGAAGACCACGTCGGCCCGGTCGGTGATGTCGCTGCGACGGATCTCGAGACTTACCACGAACCCGGCCGAGTCGATCGCGGCGCGGGCGGCGTGCGGGTCGGGCAGGTCGGTGAGGTCGACGCCGGCGACCACCAGCGCGGACAGATCTCCTGATGCCGCCGCGGCGAGGATTCCCGCGGTGTCGCGACCGGGCTTCTCCGGTATCGGTCGTGTGCCAGGATCTGTGCCCCACACGGATTCGACCTCGTGTCGAGCCTCGGGATCGGTGACCGCGCGACCTCCGGGGAGGAGCGTCGGGAAGGCGCCCGCCTCGAGCGCCCCTCGGTCGCCCGCGCGGCGGGGCACCCACGCGAGGCGCGCGCCGGTCTCGTCGGCGAGCCGCGCGACGGCGGCCAGTGCACCGGGCGCCGCAGCAAGCCGTTCCCCCACCAGGATGATCGCGCCGTCGCCCCGCAGTTGCCCGTCGAGGCCCGGATAGCCGCCGGCGCGCAGGGTGTCGAAGACCCGGGCTTCGCTACCGGGAACACAGTCGAGGAGCGTTCCGGACATCTTCTGCAGCCCTCTGCTTGCATGCGATGCCACCGCGAGCACAGTGGTACCTCGCGTACGGACGGCTTTACGCAGCCGCAGGAAGATCAGAGGCGATTCCTCTTCCGGCTCGAGGCCGGCGAGAAGCACGACGGGAGCTTTCTCCAGGTCGCCATAGGTCACCGACCTCCGTGTTCCTGCGATCCTGCTACCGAGGAACCCGGCTTCCTCCGGCGAATGGGCACGGGAGCGAAAGTCGATGTCGTTGGTGCCGAGTGCAGTTCGTGCGAATTTCGCGTACGCGTACGACTCTTCCCAGGTGAGCCGCCCGCCGATCAGCACACCCGTGTTTCCGTGAGCGGCAGCAAGCCCCCTGGCGGCGGCGGTGAGCGCAGCAGGCCACGATGCGGGAACGAGGGTGCCTCCGGAATCGCGGACCATCGGCCCGGTGAGGCGGTCCGGCTCGGTGGCGTAGGTGAACGCCCACCGTCCCTTGTCACAGTTCCATTCCTCGTTGACCTCGGGTTCGTCCCCCGCGAGACGGCGCATCACCGTTCCGCGGCGGTGGTCGGTGCGCTGCGCACAACCCCCGGCGCAGTGCTCGCACACGCTCGGGGTGGAGACCAGATCGAACGGCCGGGCCCGGAATCTGTACGCACTGCTGGTGAGCGCTCCGACGGGGCACACCTGCACGGTGTTGCCGGAGAAGTACGATTCGAAGGGTTCCTCCGTGTAGATACCGACCTGTTGCAGGGCTCCCCGGTCGAGCATGTCGATGAAACGGTCACCGGCGATCTGGTCGGAGAATCGGGTACAGCGGGCACACAGCACGCATCGTTCCCGGTCGAGGAGGACCTGCGAGGAGATGGCGATCGGTTTCGGATAGGTCCGTTTGACGTCGTCGAAACGGGTCTGCGGTCGGCCGTTGGACATCGCCTGGTTCTGAAGCGGACATTCGCCACCCTTGTCACACACAGGGCAATCGAGGGGATGGTTGATCAGCAGGAACTCCATCACACCCTGCTGCGCCTTGTCGGCGACGGGTGATGTGGCTTGGGTGCGGACCACCATCCCGTCGGTGGCAACCGTGGTACACGACGCGAGCGGCTTGCGTTGCCCTTCGACGTCCACGAGACACTGTCGGCATGCCCCGACCGGGTCGAGGAGCGGGTGGTCGCAGAACCGGGGGATCTGGATGCCGATGAGTTCGGCGGCCCTGATCACCAGCGTTCCCTTGGGGACCGACAGTTCCGTGTCGTCGATGGTGAGTGTGACGAGTTCGACGGGGGTAGTGCCCCCGGAACCGGTCTGCGCTGCGGCGGTCATGACATCTCTCCTCCGGTGGCGCGCACATCGGACAGGGCCGCGAGGCGCGGGTCGAAGGGGCACCCCCCGTGTGCAAAGTGTGCGATGTATTCGTCGCGGAAGTGGGCGAGCGACGACGTGATCGGGCTCGTGGCGCCGTCACCGAGTGCGCAGAAGGCACGCCCGAGGATGTTGTCGGAAATGTCGAGCAGTTTCTCCAGGTCTGCCTCGGTTCCGTGGCCGTGTTCGAGTCGGTGGAGGATCTGTTCGAGCCAGAACGTACCCTCTCGGCACGGGGTGCACTTGCCGCACGATTCGTGCGCGTAGAACTCTGTCCAGCGAAGCACGGTGCGGACCACGCAGGTGGTGTCGTCGAATATCTGCAGTGCGCGGGTGCCGAGCATCGACCCCGCTGCCCCGACGTTCTCGTAGTCGAGTGGGACATCGAGGTGTTCGTCGGTGAGGATCGGAGTGGACGATCCTCCAGGGGTCCAGAATTTGAGCCGGCGCCCCGGGCGTACACCACCGGCGAGGGCGAGTAGTTCGCGCAGGGTGATGCCGAGCGGGGCCTCGTATTGGCCGGGGTTGTTCACGTGCCCCGACAGCGAGAACATGGCGAATCCCGGAGATTTCTCGGTGCCCATCGAGCGATACCATTCGACACCGTTGCGGATGATCGCCGGCACGTTCGCAATCGATTCGACGTTGTTGACCACGGTCGGGCACGCATACAGACCGGCGACGGCGGGGAACGGTGGTCGCAGGCGTGGCTGCCCGCGGCGGCCTTCGAGGGAATCGAGCAGGGCCGTCTCCTCTCCGCAGATGTACGCACCGGCGCCGGCATGCACCACGAGTTCGAGGTCGAATCCGGATCCGAGGATGTCGCGGCCGAGATATCCCGCGTCGTAGGCTTCGGCGACGGCGGCCTGCAGTCGGCGCAGCACCGGCACCGCCTCACCACGCAGATAGATGAAGGCGTTCCGTGCGCGGATCGCGTACGCCGAGATGATGACCCCTTCGACGAGCGTGTGAGGGGTCGCGAACATCAGCGGTATGTCCTTGCAGGTGCCCGGTTCCGATTCGTCGGCATTGACGACGAGGTAGTGCGGTTTGCCGTCGTCTTGGGGAATGAACGACCATTTGGTGCCGGTGGAGAATCCGGCCCCACCGCGCCCCCTCAGACCGGATTGTTTGATGTCGTCGATGATCTCGTCGGGATTCTTGCGGAGCGCGAGCAGTAGGGCGTCGTACCCGCGATGTGTCCGATAGGTCTCGAGTGTCCAGGATCGTTCGTCGTCCCAGTGCTCGGTGAGCACCGGTGTCAGGGCGGAATCGAGCGGGTCGCTGTGTAGCACGGATGCGTCCGATACCGGGGGTGCCTGCATGTTCTTGTCGCGGGCGAGATGCAGGCCGACGAGTGACGCCGGGCCGGCGCTACCCCCGGCGTCGAGTACTCCGGGCCGGTCGTCGGGGAATCCCGCGAGGAGGCGCGCGGTGTCGCGGAAGGTACGCAGCGGCGCCCCGCGGGTGGGAGCTGGCGGCGCCCCGGCCCGCAGATCGTCGACGAGGGTCTCCGCAGACGCGACGGTGCAGTTGTCGAACAGTTCCCAGTTGACCGTCATCACCGGCGCGTAGTCGCAGGCGGCGTTGCATTCGATGTGTTCGATCGTGATCGCGCCGTCTTGTGTGGTCTCGCCGTTGTCCACGCCGAGCCGGTCGCAGAGTGTGGCGTAGATGTCGTCGCCACCCATGGTGGCGCACAGCGCATTGGTGCACACACCGACGTGGTAGGTGCCCGTCGGGGATCGGCGGTACATCGTGTAGAACGTGGCAACGGCAGCGACCTCTGCTCCGGTCAAACCGAGGTGGCCGGCGCAGAAGTCGATACCGGCCGGGGTGATGTAGCTGTCCTCCGCCTGGACGAGATGCAGCAGCGGCAACAGCGCCGATCTACTGTGCGGATACCGGGCGATGATCTGCGCGGCGTCGGTGTCGAGGCGGGCGCGGACCTCGTCTGGGTAGCTGCGGCGATCGCCGGGCCGCACGAGCCGGGTGTCTTCCTCGGGCCGCGGTCCGAGCGGAACGAACACCGGCTCGACCGGTCTCGGTCCGGGCACCACCGGCACGAGGTGTTCGGTGCTGCTCATCTGTCCACTCCTCCCATCACCGGGTCGATGCTGGCGACCGCGGCGATCACATCGGAGATCATGCCGCCCTCGCACATCGCGGCCACTGCCTGCAGATTCGTGAACGACGGGTCGCGGTAGTGCACGCGATAGGGGCGGGTTCCGCCGTCGCTGACCATGTGCACACCGATCTCACCGCGCGGAGACTCGACCGCCACGTACACCTGGCCGGCGGGGACACGAATGCCTTCGGTGACGTGTTTGAAATGGTGGATGAGGTCTTCCATCGAGGTTCCCATGATGGTGCGGATGTACTCGAGCGAGTTGCCGAGACCGTCGGGGCCGAGCGCGAGCTGCGCCGGCCACGCGACCTTTCTGTCCTGAACCATCACCGGCCCCGGTTGCAGCCGGTCGAGGCATTGCTCGACGATCTTCAGGGACTCCCACATCTCCCCCACCCGGATCAGGTAGCGGCCGTAGCAGTCGTTTCCGGTGTGGGTGACGACATCGAATTCATAGTTCTCGTATCCGCAATACGGTTGTGCCCGGCGTAGATCGTGCGGCAGTCCGGTGGCGCGCAGGATGGGGCCGGTGACGCCGAGCGCCATACACCCGGTGAGGTCGAGGTATCCGATCCCCTCGGTTCGCGCCTTCCAGATCGGGTTGTCGTTGAGCAGAAGCTCCATGTCGCGCAGGCGGCTGGGCATGAGTTTCAGCAGGTCGCGGATCTTGGGCACGGCCTCGGGTGGGAGATCCTGCACGAGACCACCGGGCCGGATGTAGGCGTGGTTCATGCGCAGACCGGTGACGATCTCGAACACTTCGAGGACGAGTTCACGTTCGCGGAATCCGAAGAGCATCGGTGTGGTGGCGCCGAGTTCCATGCCTCCGGTCGCGAGCGCAACCAGGTGGGATGAGATGCGGTTGAGTTCCATGAGCATCACCCGGATGACCGACGCGCGTTCGGGGATCAGGTCGGTGATGCCGAGGAGCCTCTCGACTCCCAGGCAGTACGCGGTTTCGTTGAAGAACGGCGACAGGTAGTCCATCCGGGTCACGAAGGTGACGCCCTGCGTCCAGTTGCGGAACTCGAGATTCTTCTCGATTCCCGTGTGCAGGTAGCCGATTCCGCACCGGGCTTCGGTCACCATCTCGCCGTCGATCTCGAGGATCAGGCGCAGTACGCCGTGGGTGGACGGGTGCTGCGGCCCCATGTTGACCACGATGTGGTCTTCACCAGCAGCGCGTGCTGCGGCGCTGATCTCGCCCCAGTCCTGTCCTACCGCGTCGTAGACGGTCGTGTCTGTGCCCGGTTCCCTCGCAGCACCGTTCGTCAACTGTAGGCCCTCCGCTCGTCCGGTGGCGGGATCTGTGCGCCCTTGTACTCGACGGGAATCCCGCCGAGCGGGTAGTCCTTGCGTTGCGGGTGGCCGTTCCAGTCGTCGGGCATCTGGATTCGGGTGAGGGCCGGATGCCCGTCGAAAACGAGACCGAAGAAGTCGTAGGTCTCGCGTTCGTGCCAGTCCGTGGTCGGGTAGACGGTGGTCAGCGACGGAATGTGCGGATCGGCGTCGGGCGCGGTGACCTCGACGAGGATGCGACGGTTGTGGGTGATCGACATCAGCGGATACACCGCGTGCAGTTCGCGACCGGTGTCCTCGGGGTAGTGCACGCCGCTGACACCGAGGCACAGTTCGAATCGCAATGCGGGATGGTCGCGTAGGGTGCGGGCGACCGACTGAAGATGCTCTCGGCAGACATGCACCGTCATCTCTCCTCGGAACACCACGATCTTCTCCACCGCGATACCGAATCGGCCGGTGGCGGTGTCGTTCAGTGCATCTTCGAGTGTGTCGGCGACGTCGTCGAGGTACCCACCGAACGGTCTCGGGCTGCTGCCCGGAAGGGTGATCCGGCGCACGAGCCGACCGTAGCCGCTGGTGTCGCCGCTGCCGCGGATGCCGAACATTCCGCGACGCTGGGCGATGGTCTCTGGTGGGCCCGAATCGGACGCGGGGTCATCGGTCATCGTCGCGGCACCTTCAGCTCGATGAGCGGGCGCTGCGCGAGAGCAGCCTGCTCGGCCGCCCGTACCGCTTCCGCTCGGTTGACCCCCAGAGGCATGTGCTGGATTTTGTCGTGCAGCGCAAGGATCGCATTGATCAGCATCTCGGGGCGTGGCGGGCATCCCGGCAGATAGATATCGACCGGAACCATATGGTCGACGCCCTGCACGATCGCGTAGTTGTTGAACATTCCCCCGGACGACGCGCATACCCCCATCGACAGAACCCATTTCGGCTCGACCATCTGGTCGTAGACCTGGCGGAGCGCCGGTGCCATCTTCTGGCTGACGCGCCCCGCGACGATCATCACATCGGCCTGACGCGGCGACGCACGGAAGGCCTCCATACCGAATCGGGCGATGTCGAAGCGTCCCCCCGCAGTCGACATCATTTCTATGGCGCAGCACGCGAGACCGAACGAGGCGGGCCACAGCGAGCCTTTGCGGGCGAAGCCGGCGAGCACTTCGACCGTGCTGAGCAGAAATCCGCTCGGGACCTTCTCTTCGAGACCCATATCCGACTCATACCACCTTCGACATGGTTGTGGATCTTATTCGGGTGCAATCGATCTACGGAGGGGATCGTTGTCGTTCATCCGGTCAATCCCATGTCAGGCCACCCCGCCTCCACTCGTATGCGTAGGCGACGAACACGTTGAACATGAACAGGCCCATGGCGAGCAGACCGAACACCCCGAGTGCATCGAAATGGATCGCCCATGGGTACAGGAAGACGATTTCGATATCGAAGATGATGAACAGCATGGCCGTCAGGTAGTACTTCACCGGGAACCTGCCGCCTCCGGTCGGCTGCGGTGTCGGATCGATGCCGCACTCGTAGGCATCGAGTTTTGCTCGGTTGTAGCGACTCGGACCGGCGATGCTCGCCACGACCACGGAGAAGAGGGCGAACGCGAGCGCGATCGCGCCGAGCACCAGAATCGGCACGTAGACGTTCATCGGCACCTCCGGTTCCGAACGTCGATCCCCGGTCGTGCAGCTGACGGACAATCGGACATCCTGTGAGCCACGGCACACACACTAGTGCTGATAACGCCGGACTTGTCCAGGATTCGACACGCATTCTTCGGCGCGGCGTGTCCGCCTGTTCGAGGCCCTCGAGAGGAGTACAGTTCACGCCCCGACAAGGGCGGATCGGATCAGCGCACAGGTGCCGAATCGGGGCCGGGCAGCAGCAGCCGGACCACCTCGCGACCGAGCTTCATCGGGTCGATCGGGTGCGACACGACGGCCTCGGCCCGCGACCACGAGGCGAGCCACGTGTCGTCGGGGCGCCCGATGATGACGACGACGGGCGGGCACGGGTCGAGTTCGTCCTTGAGCTGTTTCGCAATTCCCAGCCCTCCGGCCGGCGCAGCCTCACCGTCCAGAATCACCAGATCTATTCCGCCCGCGTCGAGATGTGAGAGGACGACGGGCGCCGTGGCCACCTCGACATACTCCATCGGCGGGAGGTCCGGATGCAGCGTCGCACCCAGCGCTCCCTGCACTCGATCGCGCACGGTGGCGTCGTCGCTGTACACGAGGACCTTCAGAGTTGCGGGACGGCTCACGGCATCACTCACGCGCCCGATGCTAGATCCTCGCGGACGTCACCGGACCGTTCGGTCGAACTCGCGCGGCGTGTCGCACCGACCCGGCCGCTCCGTTCAGTTGTAGATCGACCAGAATTCGAGCATGGGTTCTCGCGCGAGTTCCGTTCCGCCTTCGGTGATGAGCAGGGCATCGTCATCGAACCGGTAGGTCACTCCGCTGTTGGTGGCCTGGAATCCGTCGGCGGTCGCGACCGGGTCGTCGATCTCGATGCCGGATCCGCTCATGACCCTGATGCCCTTGTAGTAGAGGCGGTCGACGCCGGTCCGGCACACGACGATGCGCGAGTCTGCAGTGCGCGCGACACCGACGGCCTCGTTGTCGGCGTTGCATCGGGGGCCCATCTCGTCGACGAACCCCTGCGCATCCGCATTCGCGACCGTCACCAGTCCCCGTGGCGATGTCGCACCGGGGGTCTGTGCCGTCGCGGGTGCGGCGCTGGTCGTGGGTGTAGCGCTGGTCGTGGGTGTAGCACTGATCGTCGTCACCGCTGTCGTCGTGTGGGCAGGTGTGGTTGCGGCGTCCGCGGCGACCGTCACGGTGCTGACGCCGGTGGGTGCACCGGCAAGCGTCTGCGGATCGCCCGAATCGCCGCGCGTACTGATCCACATGGCCACGACACCGGCGGCGATGAGGGCGGTCACCGCGCCCGTCAGCACTCCGCGACGACTGTTGCTCACGGAAGGGCCGGACGACGGCCCCGGGGCGTGTGGGGCCGTCTCCGGATCTGCGGACACCGCAAGGTTTCGATCCGATGGGAACAGGTGCCGTGCAGCGATCAGTGCGCCCTGCGCCACCACGGTCTTCGGGTCGTCGAGGGTCGCGACCCGCGCCACCGGAGACAACGCTTGGTGCACAGCCGGAATCCGCGAGGATCCGCCGGTCAGGTAGAGCGCCTGCAGGGAACCGGGCGCGATTCGGGCATCGGCGAGCGTGTCGCGGACCAGGTCCACCGCCGACTCGACCTGCGGGGCGATCAGCGAGTCGAATTCCGTTCGGGTCAGCGACAGAGTCGTGCGGGATCCGGCTCCGGCGACGACGACCGTCGCCGACGGTGTCTCCGACAACACTTCCTTGGCGGCGCGAGCAGTGTCGTCGAGCGCCGCGACGGCTTCGATGCTGCCCGGCGACCCGTCGACGAATTCGGCGCGCAGGGCGGGGTCGCGGTCGGCCACATGGTCGAGGGCCCAGCGCCGGATGAGTGCGTCGAAGTTCTTGCCGCCGAGCGCGTTGTCGCCCCGCGCGGCCACAACGTCGAACGCTCCGGAGTCCGCTATCCGCAGTACGGCGACATCGGCGGTGCCACCGCCGAAGTCGAATACGGCGACCGCAGTCCCCGGCCGCAGCGGTGCGCTGCGGGTGTAGTAATAGGCCGCCGCGCGGGGCTCCGACACCGTGATGATCGTGGCCGGGTCGATGTCTGCCCGCGACGCCGCGTCCACCAGCACCGCAATGGTGCTCTGCGACCACGCTTCGGGATGAGTGAGCACGACACGCTCGGGCCGCACATCGTTGTGCAGTGCCGCTGCCCGGCGGACGACACCTCGTACCACGGCCGCGATCATCTGTGATGGCGCCAGATCTACGTCGCCGGTTCGGATGAACGGCTGCGAGATCAGGCGTTTGGGCGCCGAAACGAACCTGTCAGGGTGATGGTCCGCCACGTTCCGGGCGGCGTCACCGGTGAGAATCTCCCCGGCGGCACCTACGAACACCGCTGACGGCATCAGGTTCGACCGATGGGTGAGCGACACCGGATGGATCGAACCGTCACCTGCCCGGGTGTGTGCGGCTGCTGTGTTCGACGTCCCGAAATCGATCGCGAGCCACCACCGGTCTTCACTCATGCGTCAGGAGACTAGTACGACCACCGTAAGTCGATCGTGACGGTGTGCCCTCCACGTCATCGACCATGAGCTATCGACGACCGAAATGATGGCTGGTGCCCAATATTTCGATACGTCAACCGCCATTTCAGACACCTACGCGACGCCCGTACCCGGATCTGCGTTAGTATCTGCCCGACCGGACGGATCGGGGGGATCCTTGGCAATGACGTATCCACGTCGCCACAGTGCCGCACGGGTGGGAGCGGCACTCATCACCGCAGGCATCACACTGAGCGGCTGCACCACCGCGAGCGATACCGCAGTGGTCGCCGCCGAAGACACCACGACAACACCGACGACCCGCGCCCCACGCATCACCGACGAGTCGGGCCGGCCCGACATCACCTTCGACCCCTGCCTAGACCTCCCCGACGACGTCCTCGCCGAAGCGGGCTATGACCCCCGCACAAGGGACGTAGCCGACTACCTGATGGAGCACTACACCTTCATGGTGTGCAGGTATCGGGCAGCGGTCGCGATCCCCGGGGTGATCCGTGCCTACGGGCTCGTCATCCTCGCCGGGAACGTCACGATCGACGAGGAACTCGCCAAGGTCGGCGACATCGCCAGTGAAACCACGGTCAACGGTCGCCGCGCGCTACTGGAATACGACCCGAAACCGGACAACACCTGCGCAATCACGCTGCAGACCGATTTCGGCATCGTGATCTTCGACCGGTCGTATCACGCGGACCACACCCGCACTCTCGGCTACGACGAGCGCTGCGGCGGACTGCACGACACCGTCGCGCTGTTCGAACCGTTCATCGACAACAACCCCGGAAAGAAGCCGCAGTGAGTGAATTCGTCCGCCTCGAACCACACGTCATCGAGGAGATCCTCGCCATCTGCGACACCGTACTCGCCGAACTCGAGGAGGCGGGCGAGATCGCGAAAACCCTCAGCAGAGCTGACGGCTTCGGCGAATTCGAGTCCGCCAAACAACTCGCCGCCGGTTTCGCCCGCAAGGGCGCAGGGACACCTGAATCGGCCAAGGAGCGCGTCGACCAGTTCATCGCCGCGTTCACCACGCTGCGCGATGCCTTCGCGTCCGGCGGTGAAGCCTTCCTCGACGCAGAATTCGACTGGGCCCGCCGGCTCGGCACCACTGAACAGGCGCTGTGACGATGTCCGGGACCGTCGACCGCGACTCATGATCAGACAGGGACTCGCACCGGTACGGCACTCGCCGTCGTCGATTCGTTGCCGAGTTCCCCGTTTCCGTTCTCTCCCCAGCAGAACACCTGGTCGTCGACGGTGGTCGCACAGCTGTGGACGGCACCGGTCGTGATGGTCGTCGCCGCGGCCGGCAGCGTCACCGGGGTCGGTTCGGTCGATGTGCCGCCTGGCCCGCTTGTCTGCTGCGCCCAGTCCGCCGTGCCCCAGCAGGAGACGACGCCGTCCTCCGTCAGGGCGCAGGTGTGCCGCACTGAGGCAGACACGGCGACGGCCCGGCCGGACAGGGAGGTCTGCACTGGTTCGGAGTGCGAATCGTGGGTGCCGTCCCCGAGTTGTCCCCAGCCGTTCTCACCCCAGCAGAATGTCCGAGAGTCCTCGAGGACGGCGCAGGTGTGCCCGCTTCCTGCCACGACAAAGTCAGCGGGGCCCGGGAGCGCCACCTGCAGTGGGTCGGCGATCGCCACATCGGAGTCATTGGTGTACCCGCGGCCGAGTTGGCCGGACGTGTTCGCGCCCCAGCAGAAGACATCCCCGACGACGGTCGAGGCGCAGCTGTGGTTACCTCCCGCGGCCAGCGAGCTCATGGTGGGCAGGTCGATGCGGTGGGGCGATTCGATCAGGTCGGTCCCTTCCTCGCCGATCTGTCCGTTGGTGTTGCGACCCCAGCAGTATCCTTCACCACCCTCGGTGAGGGCGCACGTGTGATCTTCGCCGGCACTCAGCGCCGAGATGCGGCTGGACATGTCGATTCGCACCGGTTCGGTGCTCGGGTCGGTGGTGCCGGTGCCGAGCTGACCGAACGTGTTGTAGCCCCAGCAGTAGGTCTCGCCGTCGTCCAGGGCCGCGCAGGTGTGCTCACGACCCGTTCCGAGTGCGGCCGCGGGTGCGGGTAGCGAGACCGGGACGGGTGAGTATCGGGAGTCGGCGGTTCCGTCTCCGAGTTGACCGGAGGCGTTGTGTCCCCAGCAGCTGACATCACCGAGAGAATCCGCGCAGGTGAACCACCCGCCCGCGGAGACGGTGAACACGTCGTTCGAGGAGGGCGCCGGGCCTCCGCTCGCCGTGGTGCTCTCACCGGCGCCCGACTCGGGCCAGTACACCGCGACACCGATGGCGGCAGCGATCACCGCCACCACCGCACCGAGCACCGTCAGTGTTCGGGCGGATACACCGCCGCGGTTCGGGGCGTCCGGTGACCGGGGTGCGCGCACCGGCACGGTGGGTGCGGCCGCGGGTCGTCCGGAGCGGCCGGTGGCGATGAGCGCACCCCGCACGACGACGGTCTTCGGGTCGTCGAGGGTCGCAACGGGGCCGACTCGCCCGAGCGCACTGTGCACCAGCGGAATCCGTGAGGACCCTCCGGTGAGATAGATCGCCTGCAGCCGATCGTGCGGCACGTGGCCCTGCGTGAGGGCGGTGCGGACGAGTGCTGCCGCTTGCTCGATCTGGGGTGCGATGAGGTCTTCGAACTCGTCGCGGGTCAGCAGCAGGTTCTCGCGCCACGGACCGCCTGCCGCTGTCACCGTCGCGGACGGCGCGTCGGACAACACTTCCTTGGCCCGCCGTGCGGATTCCTCGAGTGCCCGCCGCGCCTGCAATTGATCGGGGCCGGATCCGCGCAGGTACTCGGCGAGTTCGGGGTTGAGATCGGCCAGTTGGGATTCCGCCCAGCCGCGAACGAGTGCGTCGAAGTTCTTACCGCCGAGCCCGTTGTCGCCGACAGCGGTGACGACTTCGAATTCGTCATCCGGGGTGCTGCGCAGAATTGCCACGTCGGCGGTACCGCCGCCGAAGTCGAAGACGGCGATTGCCGATCCGGCCGGGACAGGTGTGCTTCGGGAGTAGAAATGTGCGGCAGCCCGCGGTTCGGACACCGTCACGACGGTGGACGGATCGATACCGACCTGCGCGGCAGCGTCTGTGAGGACGGCGATCAGGTCCGCCGACCATCCTTCGGGGTGGGTGAGCACGACACGGGATGGCGGGATGCCGTTGTTGTGACGAAGGGCGCGGTGGTAGACGTTACCGATCACGGCCGCGAACAGGGCTGTGCGGGGCACGGGTGTGCCATGGACCGACACGGTGGGCATGGTCACGAGCCGCTTCGGCGAGGGAACGAACGCTCCCGGATCCGACTCGGCGGCATTGACCGCGGCATCGCCGACAAGGAGATCGTCGAGCGACCGAACCGGTACCGACCTGACGAAAACCGACGACGACATGAGACTGCCGTGATGCGTCAACGAGAGTGTGTGGATACCCGTCTGCCGGTCGGTCACGGCCGCGGCAGTGTTGGACGTACCGAAATCGATCGCCAGCGACCCGTCACCAGTGCTCATGGCTCACGAGAGTAGGCGAGGACGTGCGTGCACACCGATCCAGCAGGAACCTTGGCAGTGGACGCTGCCCGAACTCTGCTGCGTCACAGTGATTCCATGAGCCCCGCTAGTTCCCCTACGCCGCTGCGACTGACGCGCCTGGGCTCTACGCGACCGAGTGTTTGCCGCCACCCACATGCGATCGGCGTAAATACGATCGGCGCAGTCTCCGGACTCGTTCACCGACGGCATGAAACCGTCCGGCGGCCGGCCCCGGAGTGATCATCAGGTGCGCCGCAACGACACAGACGCCGGTGAGCGCGCCATAGAGAACGCCCGCCACGACCGATCCGGTGACCACGACCACCGTCGTTCCGATGATGAGTGCCGCTGACAGAACGAGGATCGCCAGCGCTCGGCCCTGTGACGATCGGTCCCCCGTCTCGGCGCGATGTTCGCCCATGATCCCCTCCCCGTTTCCGCCCCCGGAGCGATTCGACCGACCCGACCGTCGTCGAGATGCGCGATCGCGGTATCCGAGTGCCTGAAGGTTCCCCTGTTCCCCCGTCACGCCGAGCTGGCAGCGTAACGCATAACGAAACACTACCAAATGTGATGAATATCTCGCAACTTGCCTGTGGTGCGTCACTAAGCTGTTGCATCGACAGGCCGACCTGCGTCAGACATCCTCGGGAGCACCGTCCCGCAGCACACTGCCTCCCGACCAGGTTGCCCACAGCCGCGCGTACTGGCCTTCCGCAGCAATCAGTTCCTCGTGGGTACCCGACTCGCAGACGAGACCGTGCGCGAGTACGACGATCCTGTCCGCGGTGATCGCCTGTGTGAGACGGTGTGCCACCACCAGCGAGGTCCGGCCGGCCACCGTCGAGGCCGCCGACACCTCGAGATCCCTGGCTCCGGCACTTCCGGCTTCCGCGGTCGCCTCGTCGAGGATCACGACCGCGGGGTCTGCGAGGACGACGCGCGCGAGCGCGAGTTGCTGTGCTTGTGCGGCGGTGAGCCGATGGCCACCCTCACCCACTACCGTGTCGAGGCCGGCGGGTAGCGCACGGATCCAGCCTGTCGCACCCACCGACGCAAGCGCGAACTCGGCCGCCCGGTCGTCGGCGTGCGGCGCGGCAAGTCGCAGGTCGTCGCGCAGTGTGCCCGCGAAGGTGTGCACCTCCTGGGTCACGATCACGAGGTGGTCGCGGATCGTGCCGGTGAGTTCGGCAAGCGGCACGCCGCCCAGGAGCACCTCGCCGGAATCCGGGGTGAGGCTGCCGGCTGCGATCGACGCCAGCGTGCTCTTGCCCGACCCGGTCGGGCCGACGAGGGCAATCCGCTCGCCGGGGGCGATCGTCAGGTCGATGCCGTGGAGCACCTCGTGCCCGTCGTAGCCGTGTCGGACGCCGCTCAGGCGCAAACCGGAGTCGGTGGGCGGACGAACCTCCGCCGGCGGAGGTTCGTCCTGAATCGACACGACACCGACGAGCCGCGCCAGGCTCGCGCCGGCCGATTGCACTTCGTCGAAGGTGAACAGGATCGCGCCGATGGGGTTGAACAACTGGTGGAACAACAGTGCTGCGGCGGTGACCTGCCCGACCGAGACCGACCCGTTGTCGACGAGGACGAATCCCGCGGCCAGGATGCATGCCAGGCTCACGTACTCGGCGCGATTCCCACGGCTCGCGAACCGCGCGAAGATACCGAACACGTCGATACCCAGCAGCCGTGCGCGGTCGGATGCCTGGTCCACGAGGTCGCGGTGTACGGCTTCCGTGCCGTAGGCCCGTACGGTGCGGTGCCCTTGGATGCTGCTGATCAGTGCCTGCGATCGCGCCCCCATCGCGACGCGCTGCGCGGCATATCGAGGCGCGGACCGAGGCAGATACCAACGCAGTGCCAGGGTGTACATGGGCACGGCAATCGCACCGGCCAGTCCCAGGCGCCAGTCGATTCCGACCATCGTCGCCAGGCTCACTGCGACGAGAAGCAGCGCGGAGATCACCGGTGGGACGGCCTCGGACACCGCCTTGTCGATCACGGCGACGTCATCGCCGACCCGCGCGAGCACGTCGCCCTTACCGGCCTGCTCGACCGTGCGCATCGGTAACCGCAGGGTGCGCGCCACGGCGGCTTCACGGAGGCGGGCGAGCACCGTGGATCCCAGCACCGCGACGAAATATCCGGCAAGTCCGGTGAACACGCCCGCCGCTATCGCCGCGACGGCGATGACCGCGACGATCCCGCCGAGCGCGGTGATCGGTGCCGACTCACGAACGCGGTCGATGAGGACCCCGAACATGTAGACGGGTAGCACGGTGGCCGCGGCGCCCAGCGCTGCCGTGACGACCCCGGCTGCAGCGACGACCGATCTCGTGCGGACCGCCCGGCCGAGCCAGGCCCACGATTCGCGGGCGGTGGCGACCGGCAGCAGCTGACGCTCTGTGGCCGGGTTCAGGTCGGTCATCGGACGACCACCGTCTGATACACCGCGTCGGTCTCGGCGAGTCGGTGGTGGGTCTCGGTGGCCACAACGCGACCGTCGTCGATCACGATGACGCGGTCGGCGGCGGCAAGAAGGGCGGGGCTCGAGGTGAGCACGATCGTGGTGCGCGGGTCGATTCCGTGCCGGAGTTCGAGGAGCCCCTCCGCGATGTTCAGTTCGGTGACCGAGTCCACGGCGGTGGTGGGGTCGTGCAGGACGAGCACCGGGGGATCCGCGACGAGAGCGCGCGCCAACGCGATGCGCTGCCGCTGACCACCGGACAGGGTGGTGCCGTCGTCACCGACCGGGTGATCGAGACCGGCAGGATGCAGGTCCACGACATCGCGGGCTGCGGACGCGTCGAGCACGCGTTCGAGATATGCCGACGAAGCAGAACCACGCCCCGCGGTGATGTTGGACCCCAGGGTGCCCGCGAACAGGAAGGTGTCGTGTGGTTCGGCGAGGATCAGGGTACGAGCCAGCTCGATCGGAAGGTCACGGGCACGCACCGATCCGACAGTGAACGAGCCGCTGTAGTCGTCGGCAGGCACCTGCGACGACAGCAGCGCGAACACCGCATCGGCGTCTTCCGGTCGGTATGCCACGATTCCGACGAATTCGCCACGCGCGACGGTGAGGTCGAGTCCGTCGAGTGTCCGGTAGCGGAGGTCGGCCAGTTCGAGGACCGGACCCTGGTCGCGGTGACTCGCGTCGTCGCGTCCGGGATCCAGCAGCGGTGCGCTGTCGAGGACGCGCGCCACGCGGTCGGCCGACCCTCGTGACGCCGCGACGATGGCGGGAACCCGAGCCAGAGTAGTGAGTGGTTCGATCAGGAATTGGGCAAGACCCACCACCGTGATGACCTCGGCGAGACCGATGCGGCCGCTGAGTGCCAGCCAGCCCGCCCACCCGGCGATCGCCACGGCGAGCAACGCGCTCGAGGTGGTCGAGACACCCGCGAACAGCGAGCGGACCTTCGCAGCGCTGAGCGTGGCGGTCAGGGCGTCGGCACTGACGGCGCGAAATCGATCCCCTGCTGCGGCCTCACCACCGACACCGCGCAGCGGCCGCAGCCCGGTGACGAGATCTGTCGCCACGGCGGACGCGGTACCGATGCGAGCCTGTTGCTCGGCGGTGCGGTGTGCAATGACGGGTGCCGCGAAGTGCAGTGCTGCCAACAGCGCTGCCGTTCCGACGAGAACGCCGAGCCCGAGCGGAACATCGATCACGAACAGGATCACCGCCGTCGCGATCACCGCGACCGCGCTCGCGACGGCCCGCGCGACGAGGTCGAGGATCCAGGTCGTGCGATCGGCGTCCGAGGTGGCGACGGAAAGCAGTTCACCCGCACGCATGTCGGTGCGGACACCGCGTGGCCGCAGGAGGGTGTCGGTGACTTCGACGCGGAGCCGGTGTCCTTCCCCCTCCATCGCTGCGACGACGAGACGTGCACCGAGGCGCCAGGAATAGGTCAGGGCGATGAACAGTAGTGCGAGGGCGACAAGCCAGGCCACCATCGCGGTCCGATCGCTCGGGGCGATCGCGTTCGCGACGATCGCCCCGATCGCGACCGGGACGAGTGCCTCGAACAACTGATGCAGACCACACAGCACCACGGCGACGGTCATACTTCCGCGGTGTCGCCGCAGTGTCCGCCACATCAGCGCGTTTCCGCGCGACACCCGATCTTCCGTGTGCACCGCACCTCCCGTTTCCGCCCGGTCCACCGTAGGCGACTACGTCGATGCAAACGCGCCCACCACCGAAAGTTTCAGAAATTTTGAATCCAGTAGCTAGGTAAGGCTAGGCTGACCCGACCGTTCGGTTTGGGGCGACCCCTCGCCCGACCCTGTCGAAAGGTATCCATGCACCACAGATTCGGCCGCGCCCTCCGCCGGCCCCAACTCGTCGCGATGGTCGCGGCCGGCGCACTTCTGCTCGGGGCATGTTCGAGCGGCGACACCGGATCCGACTCTGCCGCGTCCGGAGACTTCGAACCGGTGACCATCGAGCATGCCCTCGGCACCGCCGAGATCACCGAGGAACCCGAACGCATCGTCACGCTCGGAATGGGATCCGCGGAGACCGTGATCGCGCTCGGCACTGTTCCGGTGGGCATCGAAGAGTACGCGTGGGGCAGCGACGAGACCGGCTATCTGCCGTGGATCCACGAAGAACTCACCGAGCGCGGCGACGAACTTCCGGCCCAGTTCACCGGTGGAACCGAGGTCGATATAGAAGCGATCGCGGCGCTGGAGCCCGATCTGGTCCTCGCTCCGTGGTCCGGAGTCACCCAAGAGCAGTACGACTTGCTCGACGGCATCGCACCGACCGTCGCCTACCCGGAACTGCCCTGGACCATCACCTGGCAGGATCAGATCGAGACGATCGGCACCGCAATGGGCAAACGCGACAAGGCCCTCGACCTCATCACCGAGATCGACGACACGTTCAGGAATGCGGCCGCCGCGCATCCCGAGTACCAAGACGTCACGTTCTCCTACATCTACAACACCGGCCCCGCGACCCTCGGCGTGTTCCTCGCGAACGAGCAGCGTGTCGCGATGGTCCGCGGACTCGGGCTCACCGTCGACCCGGTTGTCGACACCCTCGAGGAGACCGAGGGCACCGACTCGTCGGTCATCGGCCTCGAGAACGCGAACCTGCTCGAAGACTCGGACCTGATCTTCACGTTCTACAGCGATCCGGCGAACCGTGCCGAGATCGAGGCGCAGCCGGTCTACCAGCAGATCCCTGCGATCTCGCGGGGTTCGATCGTGGCACCCGACGAGCAGCCGTTCGTCACCGGATCGTCGATCATCAATCCGCTCACGGTGCCGTGGGCCCTCGACCGTTATGTTCCGATGATCGACGAGGCGATCTCGAAGCTCGACCGGTAAGCGGCGAGGACACACCGAGAGGGTGAGGGCGGACGAGTGTCCACCCCTCACCCTCTTTCGTCGTCGCGTGCGGTCTTGAACCGTTTCCATTCGGCACTCAATTTCCGGTTGTCGAGCAGCCAGCCCATGTAATCACGCATGTTCTCGACGCGTATGTGCGCTGCCGATTCCGGGTCCACCCGCGCGAGCGCTTCCTCGGCGAGGGCCCGTTGGCTACGCAAGTACTCCTCCTCGATGTCGAGGAAGCCGCCCCATACGTCGTCTGCCATCACGAAATAGTGGGCACGCTCCCCCGCCCGCCGGACGCGCTGCACGAAGCCGCGGGCGACGAGTCGGCGGGTGTACGTGGAGACCGAACCTCGGCTCGTGCCGAGCGCACGCGCAAGTTCGTCCGCGCTGACCCCACCCGATTCATCGACGAGCAGATAACCTGCGATGCGCCCCTCGATCCTCGATGCTCCACCCGTCTGCCAGTAGTCGGCGAATCGTTCGACGAACCACGATCGGACGTCGTCGGCGTCCTCCACCCCGCGGGACCTGCTCATGCCGGACATTGTCGCAACACGCACCTCGCCGGCCACACAGGTGGTGGCGTGCCCGGTCGAGCATCGGCACCGTGCGCGGTATCGTGCGCACATGGCAGGCACCACGGCCGCTCGGCTCTCACGGCTGCGCGCACTGATCGACCATCCTCGCACCGGAGACGCCGAACGCGCTGCGGCGCAGCGCATGTTCGAGCGGGTCTTCGCCGCGTCACGGCCTTCGCAAAACGCCGGAGGCCGCACCTACGGCCAGCGGCACCATCGTGTCGGCCGGCATGCGGATCTGTCACGCATCGCGGAGATGGTCCGCGAGGACATCGCTGTGGCGCGAGCGGTCCTGTCGACGCCGGGACAGCCTTGCCTCCCCGCGGAATCCGACCCGATCGCCGATGCGCCGGCCGACATCGACTACACCGTCTCCACTCGGAACGATACCGAGATCGTCATCACTCTCGGCAACGTCCCTCAGGACTGGGGATGGGTGCCGGAGTACGGCGTCGAGACCCCGAGTCCGGCGTTACACGCGCTCGCCCAGGCCCTCGCAGACCTGATGGGCGAATACAACCGCGACGGTACCGATATCGGAAAGCGGTTCTTCGGTCGTGTCCGTGTGCACGACAGCATCACCGTGCACGACGGCATCACCATCATCTGGACATAATCATCTGGACGTAGTTTCAACGGCATCGACATCGACGAACCGGTGGTCGACGAGTGCCGGAACGCAGTCGCTGCCCCGAACCTCGGCTGCGACTGCGACGTCGTCGGCGAACCCGACCGCGGCAAGCTCGCGGCCCGAAGCACAGTCGCGCAGGGCACCGGCGACTCGATCGGCGACCGCGACCCATGCGCAGCGTGCGTGTTCGGCTTCAGGCGACAACGCCTCCGCACCGAATGTGTCCACCAACTCGGCGATCACCGCGCCCGCTCCCCACAGGTCTTCGACGGCCGGGCGCAGCGACCCATCGGGCCATTTCTCCCCCGCCGCCACTACGGCGACCACCGCGGTCGGGCGATATCGGGCGATCCACTCGGCTACGGCATGGAAATTCCGAAGCGACGCACCGAGGCACGTCGCGGCCCGCGAATCCAGGTCGTACGCGATCGACGACCCGTTCGGGGAGGGCAGCACCAACCGCTCGACAGTGCGGGCGGACCGGATCGTTCCGGGCGACAGGCTCACTGCGCCGGAGATCGCCTCCCGCCGCCCCACTGCGAGCACAGCGTCGTGTGCGGTTGCATAGTCCGCCGCGGTCTCGTCCCGCCACCGGTACGGCAGGACCTCGATGCCGGCGTCGATTGCGACGGACAGTGTGGTGGTGAACGACAGCACGTCCACCACGACCGCGACATCCGCGCCCTCGGCAACAGCCGCGGCACCCTGCAATCCCCAGTCGAATCGGATCCGGGAATCACGTTGCCGATGCGCAGCGTTCATCCGAGTGCCGGTCATCAACGCCGGTGCGCCATCCGCTTGATGATCGTGTCGCCGATCGATTGCATGATCTGCACCATCACGATGAGTACGACGACGGCGACGAGCAGTACGGGGGTGTTGAAACGCTGGTAGCCGTAGACGAGCGCGAAGTCGCCGAGGCCACCGGCACCGATCACACCGGCCATCGCCGAGTAACCGACGAGAAGTACCAGGGTGAGTGTCGCACCGGCCACGAGCGCGGTCGTCGCCTCCGGAAGCAGCACCTTGCGCACGATCTGAGTGTTCGTCGCACCCATCACCTCCGCCGCCTCCACGCGTCCGCGGGGCACTTCCCGCAATGCGGATTCGACGATGCGCGCGAAGAATGGGATCGCGCCGATGGTGAGCGGCACAATCGCCGCAGTGGGGCCGATCGCGGTCCCGACGATGAACCGGGTCACGCCGATCAGGGCGATGAGCAGGATCAAGAACGGCAACGAACGGAACAGGTTGACGATCACCCCGAGCACACCGTTGATCAGCGGCTGGGGCCACAGGCCGCTCGGCCCGGTGATCTGCAGGATGATCCCGACGAGTATTCCGCCGATCACGGTGAGCGCAAACGAGACCCCGACCATGTAGAGGGTCTCGAGTGACGCGACCCAGACCTCGGGAAAAACCTCGTACCAGGCAGTCTTGTTCATGCAGAAAGCCCTTCGAGATCGGTGTCGGTTCCCCACGACAACGTCAGCCGCTCGCGTTCGTCGACGAATCGGGCAATCCGAGCACGATCGACGCCCGCGTCGAAACGCAGGCGCAGTCTGCCGACGGTGGTGTCGCCGACCGTCTCGACACGACCTCCGACCACCGCGATGTCGGTGTCGAGTTCGCGGATCATCTCCGAGAGCCACGGTCCGTGCGCGTAGTCGCCGATCGCAGTGACGAGCGCTGTGTCGCTGATCGGCCCGGCCGACGGGTCGTCGCCGACCGGTACGATCGCGGCGCCGAGCGCGGAGTGGGGGTTCGCCACGAGATCCGAGATGCGGCCGGTTTCGACGATTCGGCCGGCTTCGAGCCGGGCCGCGGACGTGCAGACGCGCCGCAGTACACCGAGTTCGTGGGTGATGATGACGACGGTGACCCCGAGCCGGCGGTTGACTTCCGCGACGAGATCGAGGATCTGGTCGGTGGTATCGGGATCGAGTGCGCTCGTCGCCTCGTCACACAACAGCACATCCGGTTCGGCGGCGAGTGCGCGGGCAATACCGACACGCTGTTGCTGGCCACCGGACAGTTGCGACGGGTACGACTGTTCCTTGCCTGCAAGCCCGACGAGGTCGATCAGTGCCTTCGCGCGTGTCCGTCGTTCGGTCTTGCCGACCCCGGCGACCTCGAGGGGGAACTCGATGTTGCCGAGCACGGTGCGCGAGTGCAGCAGATTGAACTGCTGGAAGACCGTGCCGATACGACGCCGAGCCGACCGCAGTTCGCTTCCCGACAAGGTCGACAGGTCGTCGCCGCCGAGCAGGATCCGACCCGACGTGGGGTGTTCCAGAAGGTTGAGGCAGCGCAGCAGGGTGGATTTGCCCGACCCGGACGGTCCGACGATCCCGAAGATCTCGCCGTCGCCGATCTCGAGTTCGATGCCGCGCAGCGCCGCAACTTCCCCGGCGCCGCCCGCACCGGGGAAGGTCTTGACCAGGGTGTCGACGACGATCATCAGTTCGCCGGGTGCACCGGAACCACGGAACCCGAGTAGGTCTCGTCGATCCATGCGGCAGTCTCGGGCGATTCGAGGGCGTCGGCAAGCGCAACCACGATCGGGTCGTTCTCGTTCTCCGCGCGAACCACGAGGAGATTGGAGAACGGGTTGTTCGCCACTTCTTCGGTGAAGATGGAATCGTCCGCCGGGGTGAGCCCGGCTTCGAGTGCATAGTTGGAGTTGATCACTGCGGCGGTGATCTGCGGGTCGTCGAGCTGACGGGCGAGCTGCGGGCGTTCGATCGGGATGAACTGCAGGTTCTTGGGGTTCTCGGCGATGTTCGCCTCGGTGACCACGGACAGATCGGCTTCGGTGAACGGCACATCCATCGTGATCAGGCCCGCGGATTCGAGAATGTAGAGCGCACGCGCGTAGTTCGTGGTGTCGCGCGGGATCGCGATCGAGTCGCCGTCGGCGAGCTCATCGAGCGAACCGACCTTGTTCGAGTAGAGGCTGATCGGCTCGAGGTGGACGTCGGCGACGGCGACGAGGTTGTCGACTCCGTTCTGCGTCTGCCAGTCCACGAGGTATGGCTCGTGCTGGAAGAAGTTGGCGTCGACATCGCCTGCAGCGAGGAGTTCGTTGGGGTCGATCTCCCCGGTGACTTCACGAATGTCGAGCGAGTAGTCGCCGAGCGCTCCGCTGCTGACGACCTGCTCGAGGATTTCGACGTGCGGTGTGGACGATGCGGAGATGACCAGGGTGTTCTCGTCACCACCTGAGGCGCCGCAGGCCGCCAGGCCGAGACCGAGGACAACAGCTGCCGTTGCGGCGGCGGTGCGGCGCAGGAACATCGTTTCTTACCTTCCGTGGGTGGAGACCGGTCCGCGGCGCGGTACCGGGTCGAGCAGACCATCTGTCACCTGACGAATGAATTGGCCAATTCTGCGTGGTAGCGCTCGGTGACGTTGGGGTGCGCCCGCAGTCTCGACTTCAAGGCGTTGAGTCCGTACACAGAATGCAACGTACCGCCGTGGACGTCGCTGCCCACGCCTTTTGCGGCAGCGGCCAGGTCTGCGGACAGCGGGACGGTGGGCAGAGCCTTGTCGAGTCCGGGGTTGAGGAAGAACGGTAGCGACACGCGATCCGATCCTGCGGGCGGCGGCAGCACACGGTGCACGGTGGCCTTGAGATAGCCCCCGGTCGCGACTTCGAGGAGTTCGCCGATGTTGACGATGAAGTGGCCGGGCAGCGGGTCGATGTCGAGCCACTCGCCGTCACGTTCGACCTGGAATCCGCCGCTGCCGGGTTCGGGGTACAGCAGGGTGAGCGCACCGACGTCCTTGTGGCTGCCGACACCCTGGCCCGTGACGGTCCGGTCGCGCCCAGGGTACCGGGCGATCTTGAGGAGCGGATCGGGATCGGCGAACGCATCGTCGAAGAAATCGGCTGGGGCACCCAATGATTCGGCCCATGCGCGGATCAGGGTCAGGCCGACGTCGCTGGTGCGCGTGATCCATTCCAACGCCAGGTCGCGCAGCTGCGGCACTTGCGACGGCCACAGGTTCGGCCCGTGCAGTACCTCCCAGGGCCGCTCCGGATCCACATTCGCTACCGCAGCGCGCTCGGGCCCGATGTCGAGTTGCTCCCGCCAGTCGATGTATCCCTGAGTACGTTCGCCGCCGACACGGGTGTACCCGCGGAAGTGGGGTGAGTACGAGTTCTCGATCTCGAGTTTGTCGACATCGGGGAGAGCGAAGAACTGGCGTGATGCCCCGATGAGGCGATCCGCAAGCGCCTCATCGATACCGTGTCCGGCGAGGTGGAAGAATCCGATCTCGTGCGTGACCACCCGCAGGCGGTCGAGGAGCGCGGCGCGCTCGTCGTCGCCCCGGTCGAGGTCGGCGAGATCGATAATGGGCAATGTTGCCGATCCAGGCATGGTGGATCCTTTCGAGCCGAGTCGCACAGTCCCGAAACGGAACGGGTGCAATCACGGATTTATTCCGGCACCGATATCGAACCCAGCATCCGGAACAGGCAGAACTTACGGTAGATCGCTCGTGCAGGCCCCTCAGAAACAGCGGCGACAACGACACGCAGGAGCGACGACGCCCACCATGCGTGTGCTCACGAACTGCGCGCGATCTGTCCCGAACATGGTGCTCAACGCTAGCCGCGCGGGCCTCCGGAGGGCAAATTACCCATAGGTCGGGGCGCGCAGCACCTTCGAGTCGCACCCACCATGATCGACGTCATAACGGCGACCGCCGGAGTCGACTTCGACCTCGAGCAGAAACCCGTCCCGCGAGGCGCTCCAGCGAGTATTGACAGCATGCTGTCGACAATGACACACTGCTGTCATGACGCGAACAGTTCACCTCGCCCTGTACGACACACTCGCCGACTGGGAATACGGATACGCCGTCGCGGGAATCAACAATCCCGAATTCCAAAAAAACCCCGGAAACCTCGCCATCGCCACCGTCGCCGCGACCCGCGACCCGATCACGACGAGAGGAGGGTTGCGGATCATTCCGGATCTGACCCTCGACGAACTCCGGCCGGACGACAGCGCCATGCTGATCCTCCCGGGCAACGACATCTGGAACACCGATGCGTTCGCCCCGTTCACCGACAAGGCCCACGACTTCCTCGACGTAGACGTCCCGGTCGCAGCGATCTGCGGCGCCACCGGCGCCCTGGCAGCCGCCGGACTTCTCGACGAGCGGGCCCACACCAGCAACGCGGCGGAGTTCCTCGACGAAGTCGGCTATGCAGGCAGCGCCCTGTACCGCGACGAGCCGGCAGTGACCGACGGGACGCTGATCACCGCTACCGGAATTGCACCGATCCACTTCGCGCGCGCCATCTTCGAACGACTCGACCTCTACGAACCGGAGGTCCTCGACGCATGGTTCGCGCTCTACGCGGACCGCAACCCCGCAGGCTTCTACGCGCTGATGGAACAGCAGTGACCAACGAAACAGCGGCGACCAACGAAACAGCGGCGACCACGCACACACGCAGAGATCAAGACCTACTCAGCGGAGTCGCGCTCACATCGTTCCGCCTCAACGGTCAGTTCCTGGCGCTTGCCGAGACCCTGGCGCGACCCGTCGGCCTGACCGCCGCGTGGTGGCAGGTACTCGGAGCCGTCCTGCGCAAGCCGTTGCCCGTCGCCGCGATAGCCCGCGAGATGGGTATCACCAGGCAGAGCGTGCAGCGCATCGCCGATCTCCTCGTCGAGCGCGGCATGGCCGAGTATCGGCCGAATCCCGCGCACCGACGCGCAAAACTCGTGGCACCGACACAGGCCGGACTCGACGCCGTGACCGCACTGGACCCCGCTCACGCTGCCGCCGCCACGCGACTCACCGAACTGATGGGTAGGGACGAACTGGACGCGGCCCTCGACGCGATGCGGCGACTCACCACCGCTCTCGACGCGATCACCGAGGACTGACCCGGATCAGCGAAAATCAGGAACGACGTGGGAAGTGCCGCACGAGCCCTTCCTGCACCACTGTCGCCACCAACTCACCTTCGAGCGTGAAATAGCGGCCCGTCGCCATCCCCCGCGAACCCGCAGCGACCGGAGACTCCGTGGCGTACAGATGCCAGTCATCGAAGCGCAGTGGGCGGTGGAACCAGATCGAATGGTTGACCGTGGCGGCGACGATACGATCCAACCCCCACGACAGACCGTGCGTCGTCAGGATCGAATCGAGGACCGTGGTGTCGGACCCGTAGGCGAGCGTCGCGACGTGGAGCATCGGATCGTCGGGAAGATCGCCGTCGGAGCGCATCCACACGCGGTTGTGATTCAAGCGTTCCCCGGTTCCCTTGAGTACCCACGCCGGATCGTTCGCGTAACGCATGTCGATGGGCTTGAGCGCGCCGACGAAGTGCGGCAGTTGCTCCTCGAACCCGCTCAGCCGGTCACCGATCGGCGGAAGCGCTTCCGGCATAGGCACTTCGGGTACCTCGACCGAATGCTCGAGGCCCTTACCCCACCGTTGGAACGCCACGAGCATGACGCACAATTCACGGCCGTCCTGCACGGCGGTGACCATGCGGTTGGCGAAATCGCGGCCGTCACGGTGCGAGGTCACGTGGTATTCGATCGGCTCTTTGACGTCGCCACCCCGAATGAAGTGCGCATTGACGGCATGCACGGGTCGATCCCCGACGGTGCGCCCGGCAGCGATGAGCCCCTGCGCGACGAGTTGGCCACCGAAGGTCCGGGCACCGGTCTGCTCCGGATGCTGCCCCACGAAGACGTGCTCCTCGGTCTGCTCGAGAGCGAGCAGACCGAGGAGCACGTCGAGGTCGCCGGCAGCATGACCTCTCGACTCGGTATCCGTCACCGACTGTCCTTCTCCCCCAAGCGATGCACGTGGATCAAGTTCGTCGATCCGGATCGTCCCGGAGGGGCACCCGCCACGATCACCACAAGGTCGCCGCGCTCGTACCGGCCGAGCGACAACAACGCCGAATCGACCTGCTCCACCATCTGGTCCGTGGTGTCCACGGGTTCGACCGAGAACGTCTCGGTGCCCCACGTCAACGCGAGCTGGTTGCGGATGTGCGGCGCCGGCGTGAACGCCAACAGCGGCAGCCGGGTGTGCAGTCGCGCAAGACGTCGAACGGTGTCGCCCGACTGAGTGAACGCCACCAGAGCCTTCGCATCGAGGCGCTCGCCGATGTCGCGCGCCGCGTACGAGATCACGCCGCGCTTGGTGCGTGGCACGTGCGTCAGAGCGGGCACGTCCGTCGAGTCCGATTCGACGGCCGCGACGATCCGGGCCATGGTCTTGACGGTCTCGATCGGGAACGTGCCGACGGAGGTCTCACCGGAGAGCATCACCGCGTCGGCACCGTCGAGCACCGCGTTGGCGACATCCGACGCCTCGGCGCGGGTCGGCCGCGAATTCTCGATCATCGACTCGAGCATCTGCGTCGCGACGATGACGGGCTTGGCATTCTCGCGCGCGATCTGGATCGCACGCTTCTGCACCAGCGGCACTTCCTCGAGGGGAAGTTCCACACCGAGATCGCCGCGCGCCACCATCACCGCGTCGAACGCGAGAACGACGGCCTCGAGGTTCTCGATCGCCTCCGGCTTCTCGAGTTTGGCGATGACCGGAAGGCGACGCCCCACCCGGTCCATGACCTCGTGGACGAGTTCGATGTCGGCCGGTGAACGGACGAACGAGAGAGCGATGAAATCGACTCCGAGCCGCAGCGCGAATTCGAGGTCGGCTATGTCCTTCTCCGACAGGGCAGGAACGGACACGTTCATGCCGGGAAGTGACACGCCCTTGTTGTTGCTGACCGGTCCGCCTTCGGTGACACGACAGATCACGTCGTTGCCCTCGACGGATTCGACGACAAGGCCGACCTTTCCGTCGTCGACAAGGAGCCTGTCGCCCGCGGCAGCGTCCTCCGCGAGTTGCTTGTAGGTGGTGGACACGCGGTCGTGCGTGCCCTCGACATCATCGACGGTGATCCGCACGGTCTCGCCGTTTTCCCACACGGTGCGACCCTCGGCGAAGCGCCCGAGCCGGATCTTCGGTCCCTGCAGGTCGGCGAGGACACCCACTGCGTTGCCGGTGGCCTCTGCGGCCGCGCGGACCCGGTTGAAGTGGCCTTCGTGTTCCGAATACTCTCCGTGGCTGAAGTTGAGTCGGGCCACGTTCATGCCGGCATCGACGAGTTCTCGGAGAACATCGGGATCGGCGGTCGCGGGGCCCATGGTGCAAACGATCTTGGTGCGTCGGGTCACGAGACGAGCCTAGTCCCCTCCGCTCTACGCCACCATGTCGCATCGGTTACCGGCCGGTAGCCGCTTCGTTACGGTTGCAGCGGACGCCCATGGTTGTCGCGGACCTTACCGGTGAGCATCAGGATACCGTCGATCAGCGGCCAGATTCCGCCGATACCGCAGGTCAGCCACGTGACAGCGATCTGAGCGATCGCAATTCCGGGCTGGTCGAGATAGAAGCGGCCGGCACCGAACGGGCCGAGGAGAATCTCGAGGATACCCGCCGTGATCTTGGATTTGTCGGAGAACGGCTCACCTGTATAGGGATCGCGGCCATAGGGCGCGGACGGGTCGACATACCCGACGGGTGAGCCGTATCCGGGTGGTGGACCGTATGCACCGTAGGGCTGCGGGTTGCCGTACGGGTCCTGCGGCGCGTTGGGCGGGGTCGGCGTGGTGTATCCGGGGGTGGTGTACCCGGGGGCGCCACCGATCGGGTACTGCGGATCGGGCGTGCCGTAGACCGGACCTGGTGCGCCGTACTGCGTCGGTGTGAATCCCTGTTGCGGACCGCCCGGAGGCGAGTGCGGTGCAGCCGCACCGAACTCTGCACTTCCCGGTGCCGGGTAGTCGGACTGCGGATTCTCCGACGGCGGCGGATAACTCGGGGTGGTGCCCCACCCCGGTCCGTTGCCCACACCCGAGTAGGTGTCCCAGCCCGGCCCCGGCGTACCGACCGAGCCCCCGAGCGATTCCGGGGTCGGCGGCTGCTCGGACAGTGATGCCTGTGCGGTCGCGTCGTAGTCGAAGGTCCGGCCGAATTCGTGGGCGGCCCCGATAGCGCTCTCCGGAGTGCTCTCCGTGGACGACGGCTGCGGTGGAGAATCGGTCTTCTTGGAAAGATCCGGCCTGTCGACGGGATCGCGCCCCGACGAGTCGTCGCGCTTGTCCGAGTTACCGGAATCGGGTGTAGTCACTACTTTTCCCCCTTGCTGCTACCGGGCGTGCCGTTTCCGACCTTACCGGCGGAATCGGAGTCGTCCGGAGCCGGATCCTCGTCGCCCTTCTTCGACTCTGCTTGCTTTTCGACGACCTCGGCACCGGCGTCCTCGTCGGCTGCTGGGCGGTCGGCTGCGGCGTCGTCGGCTTTCGCTGCGTCGGGGTCGAGGGTGTCGGGTGCTTCCCTGCCCTTGCGCGCGAAGATCACATAGGCGACGGCGAGCACGAACACGATTCCCGAGGTGAACGTGTTGATGCGGATGCCCGCGATCTCGGTTGCGGGGTCGGCACGCATGAGCTCGATCCAGAATCGGCCCGCGCAGTACCCGGCCACGTAGAGCGCGAAGAGACGACCGTGACCGATTGCGAACTTGCGATCGACGAGCACCAGCAGAACGACGAACGCCACGTTCCACAGCAGTTCGTACAGGAACGTCGGGTGGACGACGAACGCCACCTCACCGGTCGAGACGCCGTCGATCAGTCCCGGTGCACTCCGGCCGGCGTCGTCGGTGCGCTCGTAGATCTCGAGACCCCACGGCACCGTGGTCTCACGGCCGTAAAGCTCCTGGTTGAACCAGTTTCCGAGACGGCCGATGGCCTGCGCGAGCAGAATCGCCGGTGCCAGGGCGTCACCGAACGCCGGCAACGGTATCCCCCGCCGGCGGCACCCGATCCACGCACCCACCGCGCCGAACGCCACCGCGCCCCAGATCCCGAGGCCGCCCTCCCATATCTTGAGGGCATCCACGGGGTCACCGCCCTCGCCGAAATACTTCTGCCAGTCGGTTGCGACGTGGTAGAGCCGGCCGCCGATCAGTCCGAACGGTACCGCCCACACGGCGATGTCGAGCACGGTCCCCGACTGCCCACCTCGAGCCACCCAGCGGCGATCCCCCCACCAGATTGCGACGATGATGCCGACGATGATGCAGAGGGCGTAGGCGCGGAGGGCAAACGGCCCCACGTACCAGACGCCCTGCGGAGGGCTCGGCAGATAAGCCAGGACTGCTGCAGTCGAAGTCACGACGCCACGGTAGCCGAGCGCACGCCCTTCGCGAGATCCTGCGTCAGCGCCAGCAGCGCGCCGGGTCCCTGAACGACGGCGGTGACCAGGGCAGAACCGACGATGACACCATCTGCGTAACCGGCGATCTCCGCGGCCTGAGCGCCATTGCGGACACCGAGTCCGACACCGACCGGGATATCCGAATGCGGGCGCACCCGGGCCACGAGTGCGGGCGCGCGATTGTCGACGGCGTCGCGCGCGCCGGTCACGCCCATGGTGGAGGTGGCGTAGACGAATCCGCGGCACTGCTCGAGGGTGTTCACGAGACGTTCGTTCGTCGACGACGGTGCGACGAGAAAGGTACGTCCGAGCCCGTACTTGTCGGACGCGGCAATCCAGTCGGCAGCCTCGTCCGGAATCAGGTCCGGGGTGATGATGCCGAGCCCACCCGCGGCGGCGAGGTCGCGGGCGAAACTCTCGACGCCGTACTTCATCACCAGGTTCCAGTACGTCATGACCACGGCCGCGCCACCGGCGGCGGTGATCGCCTCGATTGCCGTGAACACGTCGCGCACCCGCACGCCGTTCGCGATCGCTTCGAATGCTGCGTCCTGAATGGTGGTGCCGTCCATCACGGGGTCGCTGTAGGGGATGCCGACCTCGATGAGGTCGCATCCCCCCTCCACGAGGGTGATCATGGCCTCGATCGACTTGTCGACCGTGGGGTATCCGACGGGCAGATATCCGACGAGTGCTGCGCGCTTGTCGGCGCGGCAGGTCGCGAAGATCTCGCTGAGGCGTTCGTGCGGGGCGCTCACTGCGCTGCTCCTTCGCTGCTGGTGTCCTCGTCCGAGGGAAGGTACCCGAACCACTTGGCTGCGGTGTCCACGTCCTTGTCGCCGCGCCCGGACAGGCTCACGAGGACGATCGCGCCCTCACCCAGTTCGGGGCCGAGCTTCAATGCACCCGCGACGGCATGCGCCGACTCGATCGCGGGAATGATCCCTTCGGTGCGGCACAGCAACGCGAACGCGTTCATTGCTTCCGTGTCGGTGACCGCGCGGTACTCGGCGCGACCGGTGTCGTTCAGCCACGAATGTTCGGGGCCGACACCGGGGTAGTCGAGGCCCGCCGAGATCGAGTGCGATTCGATGGTCTGGCCGTCCTCGTCCTGCAACAGGTACGAGTACGCGCCGTGCAGTGCCCCGTGGGTACCGCCGCCGATGGTCGCGGCGTGACGGCCGGTCTCGACTCCGTCGCCGCCGGCTTCGAAACCGACGAGTTTGACCGATGCGTCGTCGATGAAGGGGTGGAAGATTCCGATCGCGTTCGAGCCGCCGCCCACGCATGCCACAACAGCATCGGGCAGACGACCGGTCAGCTCCCGGACCTGCGCGCGCGCCTCCAGTCCGATGATCCGCTGGAAGTCGCGGACCATCGCGGGGAATGGGTGCGGTCCGGCTGCGGTGCCGAAGCAGTAGTAGGTGTTGTCGGCGTTGGTGACCCAATCGCGCATGGCCTCGTTGATCGCATCCTTGAGGGTGCGCGAGCCGGTCTTCGCGGGAATCACCTCGGCACCGAGCAGGCGCATACGGGCGACGTTGAGTGCCTGTCGTTCGGTGTCTACTTCGCCCATGTACACGCGGCATTCGAGCCCGAGCAGTGCGCATGCGGTGGCGGTGGCGACGCCGTGCTGACCCGCTCCCGTCTCGGCGATGACGCGGGTCTTGCCCATGCGCTTGGCAAGCAACGCCTGCCCCAACACATTGTTGATCTTGTGGGAGCCGGTGTGGTTGAGGTCTTCGCGCTTGAGCAGGATGCGGGCACCTCCGGCGTGTTCACGCAGGCGAGCGGCTTCGTAGACGGGCGACGGCCGCCCGGTGTAGTCGCGCTGCAATCGGTCGAGTTCGCCGAGGAACCCCGGATCAGTGCGTTCCTTCTCGAACGCCGCCGTGACCTCCTCGATGACCGCCATCAGCGCTTCGGGGACATAGCGCCCGCCGAACACACCGAAATGCCCTCTGGCATCGGGTTCATGCGCGGTCGAAGTCGAGACGGCTTCGCTCATGAGGGGAAGTCCGCGACCTTTGGCGGACAGTGCGGGATCGTCAGTCACACGTCCAGTCTGCCCCACCGGCGGCGTCTGTTCACCGCCGGGTTGTGCGGTCCGCCCCGGTACGGGGCGCGGTCCGTATCGGCCCTCAGCGCGCCGGCTTCGGGCACGACGGGTGTGTACCCACCGTGACGAGTTCCGCGACAGCCTGACGCGGATCCCCACTGGTGACCAGACCTTCACCCACGAGCACGGCGTCGGCTCCGGCCCCCGCGTACGCGAGCAGATCGGCCGGTCCCCGAACACCGGACTCGGCGATCTTCAAGACGTCGGACGGCAACCCCGGCGCAATACGCCCGAAGGTGTTCTTCTCGACCTCGAGGGTCTTGAGATTGCGTGCGTTGATTCCGATGACGCTGGCACCGGCTTCGAGGGCCCGATCGGCCTCCTCCTCGGTGTGTGCCTCGACCAGCGCCGTCATTCCGAGCGATTCGACCCGCTCGATGAGCGAGTGCAGCACCGTCTGCTCGAGAGCCGCGACGATCAGCAGCACGAGGTCGGCGCCGTGCGCGCGAGCCTCGTGAATCTGGTACGGGCCGACCACGAAATCCTTGCGCAGCACCGGAATACCTACGGCACGACGCACTTCGTCGAGATCGGCGAGGCTACCGCGGAATCGACGTTCTTCCGTCAGCACGCTGATCGCGCGGGCGCCGCCGGCCTCATACGCCTTGGCAAGCTCCGCCGGGTCGCTGATGTCGGCGAGCGCGCCCTTCGACGGACTCGCGCGCTTCACCTCGGCGATGACCGCGATACCCGGTTCGAGCAACGCCGCCTTGGCGTCGATCGGCGAGGGCGCGGCGGCCGCGGCGGCCTTGACGGCAGCGAAGTCGACGACTGCCTCCCGGGCGGCGACGTCTGCGCGCACTCCTTCGAGAATCGAGTCGAGAACTGTCATCGTGGCTCGAGTCCTTTCGCCCCATGTCAATCCCGATGTGATCAACTTCATCGGGAGTACGGTCTCAGCCTAGTCCGCCTCGCGACGCCGCTCAGCGGCGGGTCCCCGATTCGCCCGGATTCGCATCCGGGTTGTCATCGGCATCGCCGCCCTCGCCGTCGACGGTCGGATCGTGCCCCGCATCGATGCTGTCCCACAGGGTTCGCTCGGTCATCGGTTCGCCCTTCTCGGCGCTTCGCGCAGCGGCCTCGCGGCGCGCAGCGGGAGGGTCGTATTTCGAGGACAGGCCGGCTTGCGTACTCGGTGTGCGCCACAGCGCAACGGCCGCGGCCAGTGCGACACACGCACCGACACCGGCAATGACCGCGGGCAGCGGAAAGACTTCGGTGGCCACCACCGTGGCGCGGTCGGGCAGCTCCGCGACCTGCTTGGCGGTCTCCGGATCCGCCCCGGAGGTGAACAACTGCACCACTGGAATCGCCGCCGCCACCCCCACGAGCGCCACCGCGCCGGCCACGATCCGTACCGCGCGACCGCGGACCGCGAACGCGGCGGCGACCGCGGCGAGCAGCGCCAGGGCGAGCGGGGTGGTCGCGGCAGCCCAGGCGCCGCCGCCCAGATCGGTGATCCGGTCGGTACCGAGACCGTCGGCCGAATCCACCTGCACCCAGGTCATCCGGCTCGATGCCCACAGGGCCGCGGCCGCTACGACGAGAAGCACGGCGGCGAGCGCGGGCGATCGGCGCCGCACCGGCCGGGAGTGATCCGCGGTGGTTGCCGGCTGTCCAGCTTCCGGTTGCGACGATTCTGGACCTGTCACTCGGGGTCACCTCCGAATCGGGTCAGGGTGGCTGCCGCGGCGACCGCGGCGAGCGCCGACATGGCCTTGTTGCGCGCCTCGGTATCCTCGGCCTCCGGTACCGAATCGGCCACCACGCCCGCGCCGGCCTGCACGTAGGCCACCCCGTCCTTGATGAGGGCAGACCGGATCGCGATTGCCGTGTCGGCGTCACCGGTGAAGTCGAGGTATCCGACGATCCCGCCGTAGACGCCGCGGCGGGTCGGTTCGAGTTGCTCGATCAGTTCCATCGCACGCACCTTGGGTGCGCCCGACAAGGTTCCCGCCGGGAAGCACGCGGTCACGGCATCCAGAGCGTGCTTGCCGTCCGCTAGGCGACCGGTGACGGTCGACACAAGATGCATGACGTGGCTGTAGCGCTCGATGTGCCGGTAGTCGTGCACCTTGACGGTGCCGGGCTCGCAGACGCGTCCCAGATCGTTGCGGCCGAGATCGACGAGCATGAGGTGCTCGGCGTTCTCCTTCTCGTCGGCGATGAGGTCCTTCTCCAGGAGGACGTCCTCCTCTTCGTCCTTACCGCGCCAGCGGGTGCCCGCGATGGGGTGGGTGGTGGCGACGCCGTCGGCAACTGTCACGAGCGCTTCGGGGCTGGACCCGACGATCGAGAACGCCGTCCCTCCGTCGGTGTCGGGAATGTGCAGCAGGAACATGTATGGGCTCGGATTCGAGGCACGCAACATCCGGTAGACGTCGAACGGTTCCGCTTCACAATCGATTTCGAATCGCTGCGAGAGCACCACCTGGAATGCCTCACCCGCTTCGATGTCGCCGATGAGCTTGCGCACATCGGTGCAGAACGAGTCGGTGGTGCGCTGCCGCCGGTAGTCCGGGTCCGGCTTCGAGAAGGTGGTGACGGTCGAGGACGCCGGAGCGGCGAGGTCGGCGGTCATTCGGTCGAGTCGCGCTACGGCGTCGTCGTACGCCTCGTCCACGCGTTCGTCGGAGCCGTCCCAGTTGACCGCGTTCGCGATCAACCAGATCGTGCCTTCGTGGTGGTCGACCGCAGCAAGGTCGGCCGCGAGCAGCATGACCATCTCGGGTATCTGCAGGTCGTCGACGGCAAGCGAGGGCAGTCTCTCGAGATGGCGGACGATGTCGTAGCCGAGATACCCGACCATGCCGCCGGTGAGCGGCGGCAATCCGTGGATGCGGTCGGTATGCAGCACCGAAAGGGTCTCGTGGAGCACCTCGATCGGATCTCCACCCGACGGCGCACCGTTGGGTACCTGACCGAACCATGCTGCCTCGCCGTCGACGACAGTCAACGCGGCCGGACTCCCCGCGCCGATGAACGACCAGCGCGACCATGACCGGCCGTTCTCGGCGGACTCGAGCAAGAAGGTGCCGGGGCGGTCGGCCGCAAGCTTCCGGTATGCCGAGAGCGGGGTCTCTGCATCGGCGAGCACCTTGCGGGTCACCGGGACCACACGGTGCTCGGCTGCGAGAAACCTGAACTGCTCGCGGGAGGTTGTCGAATCGGACCACCCCCCGACGGATGCGGTCGTGGTGGCTGCGGGAATGGTGGTGGGCTCGCCGGACATGTGCACATCATCCCAGGCACCGCGTCGACGGGGTGCGCCGCGGTCGCCGCGGCGCGTCGGCGGTTCTGGACAACCTGGAACGAGCGCTTCGCGAAACCATAGGGAACACTCCCCTGCACCGATTGCATTCCCCACCGAGGGACACAACACTCCGGTTTGGCAGGCTGATTGGATCGCAACGTTTCAAGAGAGGCTTCTTCGACCATGAGCAGCGACGAACCCCGGTGGCTCGACGACCGGCAACAGAAAGCTTGGCGTTCGCTCGTGGCAGTGAGCACGCGATTGCCGGCGGCGCTCGACACCCAGATGCAGCGCGACGCCGATCTCACCCACTTCGAGTACTTCGTTCTCGCCCTCCTCTCGGAGACCCCGAATCGCCGCCTGCAACTCTCCACCCTCGCCGAGGAAGCCAACGCGTCACTGTCCCGGCTCTCGCACGTCATCACCCGACTCGCCAAACGCGGCTGGGTCTGCCGCGAAGCCATCCCGCACAGCCGGGGATCGTATGCCGTCCTCACCGACGACGGGTACGCCAAGGTCGTCGACGCCGCGCCCGCGCACGTCGACACGGTGCGGCGGCTCGTATTCGACGGTCTCGACGACGAACAAGTGAGCACTCTCGAGACCATCGGGACCGCCTTGCTGACCCAACTCGACAAAGGCATCGCCGAGGGCACCGGCAAGGCATGAACGTTGCGGTATCTTGACCGAATGGGGATTCGGGTATTCCACGACGGCGACCGCACCGAGCTGCGCACCTTGTTCGCACGCGCAGGCCAAGGATCCCCCACCGAATCACTCTGGGGGCACGTCGATTCCGAGGCAGCTGTCTACCTCGATCCATACATGGACCTCGAACCCGCCTCACTGTTCGTAGCGGAGAACGACGGAACGCTCGTCGGCTACCTCACCGGCTGCACCGACACCGACGCGTTCCCCAACGAGGACACACGTATCACCGACGCACTCCGTCGACACCGGCCGTTCTTCAGCAAGCAGGCCGCCGCATTCTTCGGCCGCAGCATGCTCGACGCAGCCACAGCAGCAATCCGCCGGATACCGCCGGCAAGCGAGATCAACGATCCCCGCTGGCCTGCGCACCTGCACATCAACGTCGCACCGGAAGCTCGCGGCACCGGGGCCGCTGCAGCACTGATGGATGCCTGGTTCGAGCGTCTACGCTCCGAACAGGTACCGGGTTGCCACTTGCAGACGCTGGTCGAAAATACTAGGGCAGCACGATTTTTCGAGCGGATGGGATTTACTCCGCACGGCAGTACTCCACCGGTTCCCGGACTTCGCTACGAGGGTACCCGAGTGCACCAACTCACCATGGTCCGATCATTCTGACCGCTACCCCACGCAGCCCGACTCTTTTCACCCCAGCGGCGTCCCGCCGACACCCCAATTCTCGCGCGGCACCTCGGTGACGGTCACCCACACCGACGACTCGTCCTTGCCTGCAGCCTCGGCGTAGGCGCGGGTCACCGCGGCGATCACCTCGGCCTTCTGCTCGCTCGTGAGTCCGGGCGTCTGGCTGATCTGGATCAGAGGCATGAACGCACTGTACTCACGGCGCCTACGGTGCGAGCAGTACGTTCAAGCCGCGTTCGAAGTCAGCGACCCGACGAGTGAGCGCGTTGTGACCGCCATTGACGAGTTCCGACACCCGGACGATCCCCGCGGTGTCTGCGACCTGATTGAGATGACGCGACGTCCAATACCACGCAGCGCTGACGAAGGCGTTCTCCGGCGCGGCGAGCAACTCGGGGTTCGCGACGAAGTCCACCCCTGCGTGCCGGCTCAGCTCCTCGTAATTGTGACGACCAGTGACCTGGATCGCACCGCGCCCCTTGTATCGCTCCCCGTCTCCGGGTTCGACGTTGCCCAGGTCGGCCCTGCCCTCGTAGGCGCGCCCCGACGCGTACTCCTCGAAAGTCCGGAAGGAGTCGGACTCGACCGCGAGTTGCGCAATGAACGCCGCCTGACGAACCGGCGTGTCGATGCCGTTGCGCGCCATCGCGTTGTTCAACGGTGTGATGTACTGATCGACCTTCTCCGCCGGAATACCCGGCACGATTCGACTCAATTCGCCTGACGTGACAGCGAGTGGCGCAGGCGCCTCGGCCGGGGGAGCCTGCGGCACGTCCACGGAGGTGTCCGGGGACTCGACCGGCACGGAGGCCGGAGATTCATCGGCGGCGGCCCACGCGCCCTCAGCAAGAGTGGAAAACTCCAGAATCTCGAGCAGGTTGCCGGGTTCCTCGTAGCGAGTGGGCGCCGAGGTCACCGGATCGGCGTTCGCGTCGGCCACCCCGAGGACGGTGGTGGTCGCCGTGCCGATCAAGGCCGCAGCCGCGATGGCGGCACGGAAGTGGCGCGAATGTGAAAGAGACATGGATCGTGCTCCAAGATTCGACCGAGTTCGGTTCGGCCTCCGGAAATGGGGCCACGCGCATTCACCGGGGGGGTCGTCCACCCCTGGAAGATCACGATTCAGCGGCCCTAAGGTCACAACCAGGTAACGCTGCCGGGATCGCGGGTTCAAGCGATAGTGACTGACGACACTTCAGAGCACATTTTCTGCGCCATCTCTCTTCGCTGGTGGCTTCTGCCGTTCAGAGATGTTCGACGACAGCCCCGAACACGACATCCGACAGCGCGATGGCACGCCCGCCCCGGCGCCACCTCCAGCCGGACGATGAGACCGCACCAACTGTGCTGCAATATTATTCGTCTTCGATCCGGATTCCGCCCCGACCCGACCGGGGCTCGCCCACCGGCCCGGGGCCGGCACTTTCCGCGCCCGTGTTCGCCCCATCGGCATCAGGCACGAGATCGACCATCAGAAACGCAACTCGATACACATCTGTGTCACATCACACAGATCAAGTCCGCGAGGTCGTGATGTGACACAACGTCGCGGTCGGGTCGGACGTCACGGCAACGCGGCGGCGGGCGCCCACCTACCCGGCTTGTTCCTTACCGGTCTGCGGCGGCTGAGCGCCGCATCATCAGAGCACCGACAACCAGTCCGGCGCCCGCCAGCAGAGTCGCGATCAGGAACGGGTCTGCAGAATGCAGCGCAGGAGCGAACCCGATCCCCACATACACCGCCACCCCACTACCGCCGCCGAGCTGGTCTGCTGCTCGCTGGACCCCAGAAGCGATTCCGGCATCGTCGTCGGTCGTGCCGCTGACTGCGATGTACTGCAGGCCGACAAGGCCGAAGCCCATCCCGGAAGCGATCAGCACCATGGCCGGGATCAGCCACAGAGCTCCGGCCTCGAGTACTGCAACGAGCGCGATAGTGGTCAGCGCGACCGCAACGAAGCCGAGACCAGCGAGTACACACGGGATTGCTCCCCACCGGTCGAGCAACCGGGGCACGAACAGAGACGCCACGACCAACGCGACGGCCAGAGGCAGCATCGTGAGTCCGGCTCCCAGTGGGCCTATCCCGAGGTTGTCTTGCAGGTAGAACGTGAACAGTAGGAAGGATGTCGACAATGCTCCGCTGATCAGCATTGTCGTCAAATTTGCTGTGACGCGCGCACGGTTGGCGAAGAAGCCCAGCGGCACCAGCGGATTCGGGGAACGTGCCTCCACACGCACGAACCCGACACCTGCCAGCGCCGCACCCGTCAGAGCCGCAAGACTCACCCCGTAGTGAGTATCGGGTTCACCGGCTTCGACCACACCGTAGGTGAACAGCAGCGGGCATGTGGTCAGCAGCACGCCTCCCGGGACGTCCAGCGGGGCGTATTCGCGCACCGGCCGATCACCCTCGACGAGGACCAGAGCCAAGACAACCACGACCAGGATGAACGGCACGGAGATCAGGAAGATCCATCGCCAGCCCAAGTGTGCGGTGATGAGTCCCGACAAGACGAAGCCGAGCACAAGCCCACAGCTTGCCACCGCGGCCCACACGCTCAGGGCCCGCGACCTGGCCGATCCCTCGGGGAATATCAACACGATGGTGGCCATCGCCGCCGGGAGCGCGATGGCCTCCCCGGCTCCCTGCAGGAGTCGCGCGAGAACGAGAAGTTCGAACGAAGGCGCCAGCCCCGCCAGTAGCGACGCGGCACCGAACACGATGGTGCCGGCCAGCAGCACGCGGCGGCGCCCGAGCAGGTCGCTCAGGCGGCCGCCGAGCATCAGCAGCCCGCCACCGGTGATGGTGTAGCCGACCACGACCAGGTCAGGGAGTGGCCATCGACGCCGAGGTCCGCGCCGATCGAGGGCAAGGCAATGTTGACCACGGTCACGTCGACCGCGATGAAGAATTGCAGCAGCGACATCGCGCCCAACACGAGCCATGCGCGCGCCGGGGACCGGGGTCGTCTGCGTGAAGAGAATGCCTGAAACATCAGGTGCTCCGTTGCTCAGAAAGATTTCCCGAGCAGCACTGAAGTGCCGCTTCGGACTGATCACGAAGCGGCTGGACGTCCTGGTTGAGAAGGGTCTGTGATCGGAACGCCCCGCCGCTAGCGGGACGTCCTGGTCACTGCCGCGCACGCGGCCGAACTCGAAGCGCCTGACATGCCTTGAACCCTAGCAACGGGACCTGATTCAGTGCACACCTATTCGCGGGAGTTCCGAAGCAGCACGTCGGCGTCGAAACACGTGTGCGTACCCGTGTGACACGCTGCGCCAACCTGGTCGACGATGAGCAACACGGTGTCGCCGTCACAATCGAGGCGCACCTCGTGCACGTACTGGGTATGTCCCGACGTCTCACCTTTGACCCAGTACTGATTGCGGGACCTCGAGAAATACGTTGCCTTGCGGGTGGCGAGGGTGCGCGCGAGCGCCTCGTCGTCCATCCACGCCATCATCAGGACCGCACCGGTCGACTTCTCCTGCACGACCGCGGCGAACAGCCCGTCCTCGTTACGCTTGAGCCTGGCCGCAATCTCCGGATTCAGGATGTCGCTCATCGGACCACAATTCCTTCCGCGCGCATCGCGTCCTTGACCTGCCCGATCGTCAGTTCGCGGAAGTGGAACACGCTCGCCGCGAGCACCGCGTCCGCACCCGCCTGCACGGCGGGCGCGAAGTGCTCCACAGCGCCGGCACCGCCCGAGGCGATGACCGGAACGTGTACCGCGGCGCGCGTGGACTCGATCATCTTCAGGTCGAACCCGGCCTTGGTTCCATCGGCATCCATCGAATTGAGCAGGATCTCCCCCACCCCGAGTTCCTCGCCGCGCCGGGCCCATTCTATTGCGTCGATACCCGTGCCGCGACGACCACCGTGGGTGGTGACCTCCCAGCCGGACGGCGTGGGCTCCTGGCCGTCCGGAACAGTGCGGGCGTCGACGGACAGCACGATGCACTGGGATCCGAACCGCTCGGACATCTCGCGCAGCACTTCGGGGCGTGCGATCGCAGCGGTGTTCACAGACACTTTGTCTGCGCCCGCGCGCAGCAACCGGTCGACGTCGTCCACCGTGCGGACACCGCCGCCGACGGTGAGCGGAATGAAGACCTGCTCGGCCGTGCGGGTCACGACGTCGAGCATCGTGCCGCGATCACCGGTCGAGGCGGTGACGTCGAGGAAGGTCAGCTCGTCGGCGCCCTGAGCGTCGTAGAGGGCAGCGAGCTCGACAGGGTCGCCGGCGTCGCGGAGGTTCTCGAAGTTGACTCCCTTGACGACCCGTCCGGCGTCGACATCGAGGCAGGGGATCACTCGCACGGCGAGCGTCATTGAGATTCTCCTTCTGAACGAGATTCCGTCCTCACGGATCTCAGAATGTCGAATATTTCATCGTGGATACCGGGTGCTGCGGCCAAGACGGATCCACAGCCGATGCGCCACGGCTTGCCGTCGAAGTCGGTGGCGATCCCACCCGCCGCGCGGACAAGCGCAACACCGGCCGAATTGTCCCAGGGGTGGTGCCCGAACACCACCGCACCGCCGAGCGCCCCCGCCGCCGTGTAGGCGAGGTCGATACCCGTCGAGCCGTGCATGCGCAGCCGCGCCACTCGCCGGCTCAGTTCGGTGATGACGGACAGCCGGGTGCGTCCGGGCACGCGACCGCGGCTGTCGACATCGAAACTGCCGACGGCGATCATGTGGTCTTCGAGCCGCTGAGGTGCGAGCCGCTTGCGGACCTCACCGTTGAACAGCAGCGGACCGTCGACCACCGCAGCGAACTTGTGGCCGATCAGCGGCATCCACGTCAGGCCTACCACCGGTTCGCCGTCCTGGACGAGCGACAGCAGGATCCCCGCGGTGGGCAGTCCGGCCGAGTAGTTGACGGTGCCGTCGATGGGGTCGAGCAGCCACACGGTCCCGCTGCTCGCCGACGGACCCCCGAACTCCTCGCCGTGCACAGCGATCCCCGTGCGCTCGGCGAGCTCACCGCTGATGCGGCGTTCGAGTTCGAGATCGAGATCGGTAGCGAAGTCGTTGCGCCCCTTGTCCACCGAGCGCGGCGCGCCATGGCCTGTGACGAACCGTTCGGACGCACCGTCGAGGACCTCACTCGCCACTGCGAGGAGGTGTTCGAGGTCCGTGTTCGCGGCCATCGACGTCAGCGCGAGACCGCGTCGAGTGCTTCGGGCAGGGTGAAGCGGCCTGCGTAGAGTGCTTTGCCGATGATCGCGCCCTCGATACCTTCGTCGACGAGCGTGGCGATTGCACGCAGATCGTCCACCGTCGAGACACCACCGGACGCAACGACGGGAGCGTCGGTGGCATTGCACACCGAGCCGAGCAGATCGAGGTTCGGGCCGCTGAGGGTGCCGTCCTTGGTCACGTCCGTGACGACATACCGAGAACAACCCTCGCCGTTGAGTCGCTCGAGTGTCTCCCACAGATCGCCGCCGTCGGACACCCATCCACGTCCCCGGAGACGCCATTCACCGTCGATGAGCTTGACGTCGAGGCCCACGGCGATACGGTCGCCGTGCTCACCGATGACCCGTGCACACCACTCGGGATTCTCGATGGCGGCGGTGCCGAGATTCACCCGGGCGCAGCCGGTCGCGAGGGCCGCAGCGAGGGTGGCGTCGTCGCGGATGCCACCGGACAGTTCGACCGACACGTCGAGATCGCCGACGACCTGCGCGATGAGTTCACGGTTGTCTCCCCGACCGAACGCCGCGTCGAGATCGACCATGTGCACCCATTCGGCACCGGCGTTCTGCCATTCGAAGGCGGCGTCGCGCGGGGAGCCGTAGCCGGTTTCGCTGCCCGCCTCTCCCTGGACGAGGCGAACTGCTTCACCGTTGGCGACGTCGACTGCAGGCAAAAGGACCAGGCTCACTGGATCTACAGTAGTGCCTGCTTCGGCGAGGCCCGAAAACGGTATCGCTTGCGCGGCGGATCGGCGTGGGGTCACTGCACACCGGTAGCGGTCAACGCGCGACACGTGGGCGTGTCGTATCCCGTGTAGTCGGGCACGTGCCCCTCGAACAGGATCGTCCCACCGTGCTTGCCGGGTCCGGGGCCCAGATCGATCAGCCAGTCGGCGCGGCGGATGACGTCGAGGTTGTGCTCGATGACCACCACGTCGTTTCCTTGCTCGACGAGCCTGTCGAGGACGTGCAGTAGGACGTCGATGTCGTTCATGTGGAGCCCGGTGGTCGGTTCGTCGAGGACATAGGTGGTGGTCTGCTGCGCCTGCCGCAGTTCCTTGGCGATCTTGACTCGTTGGCATTCGCCTCCCGAGAGCGTGCTCAACGACTGGCCCAGGCGCAGGTAGCCCAGGCCGACAGTCGCGAGCTGTTCCAGCGCGCGAGCGATACCCTTGTCGGGCAACCGGGTCACGGCCTGTTCGACGGTCAGATCGTCCACGTCCGCGATGGACAGCCCGTCGACGGTGTGCGCGAGGACCTCCGGTGTGAATCGACGTCCGCGGCAGGTCTCGCACCCGACTTCCTGCCCCTCCATGAACGCGAGGTCGGTGTAGATCACACCAGTGCCCCTACAGTCGGGGCATCCGCCGTCGGAGTTGGCGCTGAACAGACTCGAAGGCACGTCGTTGTGGCGTGCGAAGAGCCTGCGGATCGCGGGTGCGATGCCGGTATAGGTGATCGGGGTGGAGCGCCGGTTGGCGCTCACCGGCTTCTGATCGATCACGATCGCCTCGCGCTGGTCGACGAGTTCCGCAGCGAGGCTGGACTTCCCGGATCCCGCCACACCGGTGAGCACGGTCATCACGCCTCTGGGGATCTGCACGGTGAGGTGCTGCAGATTGTTGCGTCGTGCGTCGGCGACGGTGAAGGACCCGGTCGCGGGCCGTGATGCTCGTTCGGGCGGCGTTCGTCGACGCAAAGCACGTCCGGTCGGAGTGTCGGCGCGGCGCAGGTCGTCGAATGCTCCTTGGAACACGAGCCGGCCACCGGTAGCGCCGGCGTCCGGGCCGATCTCGATCACCTCGTCCGCCCGGGCCATCACCGCGGGGTCGTGTTCGACGACCAGCACGCTGTTACCACTGTTGCAGAGGTGTTCGAGCAATTCGACCATCGACTCGACATCGCTCGGATGCAGCCCCACCGTCGGTTCGTCGACCACGTAGGTCATCTCGGTCAGGCTCGATCCGAGATGTCGGACCGTCTTGATGCGCTGGGATTCGCCGCCGGACAGGCTCGTGGTCGCGCGGGCGAGCGTCAGGTACCCGAGTCCGATCCTCACCATGGCGTCGAGCCGTTCCGTCAGTGCTGCGACGACCGGCGCGACGTGGGCGGAGTCGATCGCGCGGACGAGGCCGAGGAGTTCGGCGACTTCGAGACGGGACATCTCGCCGGGGGTACGGCCGAGCACGACCGCGGTGCGGGCGGCTTTGTTCAGCCGGTCGCCATCGCACTCGGGACAGGTCTGCGCTCTCGTGAACCGGCGGATGGTGTCCTGCTTGCGCTCGGACAGGTTGTCGGAGGTGTGCAGATAGATGCGTTCGAATCGCGGGACGACGCCCTCGTACTCCTTCGGTGTCTTGCGACCCAGTTTCGCCGCGGCCTCGCCGCCGTACAAGAGTGCGTCGAGTTCGGCCTCGCTCCACTTCCGGAGCGGGGTGTGAGCGTCGAACGTACCGATGTCGGCGTAGAGCGAGTACCAGTATCCGCCGTGACCGAAGCCGGGGAGCACGATGCCGCCGTCGGCGAGCGACTTGTCGAGGTCCAGGAAGCGGTCGACCGCACTGGCGACGACGTCGCCCAGGCCCGAGCAGGTGGGGCACATTCCCGCGGGATCGTTGAACGAGAAGCAATTCGATTCGCCCACGTGCGGTGTCCCGATGCGCGAGTACAACAATCGCAGGTAGGTCCACGTATCGGTGATGGTGCCGACGGTCGAACGGGCGTTTCCGCCGATCCTGCGCTGATCGATGACGATGACGGGGGTCAGGCCCGCGATGTGTTCGGCGTCCGGCCGGTTCCATTTCGGCAGTCGGTTCCTGGTGAACGGCGGGAACGTCTCGCCCAGCTGGTAACCCGCCTCGGCCGCGATCGTGTCGAACACCAGCGACGATTTGCCCGAGCCGGACACCCCGACGACGACGACCAGCCGGTGGCGCGGGATGTCGAGGTCGAGATCGGCCAAGTTGTTGGTGCGTGCCCGGCGGACGGTGATGTGTCGCGTTGGTGCCATAGGTCGACGATACGACCGGATGCGGCCGGATCCTGACCGCATTTTCGGGGAGAATCGGAACATGGCCGATGTGACCGAACGGACGCTCGCACTGCTGTCACTCCTGCAGACCGGCCGCGCGATCGGTGGCGACGAACTCGCACGCCGGCTCGGCGTCAGCCCGCGGACGGTGCGCCGCGACGTCGACCGTCTTCGCGGGTACGGGTACCCGGTCGAGACGCAACCCGGTCCCGGCGGTTTCTACCGACTCGCCGCCGGGCGAACGATGCCACCGCTCGTTCTCGACGACGACGAAGCCGTCGCCACCCTGCTGGCACTCGCCGCACTGAGCGCCGTGGGGCCCACTGCAGGTGGCATCGACAATGCTGCGGCAGATCGCATCGATAATGCGGCAGCACACGGCATCACCGAGGCGGCGACCCGCGCGTACGGCAAACTCGACCAGTTCCTTCCTACTCGGCTCCGCCCGCTGCTCACCGCGATCCGTGCAGGACTCGAGGCCAGCCCCCAGCAGGCACCGACGGTTGCTGCACAGCACCTGAGCACCATCGCCGAGGCCATCGCGCACCGGGAGACGATCACCTTCCGCTATCTCGATGCAGCGGGGAACGCCACCGAGCGACGCGTCGACCCCTACCGCCAGATCCACCACCTCCTACGGTGGTATCTGATGGGCTGGGACACCCGACGCAAGGACTGGCGCGTGTTCCGGGTAGACCGGATGCACGATCCGGTTCGTACCGGACACCGCTACCCAGTACGGGATCTGCCGGCAAGCTCGGCGTCGGACTACCTTCGACAGAACTTCCGACGGGGCACGGAACCGGCGAATCTGCTGATCGATGCATCGTTCGAGCATGTCGTCGACACGCTGAAATTCCAGGAATCACGGATCCGCTCCGTCGCACCGGGTCGCACCGCTGTCGGCCTCGATGTGGACTCGTGGCAATGGCTCGTCCTCATCCTCGCCTTCGTCGATGCCGATTTCAGGATCGACGGCAGCGAGGCGCTTCTACGCTCGTGCCGGCTGTTCGCGCGGCGATTGTCGACCGCAACGGACGATTCCGGCACCGACCCGACCTCGCTGCCCGATAAGCTCGGCGGATGGCACCACTGAACCCTGATCTCGCAGGTCGGGTCTTCCCACCGACGAACTATCTCGTCGGCCGCGAGAAGGTCCGTGAATTCGCCCGCGCCGTGCGCTCGACGAACCCACTCCATCACGACGTCGAGGCATCCCGCGCGGCCGGGTTCGCCGATGTGGTCGCACCACCGACCTTCAGCACCGTTGTGCTGGGTCCGGCTGTAGCCCAGCTCATGGAGTCCCCCGGCACCGGCATCGAGCTGCATCGGGTCGTCCACGGTTCGGAGAAGATCGAATACCGTCGGCCCATCGTCGCAGGCGACGACCTGTCGACCACGTTGACCATCGTCGACGTGTCCGAGCGCGCGGGCAATTCGTTCCTCTCGACGATCTGCGAAGTCTGCGACGAGACCGGCGCACTGGTGGCGACGGTGACGTCGAGCTTCCTGCATCGAGGCGAGGCATGAGCCTCCCTGCCCGCCGCGCATTCGGCGACCTCGAGATCGGTTCCGTGATCGCCGAGGCCGAACCGAGGATCACCCGCGACGACCTGGTGCGCTATGCGGGGGCCTCGGTCGATCTGAATCCGATCCACTACAACGACGTCACCGCTACCGAGGTCGGCCTCCCCGGGGTGCTCGCGCACGGGATGCTCACTGCAGCCCTGGCGCTACAGGTAGTGGTGGACTGGATCGGCGACCCCACCGCGGTCATCGCCTACGAGACACGGTTCACACGACCCGTCGTCGTCGATTCGGTCGACGGCGCGACCCTGTCGATCTCCGCCAAGGTCGCCCGACTCGACCCCGACGAACACCTGGCGCGGATCGACATCACGGTGAGCTGCGAGGGCCGCACCGTCCTCGGAAAAGCCCAGGCCCAGATCAAGTTTCGTCCCTGACCCAGGCCTCGCCCCTGGTTCACCGCGTAAGCGGAGTCCTGTCCGTGAGCCCCGACAGGATCTGCGGCAACGGCGCGCGATGCAGGACGCCGAGACGTTGGGTGGCGCGGGTCAGCGCAACATACAGCTCCGCTGCCCCGCGCGGTCCCTCGGCGAGGATCCGTTCGGGTTCGACGACGAGGACCGCGTCGTATTCGAGCCCCTTCGCCTCCGAGGGCAGTACCGCGCCGGGGACGTCCGGCGGCCCGATCACGATGCTCGTCCCTTCTCTGAGGGCTTCGTCCCTCACGAATTCTTCTACCACGAGCCCTGATTCGCCCCCGTTCACGCGCCTGGACCAGGGCGCCGAACCCGAGGAACGGACCGATTCCGGCGGCGTGATGCCGGGTGCGAACTCGGCGAGCACACCCGCGGCGACGGTCATGATCTCGGCGGGTGTCCGGTAGTTCACGGTCAACGATCGGTACACCCACCGTCCCGGAACGTACGGCTCGAGCATCTCACCCCACGACGTCGCCCCCGCCGCAGATCGCCGCTGAGCAAGATCACCGACGATCGTGAAGGATCGTCCCGGGCAGCGGCGCATCAGCACTCTCCAGTCCATCTCGGACAGTTCCTGAGCTTCGTCGACGACGACGTGCCGGTAGGTCCATTCCCGATCCGCTGCAGCACGTTCGGCGAGGTCGCGGGTGTCTCGCTCCACAAATCGTCCCGCCAGATCGGAGCCGTGGAGCATGTCCTGCGCGAACAGATGGTCCTCGTCGTCCATATGATCTTCCCGGCTCACCAGGATGTCCAGCACGCCTGCGGCGTACTCGGCCTCGGCCGCGCGTTCGCGGTCCGCGGTGTCGTCGACGGGACCGGTTCGCCCGAGGAGATCGACGAGTTCATCGAGCAGAGGTACATCGGAGACCGTCCATGCGTCACCGTCTACGCGCCGCAGCGCCCGGTCGGCACCGGCCGCGTGGAGTCGGTCATCCGATGTGTAGAGCTGCGCCAACAATTCTTCCGGTGTCATGATCGGCCACAGTTCATGCAGTGCATCCGTAAACCGTTCGTGTTCCTCGAGTTCCACACTCAGGTCCGAGCGCATGTCCTCCCAGGCCTGCTTATCGGACCGATCGAGCCATCCGCGACCGATCCGTGCGATGGCCCGCTCGGTGAGTACCCAGGTGACGATCTCGGTGAATACAGCGCGCGCCTCGTTGTGCGGCAGGCCGCTCGCTCGCGCCTCGTCGATCGCCCATTCGGCGGTCTCTGCGTCGATTCGCACCGTGACATCGGTCAACTCGACCATGATCGGGTCAAGCGGCTGCCGCTGCCGGTCGGCGATGGCGGCGGCAAGCACGTCGAGCATCGCCAGCGACCCCTTGATCCGAGCCACATCCGGTGTGTCCTCTGCTGTGACACGCAGGCCGGGAACCAGATCACCCGTGGTCGCGAATACCACGTCGGTTTCGCCGAGTGACGGCAGCACGCGTCCGATGTGGTGCAGGAACGCCGGGTTTGGTCCCACAACGAGCACACCATGCCGTTCCATCCGCTCACGCTGGGTGTAGAGCAGATAGGCGACGCGGTGCAGCGCCACCACGGTCTTACCGGTACCGGGACCTCCCTCGATCACGAGCACGCCCGGGTGGTCGAGTCGGATGATCTCGTCCTGTTCCGCTTGAATCGTCGCCACGATGTCCCGCATGCCGTCCCCGCGCGGCGCGGTGACCGCCGCGAGCAACGCCGCGTCACCGGTCTCGTCGCCCGACGGACGGCCGAGTGCTTCCTCGGTGAAGTCGACGATCTCCCGTCCGCGGGTGTGGAACTGGCGACGTCGACGCATGCCCTCGGGATTCGCCGCGGTCGCCACGTAGAACGGTCTCGCCGCCGGTGCCCGCCAGTCGAGCAGCAGCGATTCGTAGTCGTTCGCCTCGTCCAGGAGCCCGATCCGGCCGATGTACGAGCGCGCGCCCGACTCTGCGTCCAATCGCCCGAAGCACAATCCGGCGTCGGCCACGTCCAACCGTGCGATGGCCCGGGCCTGCGAACGCACCTCGACGTCACGTTCCATGGGTGAGTGCCCGTTCTCGCGTAGCGCCGCGTCGTACCGTGCCTTCGCGCCGGCCCGCTCCGAATCGAGCTGTGCGTGGAGCCGTGCCACGTAGCGGCGTTCGGAGTGCAGTTCCTTCTCGTGGTCCTGTGGACGCCGTCGCGTCCCGTATGTGTCGTCGAACGTCATGAAAGCTACTTCCCCTCTCCCGGCCGGATGCAACCGTGACGTGCACGGATTCGGCCAGGAGCATGATTCTGGGGTATACCCGGGGGCTTGCCGCAAGCCCCCGGGTGGGATATATGTTGAAGAGGGAAGGACGTATCAGCGGGAATGGTTCGGTGCTACGACCTACTTCTTCTTTTCCGGACCGAACGCTTTCCGCGTCATCCGCTTCGACACGATCCCCATTACGGCTATCGCGCCGGCCACTCCGAGCAGCGCCACGATCAGACCGATCACCGGTTCCGGTTTCAGCACGACGATGACGACAGCGGCGACGAGGAGCACTGCGGCGGCCGCGCCGAGCGCAGACATCGCGAGTCTGCCGACCGACAAGGCACCGGTCGGCTCGTCGGACCGTCTTCCCTCGCCGGGTGTGCTCACAAAGAGGCCACCCAGTTCCGGAGCAGTACAGCGCCGGCGTCACCGGATTTTTCGGGATGGAACTGGGTTGCCGAGAGCGGACCGTTCTCGACCGCGGCGAGGAACCTGCTGCCATGCTCCGCCCAGGTCAGGCGCGGCGGAGCAAGTCGTTCAGGTACGGGCAGTTCCCACGTCTGCGCCGCGTAGGTGTGGACGAAATAGAAGCGCGTGTTGTCGTCCATCCCGGCGAACAGGACCGAATCCGTCGCTGCCTCGACGGTATTCCAGCCCATGTGGGGCAGGACGGGCGCGTCGAGGCGGTCGACGGTGCCGGGCCATTCACCGCAGCCTTCGGTCTCGATGCCGTGTTCGACGCCCTTCTCGAACAGGATCTGCATGCCGACGCAGATGCCTAGTACCGGACGGCCCCCGGCGAGTCGGGTACCGATGATCTTCTCACCACCGACACTGCGCAGACCCCTCATACACGCGTCGAACGCGCCGACACCGGGTACGACGAGACCGTCTGCCGCGAGCGCGATCCCGGGGTCGGAGGTAACTTCGACCTGCGCGCCGGTGCGGGCAAGTGCCCGGGTCGCGGAGTGGAGGTTTCCCGAGCCGTAGTCGAGGACGGCCACCGTGGTTGCGCTCATGGTTGTCGATTCTATGTGGAGGAACGGGGACGTTCGGACGGACCGGCGAGCCGCGCAAGCAATGGAAGTGTGGGGACGAGAAGTGCGGCGACGACGAACGCTTCCGGGTATCCGGATGCGGCGGCTACTGCGCCGAGCGCGAACGACCCGGCGCCGGTGCCGGCGTCGAAGCCGATGTTCCAGGCCGCGCTCGCGGATCCGATGTGCCCGGAACCGGCACGCCGAAAGGCCACGAGCAGGGCCTCGTTCTGCACGACGCCGAAGCCGAGTCCGAAGCACACCGAGGCGCCGATCAGAGCACCGGTACCGGCTCGACCGTCGGCGATGAGCGCGAAGGGCACCATCGCCACCGCGGCGAGACCGAGACCGACGGGCAGCATCCTGCCTGCGCCGAGGCGGTCGGCGAGGGCACCCGCCCCGAAGCGTCCGACGAGCGTGGACGCGCTGAGCACGGCCAGTGCGGTCGGCACGGGGAGATCGACGACCGCGATGCGCAGGAGTGAGGTCAGTCCGCCGTATGCGATGGCACCCGCTCCGACCGCCACCATGGGGAACAACAGCACTCGCAGCGGGATTCGACCACCCGGCATGGTTGCGCGTGTCGATCTCGCCGGCAGCCGGAACGCCGCGACCAGCGCCGCCGACGTCACGACCGCACCGAGGATGAACACCGGTGTGGTGGAGTATCGCTCGGCGATCGCGAGCCCGGCGGGCAAGCCGATCATCTGCGACGCGGCGATCCCGACGCCGAGGGCTCCTGTCGCCCGGCCGAGCAGGCGAGCAGGTGCGAGTTCGCCCACGAGCGCGGATGCCGCGACGGTGATCATGCCGAATCCGATCCCGCGCACCGCGGAGATCCCGAGAACCGCAGCGGGAGCCATCGACAGAAGGAACAGCAGTGAGGGCGGGCCGAGTAGAAGACAACCGGCGACGAGCGTGGCACGGTGGCCGTACGTCCGCATCAGTCGCGGCATGGCGATCTGGGTGAGCACCGTGGTGAGCATGAACACTGCCGTCACAGACCCGGCGAGTGTGTCGGATCCTCCGGTTTCGGCGATCGCCCAGGGCACAACGGGCAGCAGCAGTGAGAACCCGCCGAAGGCGGCGGCGGCCAGTACCCACGCGGCGGGGAGCCCGCGCACGCTGAGAAGTGCCGGGTTGTCCTGCGTCACGTCAGATCAACCTGAGCACACCCGCGATCGCGGCGAGTACCGCGATCGCAAGAAGAACCCCCGCGAACAGCAGGTTCCGGGATTTCCACATCGACCAGGTACCGCCGGCCGTGATTCCCGCAACGATGAAACAGGCGTATGTGAGAAGAACGTCCATCGGCTACAGGCTGCCCTTCGTCGATGGCACACCACTGACCCGTGGATCCGGTTCGGTGGCCTCGCGCAGTGCGCGCGCGACGGCCTTGAACTCGGCCTCGGTGATGTGGTGCGGATCGCGACCGTAGAGCACGCGCACGTGCAGCGCGATGTGCGCGTGGAAGGCAAATGATTCGAACACGTGCCGATTGATGACGGTCGAGTAGGGTACGCCCGGGTAGCCGCCGATCACCGAGTGCGCCATGTAGTCGGGCTCACCGGTGAATACGCAGTACGGGCGCCCGGAGACGTCGACGGACGCGTGGGCGAGGGTTTCGTCCATGGGGATGAAGCAGTCGCCGAACCGCCGGATGCCGCGTTTGTCGCCGAGCGCCCGGCGGAATGCCTGCCCCAGAACTATCGCGGTGTCCTCGACGGTGTGGTGTGCGTCGATCTCGACGTCGCCCTGCGCGTGCACGGTCAGGTCGAACGAGCCGTGTTGTCCGAGCGCAGTGAGCATGTGGTCGTAGAACGGGATGCCCGTCGCGATGTCGGTGTGTCCGCTGCCGTCGAGGTTCACCTCGACGGTGATGGACGATTCTTTCGTGGTGCGTTCGACCTTGGCGATGCGGTCGCTCATCGGAATGCCTCGATTTCGGTTGGGGCGAGTGTTTCACTGACCCGCAGAAGTTCATCGTTCTCGTGTGCGAGTCCGATGGTGGTACGCAGGTATCCCGGGATGCCGACGTCCCGGATCAGGACACCGTGGTCGAGGTACCGCTGCCAGGTGGCTGCGGCGTCGGGGAAGCGCCCGAACAGGATGAAGTTGGAGTCTGACGGGATGACCTCGTATCCGAACCGGATGAGTTCGGCTGCAACGCGGTCGCGTTGGGCGGCCAGTTCGGCAACGGAGCCGAGTGTGGCGTCGGCGTGCCGCAGCGCGGCCCTCGCGGCAGCCTGTGTGATCACCGACAGGTGGTACGGCAGACGAACCAGCAGCAGTGCGTCGACCACTGCCGGAGCGGCGGCGAGGTAACCGAGCCGGCCGCCGGCGAAGGCAAACGCCTTGCTCATGGTGCGCGAGACGATGATCTTCGCCGGGTACTCGTCGATCAACGCCAGCGCGCTCGGCACTGCGGAAAACTCGGCGTACGCCTCGTCGACGATCACGATTCCGGGCGCGGCGTCGAGGATCGCGCGCAGTTCGTCGAGCGGGATGCTGTGGCCTGTCGGATTGTTGGGGCTCGTCACGAATACGATGTCGGGCTGCCGGTTGCGGATCGCGACGACGGAGGCCTCGATGTCGAGAGTGAAGTCGTCGCGCCGGTAGGTGGGCAGCCACTCGGTCTGGGTGCCGTCGGCGATGATCGGGTGCATCGAGTACGAGGGCACGAAACCCATTGCGCTGCGGCCCGGTCCACCGAACGCCTGCAGGATCTGCTGCAGCACCTCATTGGATCCGTTGGCGGCCCAGACATTCTCGATTCCCACTGCGACACCGGTCTGCCCGGTGAGGTATGCGGCGAGGTCGGTGCGCAGGGCAACAGCATCGCGGTCGGGATAGCGGTGCAGGTGGGCCGCAGCCTCACGGACCGACTCTGCGACGTCGTCGACGAGGGCCTGCGTCGGCGGGTGCGGGTTCTCGTTCGTGTTGAGCTGGACGGGCACCGTCAGCTGCGGGGCACCGTACGGCGATTTGCCGCGGAGGTTCTCGCGCAGGGGCAGGTCGTCGAGCGTGACGGAACCACCCGGTATCGCCGCGCTCACCGCAGTGCCTCGAAGCGCAGTCGCACGGCCTCACCGTGTGCGGGTAGATCCTCGGCGTTCGCGAGGGTGATCACGTGGCCGGACACGTCTTTCAGGGCCGCTTCGTCGTACTCGACGACGTGTATTCCTCGCAGGAACGTCTGCACGCTCAGTCCGGACTGGTGCCGCGCGCAGCCGGCGGTGGGCAGTACGTGGTTCGAGCCGGCGCAGTAGTCGCCCAGCGAGACCGGGGCCCACGGGCCGACGAAGATCGCTCCGGCCGCCCGGACCTGCGCGGCGACATCCGACGCGTCTTCGGTCTGGATCTCGAGGTGTTCGGCTGCGTACGCGTTGACCACGTTCAGACCCTGCGCGATGTCGTCGACCAGCACGATGCCGGACTGGCTTCCGGACAGCGCGGTGGCGACACGTTCGCGGTGCGTGGTGAGGTCGAGTTGCGCGGCGAGCGCGGTGTCGACGGCGTCGGCGAGTTCGGGGCTCGTGGTCACGAGGACCGACGCCGCCATGACGTCGTGTTCGGCCTGGCTGATCATGTCGGCGGCGACGTGCACGGCGTCGGCGGTGTGGTCGGCGAGGATCGCGATCTCGGTGGGGCCGGCTTCGGCGTCGATGCCGACGACCGACCGGCACAGTCGCTTGGCGGCGGTGACGTAGATGTTGCCGGGGCCGGTGATCATGTCGACGGGGGGGAGGTCGACCCCGTCGGTGTCGGTGCCGCCGTAGGACAGCAAGGCGATCCCCTGGCCGCCGCCGACCGCCCACACCTCGTCGACGCCCAGGAGCGCGGCGGCTGCGAGGATGGTCGGGTGCGGCAGGCCGCCGAACGTCTTCTGCGGGGGCGACGCGATCACGAGCGATTCGACTCCCGCGGCCTGAGCGGGGACGACGTTCATGACGACGGAGGACGGGTAGACGGCGTTTCCGCCCGGGACGTACAGCCCGACCCGGTCGACCGGTACCCAGCGTTCGGTCACGGTGCCGCCGGGCACCACCTCGGTGACGGTGTCGGTGCGTCGCTGGTCGGCGTGCACCTTCCGGGTCCGGTCGATGGCAACCTCGAGGGCCGCGCGCACTGCGGGATCGATCTCGGCCAGGGCCCGTTCGAGTTCGACGGTCGGTACCCGCACGCTGTCGGGGCGTACGCTGTCGAACTTCTCGCAGTAGTCGAGCGCGGCGTCGGCGCCGCGGTCGCGGATGTCGTCGACGACAGGACGAACGTGATGCAGTACCGCGTCCACGTCCACTCCGCCGCGGGGCAGTGCGCCCCTCAGCTCCGCAGTGGTGGGAGTACGACCGCGCAGGTCGGTGCGGGCAAGCATGAGTTGTCCTCTCTCGTTGATCAGGGGAACGTCCCCCATTATCCGCACTGAGAGCCGGTTCACCACACGCGGGTGCGTCCCGGCCGTATCGCGCTCACCGCGTTCTCATCCCACCGGGACCGATTCGGGTCGGCACCGACTTATGCTGGCTGCATGAAGCAGGACGACGAGCTCCCGACGACATTGGGCGAACTCATCCGACGTCAGCGCGAGCTCGCGGAACTCCCCATGCGCCAGCTGGCGTCGATGGTAGGGATCTCGAATCCGTATCTGTCGCAGATCGAGCGGAATCTGCGGGCACCGAGCGATCGGGTACTCCACGCGATTGCGGAGCAGTTGCATGTGTCGGCGGACGCACTGGTGTCGCAGGTGACACCGGAGAACGGCGATGAATCCGCGGTGACCAAGGCACTTCGCGAGGATCCGGATCTGACGAGCGCTCAGCGGCGGTCCCTCGAGGAGATGTACGAGGCGTTCCGGGAGGTCACGGTCGCAAAGCGGCGGCGCGGTGGTGGATCACCGGGTTCCGACATCACGTGAGCAGATTCACATGTGTGCAGGTCAGGCGGGTGGCCCACGATTGGATGGCAGGTCAGGGAGGTTCCCGTCCCACGCAGCCGAACGTGCATTCGGCATGTACCTTGCGGTAAGGTGCGCGCTCGCTGCGGAGATGTCAACCTCGAGGTAACCAACCGACCCAGTTCTGGAGTTGCCCCGGTGCTCAACAACCTGCAGAAGAAGATCTCGTCATCACTCGACCCCATCGGATGGGGACCGGCGGTGGCGTCCGTCGCCAGCCGTGCGGCGAAGAATCCGCGTGCGATCGCCGAGGCGACCACGGAGTACGCCAACCGGCTGGCGCACATTCCGGCAGCGGCGACGCGGGTGTGGAACGCGAGCGACCCTCAGGCCCCGGTACCGCCGGATCCGAAGGATCGACGGTTCTCCGATACGGCCTGGAAGGAGAATCCCGCGTACTTCTCGTTGCTGCAGAGTTACCTCGCCACCCGCGAGTACGTCGACGACCTCGTCGACGCGGGCGAGGGTGATGCGCTGGCAGACGCCAAGGCCCGCCAGTTCGCGAACTTGATGTTCGACGCGCTCGCACCGTCGAACTTCTTGATCAATCCCGGTGTGCTCGTACGCGCCCTCGACACCGGTGGCGCAAGCCTGTTCCGTGGCGCGAAGTTCGCCGTGGATGATCTGGTGCACCGCAAGGGAGTTCCGCTGAAGGTGGACCGTGAGGCGTTCACCCTCGGCGAGAACATGGCGGCCACCCCGGGCAAGGTCGTGTTCCGCAACGATCTGATCGAGGTGATCCAGTACGCCCCGCAGACCGAGAAGGTCCATGAGATCCCGATCCTGGCGGCGCCGCCGTGGATCAACAAGTACTACATCCTCGATCTGGCCCCGGGACGGAGCCTGGCGGAGTGGGCGATCCAGCACAATCGCACGGTGTTCATGATCTCGTATCGCAATCCGGACGAGACGATGCAGAACATCACGATGGACGATTACTATCGGCAGGGCATCGCCACCGCCCTGGATGTCGTCGAGGAGATCACGGGAGCCCCGCGCATCGAGGTGCTCTCGATCTGCCTCGGTGGCGCGATGGCCGCGATGGCCGCTGCGAAGATGGGTGCGGTCGGCGACAAGCGGATCAGCTCGTTCACGATGCTCAACACCCTTCTCGACTACAGCGAGGTCGGGGAGCTGGCCCTGTTGACCGACCCCGCAACACTCGACCGGGTCGAATTTCGCATGAGCCGGCAGGGGTTCCTGTCCGGGTCGGAGATGGGCGGCACTTTCGACATGATTCGCGCCAAGGACCTGATCTTCAACTACTGGGTATCGCGGTGGATGAAGGGCGAGAAGCCGGCCGCGTTCGACATCCTGGCATGGAACGAGGACAGCACGCGGATGCCGGCCGCGATGCACTCGCATTACCTGCGCACTCTCTACGGGCGCAACGAACTCGCCGAGAAGAAATACGAGTTGGATGGATCGGTACTCGATTTGTCGGATGTGACCTGCGACACCTACATCGTGGGTGCGATCAACGACCACATCGTGCCGTGGACGTCGTCGTACAAGGCGGTGAACCTGCTGGGCGGCAACGTGCGGTACGTCCTCACGAGCGGCGGACACGTTGCCGGCGCGGTCAATCCGCCGAATCCGAAGGCCTGGTTCGAGGCTGTCGGCGCTCCTGACGACACACCGGCCGAGCTCCCGTCGGATCCGAAGTCGTGGCACGAGAAGGCCACTCGTCACGCATCGGCTTCGTGGTGGGAGGACTGGACGGCGTGGTCGACGACGCGCGCGGGCGCCCTGACCTCGCCTCCGTCGATGGGCAGCACGAGCCATCCCGTGCTCGGTGATGCCCCCGGGACGTTCGTCTTCAGCTGAGCCATTGCGCGTTAGCATTCATTTTGCTAACCTGCTAACAACGTCGTTCAGGGCGTACCGACCTCATACAGCGCTCCATCCCGCGCTCAACGAAGGGAAACACCATGACTGCTCCCGCCAAGACCACCGCCGCCAAGGCCACCGACGCCAAGGCGTCCGACGCTGCCGCCAAGGCCACCGACGCTGCCGCCAAGGCCGCAACCGACGCCACCGCGACCGCTCAGAAGACCGCTGAGAAGCTCACGGCGAGCGCCGCTGCCGCTGCCGAGAAGGCCGCTGCCGACCTGACCAAGACCGTCGACGAGACCACCGAGCGCGTCAACGAGTTCAATGCCAAGTTCGTCGAGGCTGCCAAGCAGAGCGGCAACCTCGGTGTCGACACCTACGAGAAGGCAGTCGGCAGCATCCTGGATCTGCAGGAGAAGTTCGCCGAGGCCACCCCGGTCGAGTGGGTCGCCGACATCACCAAGGCTCAGGTTTCCTTCGCTCGCGAGCTCACCAGCACGGTCACCACCACAGCACGCGACCTTCTCAAGTAGGACACGATCCCGCTTGCGAACCGCGATTCCGCCCGCGCGCCCGAACGGCGCTCTACGGTGCGGTACATGACTCCGGTGACGCATACACAGATCGCCGCGACCCCGATTCGACTCGGAGTCGCGGCGATCGCCGGTTGGAGCTCGTATCTCATCGGCCTCGCGCGACGCGGCCCCACACCCTGGACCATCGCATCGGACATCGGTCGCTATTACGAGGCGCTGACCGACACCACACCACCGACCTGGGCCCACCCGTGGCCGGTCCACCGCCGATGGCCACTCGCGAACCTGCGCGACTGCAGCGCTCCCGACGCTCCCGAACGGGAAACGGTGCCCACCCTGCTGCTCCCACCGCAAGCCGGAACCCACTCGTGCCTCGTCGATCACTCACCCGGACGCAGCCAGGTCGAAGCGCTGCGAGCCGGCGGGCTCACCCGACTGCACTGTCTCGAGTGGACTCCCGCGAGCGCTGCAACCGACCCCGCCTCGATCGACGAGCATCTCGCCGTGATCACGGACGCCGTCGCTGATCTCGGCGGCCGGGTGAACATCATCGGCGACAGCCAGGGTGGATGGCTCGGTACGATCTACACTGCGCTGCACCCCGAGACCGTGCACACCCTCACCGTAGCCGGCACACCCATCGACTTCCACGCAGAGCAACCCGCGCTCGCGGCGCTGGCACATGTACCGACGGACGCGGCGACCTCGATGGTCGATCTTCTCTACGGCACCGCACGCGCAACGGGTCTGCAGCCCACCGACCCGATCGGCGAGATCGAACGGGCGATGGCTCTGCTCGGCGTCCTCGACGACCCGGACGAGGTGTCCCGCATGGAAGCCGAGCGGCGCTGGTTCACCTGGCGGCAGGAAATCCCCGCCGCGTTCCGCGAATGGATCATGCGGCGCCTGTTCGTCGGGAACGAGCTCGTCGCCGGAACCCTGGACACCGGCAGCGGTGTCGTCGACCTCTCCAAGATCACCTGCCCGATTCGTCTGATCGCCGGCAGCGCGGACATGATCGCGACACCCACACAGGTCACGGCGCTGGCGGGGCGGGTATCCACCCCGCGCTCGGATATCGTGACGACGATCGCAGACACCGGACACATCGGGTTGTTCATCGGTCGCAGAGCCTTGGCCGATGTGTGGACTCCGTTCGCTCGAACGCTCACCGCGATCTCGTGAGGTTACGATGAGACGCGCGCTCCTCGCCGTCCTCGCGCTCACTGCGTCCCTCAGCCTCTCGCATGCCGCACCCGCTCAGGCGCAACCGAACGAATTCTTGTGGGGTGTAGCGAGTTCCGGTTTTCAGTCCGAGGGATCATCGCCCGACAGCAACTGGCTGCGGTACTCGAACGGTCCCCGTCACGAGCCGGTCGGGTCGTCCGTCGACTTCCGGCACCGCTATCGCGAGGACATCGCCCGTGCTGCGGAACTCGGGGTCGATGTCTACCGGATCTCCGTGGAATGGGCCCGGATCCAGCCCACGCCGTACGGGTGGGACGACACCGAACTCGACTACTACGACGACGTCGTGCGAGAGATCCGTGCCCACGACATGACGCCGATGCTCACGCTCGATCACTGGGTGTATCCGGGCTGGATCGCCGACCGTGGTGGCTGGTCCGACCCCGGCACGGTGCGCTCGTGGCTCACCCACGCCGAGACCGTCGCCGAGCGCTACGCCGACGCGGGCGCCCTGTGGGTGACGTTCAACGAACCGAGTCAGTACGTGTGGCAGGAGGTGACGAACGGCGGTCTCGCACCGGCCGAGGTGCCGGTGATGTTCGATCGGCTGGTCGACGCGCATCGCGGAGCGTACCGAGCGATCCACCGGTTCGACCCGGATGCTCGGGTGACGTCGAACGCCGCCTACATTCCCGGTGCGCAACCGTATCTCGACACGTGGTTCCTCGACCGGGTCCGTGCCGAGTTGGACTATGTCGGCGTCGACTACTACTACGGTGTGACGCTCCAGAACCCCAGTGCGGCCCACGCGGCCGTCGGCGAGTACGCGTCGGTCGTGCCGCACCCGCAGGGCATGTACGACGCCCTCATGGATTACACCCGACGCTATCCGGGGGTCCCGTTGTACGTCGTGGAGAACGGGATGGCCACAGCCGACGGGGCGGCGCGAGCCGACGGCTGGACCCGGTCGCGGCACTTGCGCGAGCATGTCGATGCCATGGGCCGCGCGGTCGCCGACGGAGCCCCGGTGTTCGGATACAATTACTGGTCGCTCACCGACAACTACGAGTGGGGCGACTACACCGCACGATTCGGCCTCTACACCGTCGATGTCCGCAGCGATCCGAGCCTCACCCGTCGGCCGACCGACGCGGTACAGACCTATCGGACGATCATCGCCGAAAGCCGGTCTTCGTCATGACCACGGCCGGTCGCACCCGAACGCGCGTGATGGTCGTCAGAGCCCGGTCTCCGAGACCGCAACCTGCCGTTCACTGAGTTTCAAGTTCTCTCAGTGATCCGGGAATTACTTCCCGGAAGTCCCGGTGCCGCACATTCGACCCGTGGGTAGACGATTCGTTGGGGACTGCTTGCTGGGCAAGTCTGACATCTCC
>NZ_JBUYWC010000015.1:0-174772 GCF_055230935.1 Rhodococcus ruitaii | reverse complement strand
ACGCGGGGTGATGCCGTTGGCCTGACCCGGTGCGGGAGATCAGCTGACCGCCCACAGGGAGATCAGCTGTCCGCACACAGGGACACGACCTGTCCGCCTACGGGGATGCCCTGATGTCCCTTGACACTGATGTCACCGGAACTCCGGCCCTGTTCATCATGATCCTGATGGCGCTGTTCGTCTGCTTCTACGCGGTCAGCCTGGGCGTTGTGGCATGGGTCCTACCTCCCGAGGTGTTTCCGCTTGCTGCCCGGGCCTCCGGGACAGGCGTGGGGACAATGATGTCCTGGGCCGGCGGGTTCACCGTATCGCTTGCGTTCTTGCCGCTGACCGTGGCGGTAGGGGACGCGATGACATTCTGGATCGTCGCCGGGATATCCGCCTTGGGGTTCATCTTCGTGTACACCACCGTTCCCGAGACGAAAGGGCGTTCCCTCGAAGAAATCGAGCGCACGCTCGCAGGAGTTTCAGCGGCAGACGAGGCGAGGTTCATCATGTCTTCTGCCGGTGTCCGTAAGGAATCTGTTCGATCCACCGACTAGTTCAACGGAGCAGGAGCATGAGCACTATCACTGTAACCCAAACGATTTCGACCCCATCGAAGACTGCGTGGGAGATAGTTCGAGAAGTCGGTGAGATTGATAGGTGGATCCCTATGGTGTCTTCCTGTCGTTCCGCGGGGTCTATCCGCGTGGCGACCTTCCAGGACGGAGGATCCGCAACCGAGGAAATCATCGAGATCTGCGATAACGAGATGTGGTACACGTACCGGTATGTCGACGGTTCACTTCCGCTCGACACATACGTCTCCACCATCGCTCTGTGCAACAGCGGAGACGACGAGACGACTGTGACTTGGACGGCAGAGTTCGAGTCGGCCGCACAGGCGGATGAGTCGGAATTGCACGACCTTCTCGAATCCACGTACAAGGAATCGATCGCCGCCCTGGAGAAGGTCTGCTGCGCGGCATCCCCTCCCGTCTGATCCGGGTAGTGCTCGTCCATCCGTCCCTGCCGTCGGGTAGCGGCAGGCTTCTGCGCCCGGGTCGGCGGTGATGCGATCGATGAACGGCCGGGCAATGGATGGCGTCAACGTTCCTCCGCATGCACGGGTTCCCGTAGGTCGTGAGGCAACGGAAACCCGTGCAAGTGGGGGAAGGTTTGTTTCGGCGACTCCGCTCATATTCAAGTGTGTGCTTGCTCTCGAGGGCTCGAGGGCGGCCGACGAGGCAACATCATGACGGACGTGAACCCCAGAACACGACCCCGCGGTGCACGGGTCGGCCATCGCGTCGTCGACGGCCAGGATGCCGCCGTCGTGACGGTGTCGCGGAGCACCCCACCGACACCGACGACCTCTGGGATGCCTGCACCAACCCGGAGCGGATCCCGCGCTTCTCGGTCTCGGATTGCACGTCGATTCGGGCGCTGCGGTCGATCCCGCCGAGTTCGCCAGTGCACTCCGGGCAGTGCTCACCGACCGGACTCCCGACGTTCTCGACGCGGTTCGGTTCGATTCGGAAGCGGGCATGGTGAGCGTTTACGGCAACGACCTGGACGCACTGCTTGTCGCAGCACGCTCACTGCACGATAGCGTCGTCGACGCCGTCGCCCTCGATGCTGCCCTGACTCGCGCTGCTGAACTCAGAGCCGACTAGGTTTCTCGGCGCCGGCGAGAATGCCGGCGGCGACTAGCGGGTCGCGGGCGTTCTTCCATGGCTTGACCCATGTCATGTCCTCCGGAACCAGCGCGTCGCCGCACGCGCTGCACACCTCGCCCTGCGTGGTCTCATTGCCGCACGTCCGATGGATCATGGCCATGTGCCCGCCATCCGCGGGCATGGCCGTGTGCCTCTCGCCCCACAGCGCGAGTTGCTGCAGCACCGGCAACAATTCTGCGGCGGCCTCAGTCGCCGCATATCCCTGCCGAACGCGTCCGTCGCTGTCGTAGTCGACTCGAACGAGTAGCCCCGCGTCGACCATCGCGCGCAATCGCCGGCTGAGCACGGCTTCCGAGATGCCGAGATTGTCTCGTAGCGCATCGAATCTGCCGCGGCCGTGGAGTACGTCGCGGATGATCAGCAGCACCCAACCGTCGCCGAGCACGTCGAGTGCACGGCGGATGGGGCACAAGTCGTCGGACCAATCGGATCGCAGGGGCATGGACTTCCGGTCACCTCACGTCTCGAGCTAGGGTTCCTCCAGGATATAACTTCTCTGAAGAAAGTCAGACCGGATGTCATCACGTGTTCCCACGCACACCGCGCCGACCCGGCGATTCCGCGTCCACCCGGCATGGTGGGTTGCCGCAGTGGCCTTTCTGGCGTTGTTCGGCGCCGCAGGCTTCCGGGCGGCGCCCGGCGCATTGATGGTGCCGCTCCACGACGAGTTCGGGTGGCCGATGAGCGTGATGTCACTGGCCGTGAGCATCAACCTGGTGCTTTTCGGGCTCGTTGCGCCGTTCGCCGCCGCGCTCATGGACCGCTTCGGCATGCGGCAAGTGGTATCTACCGCGCTGACGCTCGTCGCGCTCGGCGCCGGGTGCAGCGTCTTCATGACCGCATCGTGGCAGTTGCTCGTCTTCTGGGGTCTGCTGATCGGCACGGGCACCGGCGCGATGGCGCTGGTGTTCGCCGCGACAATCGCCGACCGGTGGTTCGTGACCCGGCGCGGGCTTGTCATGGGTGTGCTGACGGCCGGGTCCGCGACCGGTCAGCTGGTGATCCTGCCTCCGGTGGCTGCCCTGGCCGAGAACATCGGGTGGCGACCGGCGTCACTGGTCATCGCTGCGGCCGCGCTCGTCGTCGTGCCGCTGGTATGGCTGGTCATCCGCGACCATCCCGACGATCGCGGCGTCCTGCCCTACGGCGCCGATCCGGCGAGCTACGCGGCGCCGGCGGCCGCGGTGGGAAGTGCTGTCCGGCGCGCCCTCGAAGGGCTCGCGTATGCGAGCCGGCATCGAGCGTTCTGGGCGCTGGCCATCGCGTTCGCGATCTGTGGAGCGACGACGAACGGGCTCGTCGGGATCCATTTCATCCCCTCGGCCCACGACCACGGTATGCCCGCCACCACCGCTGCCGGTCTGCTGGCGGCCGTGGGAGTTTTCGACATTGCGGGCACGATCGCGTCGGGTTGGCTGACCGACAGATTCGATCCTCGCAAGCTGCTCGCAGCGTATTACACCTTCCGCGGGGTGAGTCTGATGTTGCTTCCCTGGTTGCTGTCGAATCAGGTGCATCCGAGCATGGTCTTGTTCGTGGTCATCTACGGACTGGACTGGGTGGCTACCGTTCCGCCCACGGCAACGCTGTGCAGGGAGATCTTCGGCGATCGCGGCACGATCGTGTTCGGGTGGGTGTTTGCCGCTCATCAGATCGGCGCAGCTGCTGCCGCATTCGGTGCCGGTGTGGTCCGCGACGTATTCGGCGCCTACACCTACGCGTGGTGGGGTGGAGCAGCGATCTGTGCCCTCGCCGCCGTACTGTCGACCATGGCGAAAGCACGTGATTCGCACGGTCCACCCGACCGACCTCGAGGTTTCGAGCGGGTGAAGCGACTGTGACAGCGAACGTCCGGGCGCGGTAGTTTGATGTGACTCTGAGAACTACTCACCAGTAGGGGTCCGATATGCCTGCTCCGAACGCTGCGACCTTCACGAGGCTCGCAGGACTCATCGCAATCGACGACGCCTCCTCGCGGCCCACGCGACCGGTCGTCGAGGCCTTCACCGGCCGCGAGATCGCGACCGTGCCCGTCGGCACCGCCGACGACGCGAAAGCCGCGATCGACCGCGCACGCACGGCTCAGGTTGCGTGGGCGCAGACGCCGGTCCAGGAGCGCGCCGAAATCTTCCACCGCTATCGCGACCTGCTGATCTCGAAGCGCGAGTCGCTCATGGACATGGCGCAGGCCGAGACCGGCAAGTCGAGGGCGTCGGCGCAGGAAGAAGTGCTCGACATCGCGATGACCGCGCGCTACTACGCGCGTACCGCCGCGAAACTACTGCGCCCACGCAGCGCCACGGGAATGCTTCCGGTCTTGACGAAGACCACGGTGCGGCACCACCCCAAGGGCGTCGTCGGTGTGATCGCGCCGTGGAACTATCCGATGACCCTCGCGATCTCCGACGCGATACCCGCGCTGCTTGCGGGTAACGCGGTGGTGCTCAAGCCCGACAGCCAGACCCCGTATTGCGCGCTTGCAGTCGTCGATCTGCTCTACGAGGCGGGATTGTCGCGGGATCTGTTGGCCGTTGTGCCCGGCCCCGGTTCGGTAGTGGGCACCGCGCTCGTCGAGAACTCCGACTATCTGATGTTCACGGGATCCTCACAGACGGGTCGTCTCCTCGCCGAGCAGGCCGGGCGACGTCTCATCGGGTTCTCCGCCGAGCTCGGCGGCAAGAACCCCATGATCGTGACTGAGGGCGCGAACCTGCGTGAAGTCACCGAGGCCGCGATGCGCGCGTGCTTCTCGAACTCCGGCCAGCTGTGTATTTCCATCGAGCGGATCTACGTCGAGAAATCGATCGCGCCCGAGTTCCTGCGAATGTTCGGTGATCGGGTGCGCAAGGTTGCGCTGGGAGCGAGCTACGACTTCGGTACCGAAATGGGATCGCTCATCAACGAAGACCAGGTCGAGACCGTGTCGGGGCACGTGAACGACGCCGTCGCCAAAGGTGCGACCGTCGTCGCAGGAGGTAAGCCGCGCCCCGATCTGGGTCCGCTGTTCTACGAACCGACGGTGCTGACCGATGTTCCCGACGACGCCGCGTGCTACGCCGACGAGACGTTCGGGCCGGTCGTGTCGGTGTATCCGGTAGACGACGTCGACGAAGCGATTCGTCGCGCGAACGACACCGAGTACGGACTCAATGCGTCGGTGTGGGCGCGCACCAAAGCCGAGGGTGAGGCGATCGCCGCGCGAATCCACGCCGGCACAGTCAACGTCGACGAAGGGTATGCGCCCGCGTGGGGCAGCACCGACGCCCCGATGGGCGGCATGGGGATCTCCGGTGTCGGCCGACGGCACGGGCCCGACGGTCTGCTCAAGTACACCGAGTCGCAGACCGTCGCGACCACGCGGGTTCTCAACCTCGACGGCCCCCGCGGGTTGCCGAAGAAGGTGTGGGCGAAGGTGCTGGCGCCGTTCGTGGCGGCGATGAAGTGGTTGCCGGGTCGGTGAGGCATCAGGGCTCCGCCACTGTCTTCCGTTCGATGGTGGTCGCGAGTGGTTTTTCGACGACGAAGAACAGGCACACCGCAGCGACGAGCGCGAGGGGCGCGATCGCGAGATAGATCGGTGTGAGTGCCTCGTTGTAGGACTCGATCACCGCCTGGTGCAGTGCGTCAGGCAGTGCGTGCACTATCCCGGGAGTGAGCGACTCCGCGTGGATCCCGGCGTCCGCTGCGTCCGGGATTCGTTCGGTGATCAGGGTGGCGACCCGGGTCGTGAACACGCTGCCGACGACCCCGACGCCGAGTGTCGCGCCGATCTGACGGAAGTAGTTGTTGCTCGCTGTCGCGGTCCCGACCTCTTCGATGGGAAAGGAGTTCTGCACGACGAGGACGAGCAACTGCATCGAGGTACCCAACCCCAAGCCGAGGACCGCGAGGAAGCAGCCGAGGAGCCAGAGCGGGCTGTCGACGGTGAGCAGCGACAGCAGGATCATTGCGACCGCAACGAGCACCGCACCGAGAATCGGCCAGTTCTTGTAGCGCCCGGTACGGGTCACGTAGCGGCCGATGAGCGTGGACGTGACGAACAGCGTGCCCATCATCGGAAGCATCATCAGACCTGCGGCGGTCGCACCCATGCCCGCGACCATCTGCAGGTAGGTGGGCATGTAAGCCGCCACGCCGAACAGCGAGACGCTGATGAGGAGCGCTGCGAGAGTGCACAGATTGAAGTTGCGATCGCGGAACAGGTGCAGGGGGATGACCGGTTCCGGGGATCGGGTCTCGATGAACACGAACAGCACCGCAGCGACGACGGTTCCCGCGATCATCGCGAGAATCGCCGGTGACGACCACGCGAACTGCGCGCCACCCAGGGTTGCGACGAGCACGAGAAGTGTGGTCGCAATGGACAACACAGCCATGCCTGCGACGTCGATCCGGGGGCGCTGCCGCGGTCGCTGGGGTAGCCGCAGGAAGAAGGCTGCGGCCAGAAGCGCGAGTACGCCGATCGGGATGTTGAGCCAGAACACCCATCGCCAACCGGGACCTTCGGTGAAGAACCCGCCCAGTAGCGGACCGCTGACCGACGACAGCGCGAAGACACTGCTCATGATGCCCATGTACTTGCCGCGTTCACGGGCGGGGATGACGTCGGCGATGGTTGCCTGCGAGAGGATCATCAACCCGCCACCGCCGATGCCCTGGATGGCGCGACCGCTGATGAGCCAGGTGATGTCGGGGGCCAGTGCGCTGACCACCGATCCGCCGATGAAGATCGAAATGGCGGTCATCAGAATCGGTTTGCGACCGAGGAGGTCGCCGAGTTTGCCGTAGATCGGCATCATGATCGTCGACGCGAGGATGTAGGCGGTGATCACCCACAGCATCAGGTCGGCGCCGTGGAGTTCGCCCACGATGGTGGGAAGAGCGGGATTGAGGACCGTCTGGCTCAGCGACGCCGAGAGCATCGCCAGCAGCAGACCTGCGAAGATGAACCCGACGCGGAGTTGGGGTGCAGCCGAGTCGGGTTCGGACTTCTCGGTGTCTGTCGTCACGGTCGTGTCACGCTTCGGAACTGCAAGCACTTTCGATGCAGTGTCGCGTCCGCGTCGCTTTCCTGCAGGTCTGCTCGCGTGAGGATCGGGCGCATGGCCGCGCGCATCACGGCTCCCGCGACAGTGACGATCATCTGTGCCGCCTCTTCGGCGGATTCGTCGGGGTGGGCCGTGCTCCATTCCTCCGACGCGACGAGTCGTTCGGTGACGAACTCGGCGACCAGTGCCTGCACATCGTCGATGTAGCGGAAGCGCCGGCGGGAGAGTTCGGGATGGCGCTCCATCAGATCCGCATATTCGGTCTGACTGATCTGTTTGTGGTTGGTCGTGCGGAAAACGGTGAGCAACAGAAATGCGACTTTCTCGATGAGGTCGTCGCCGGGTTCGATCACGAAGTCGTCGGCGACCGTGTCGTGGATGAAGGCGCCCCGCAGTCCGAGAACGGCATCTTCTTTCGATTTGAAGTAGTTGAAGAAGGTGCGTGGCGAGACGTAGGCGGCGTCGGCGATCGTTTCGATGGTGATGTCCGACAGGTGCTCGTGCTGGGCTGCCGCGTGTGCGGCAGCGAGGTGGATCGCCGTCCACGTGCGGGCGCGCTTGCGCTCGCGATGCGATACCTGGTCGGTTGCAGTCATGAATATTTACATTATGGCAATTACTTGGGGATGCAAACTGGACTCTCGAATTTCGGTAGTCATGAGGTTGTGGTGCCAGCAGTTCGGAAGTTCGCCGCGGTCGACGAGTGGCTGCGCACGCCGTTCCCCGCCACGAAGTGGGTGAGGCCGTCGGTCGCGACCGTGTCGATGTGATCGGGGAGTCGTCTCGCGAGCCGGCGGGCCAGCTTGCCCGGCCGGCTTCCGCGCATCCCGATGACGACGGTCGCTGCGTCGTAGCGATCGGCGATACCTGCCAAGACATGTACCGGATCGCCGTGGCATTCGACCGTGGCCCGCACCGGCATTCCCGCTGCGGACGCGGCATCCCGGCTGCATTCGAGGATCTCGTGGACTTCGTCGGCGTCGATGTCGGCGAGGAGGTACGCGGCTTCGTGGAGATCGTCGTATGCGCGCTGCGGTGCCCGCGACGGGGGAGGTATTCGTGATGCACAGGCCAGGACGAGGCCCGAGCGCACCTCGGCGAACTCGGACGCCGCGGCGATGGCCCGCAGCGATGCCGCTGACCCGTTGCATCCGACCAGGACAGGTCCACAATGCAGGGCCGTCCCGGGGTCGAACAGACGCCAGGTGACGCTGGAGAAGAACGTGTGGTGATGGTGGTTCATGGCGGTTGCCTCGTTTCGATGTGCCGTACCTGTCCGGTCGGCTCGGGCGTTGTCCGCGGTGTGGTCCCCGATTCCAGTGTCACATAAATTTTAGAAGTGTAGAAGTAATAAATTGAAGTCTGCTCTTCGGTAACTTCTGGCGCGCTAGCCTGGGCATGTGGCACGACGTAGCTATGACCAATTCTGCGGGCTGTCCCGCGCGCTCGATGTCGTGGGTGAGCGGTGGACTCTGCTGATCGTGCGAGAGCTCCTGTCGGGGCCCAAGCGCTACTCCGATCTTGCCGATGCGCTCACCGGTATCGGCACGAGTCTGCTGGCAACCCGGCTCAAACAACTCGAAGCCGATGGGGTCGTCCTGCGCCGGACACTCCCGCCGCCGGCTGCCTCCACGGTGTATCAACTCACCGCCGCCGGGGGAGAACTGGGCGAAGCGATGGCACCTCTTGCTCTGTGGGGGATGCGGCACTACATCGGCGAGGGACGTGCGCCCGAGGATTCCTTCCAAGCGGAGTGGATGGTGTTGCTGCTGACCCTGCTGATCGACAGATCGCGCTCGGCTGCGACCACGGCGACATACGAATTCCACCTGGACGACAGCGTCGCCCGGATGTCCATCCGTGACGGGGCGATCGCGGTGCACCCCGGCCCGGGCGACGAGCCGGCGGATGTCGTTGTCACTGCCGCCGCCTCGGCGATGGCCGACATCGCGAGCGGACACATCGGTGTGCTCGAGGCCGTCGGGAACGGTTCGGTCGCGGCCGACGGTGACGTGGCAGCGGTGCACGAGTTGTGGGCGTTGCTGCCGGCTCGATCGGGAGACCGGAGAGTGTGAGGTGCCCTGGCGCCGCGCGAGCGAATGTACGGCAAACTGACCAGACGGGGAAGGGGAGTCACGCCGACACGGACAGATCGACCGCGTCGGCGTAGAAACACACGTGCCCGGCGATGAGCTCCATCCCCGCCAGCGGCTCTTCGTACGACCACGCCACATTCTCGGCGGGCTGCTTCCCCGAGAACGACTCGCCGGTGAACGACCAGTACCGGGCCGTGCCCTTGTACGGACATCCCGTGCGCAGCACCGATTCGTCGAGCTGGGAGAAATCTACATCGGCAGGGGGGATGTAATAGCGCGTCGGCAAGCCTGTCTCGAACACCAGCACCGGCGTCCGGGTCTCGGCGACGACCGCGTCGCCCACCGTGACCCGGACGTGGCGTGAACTGGGGAGCGCATCGACGCGGTGATACGGGTTGCGCGGGTGGCTGAACACCTCGGCCTCCTCTTCGTACCAATGCTCGTTCTCATCGACGTAGACGGTGTCGCCCGGTTCCGGCTCGCCCTGCCGGAACCACGCGAACGCCAAGTGGTCGTCGAGGCCGTCGACATCGAGTTGGAACACCGGCGAATACGCACGTCGATCGTCGACGACGATGTCGTACCACTGCCACACATCCGGACGGCTGCGGCTCGGCGACAGCGACGCGGAAAGCAGATCGAAGCGCACGTCGTCGCGCGGGAACGCATAGAACGGCACGGGCTTCTTCGGCGCCCACACCAGCACGGCGCGCGTGCTGTCCACGACGGTTCGCCCGAACCACATCCCCCGGATCCTGCGCTCGCACGGTTCGTACAGATAATCGTCGGTTTCGAGGGTGGGCCGCGGCACTGCGACCTTGCGCGCTGACATACTCCGACCGTATCGCGCGTGAAACACGAACCGGACAGACCCTGCGACCCGGGTTGCAGAGGTGATCAGCGGGATACGCTGCGGGGCGATGATCGACGACCCGCTCGAACTCGTCCGGACCCTGGTGGGAGTCACCGTGCTCGCCGCCGTGGCCACCGCCTTCCTGTGGGCATTCGTCGGCGCGATCTTCGGCGGCCTGTCGCCCGTCGAGGCGGGCCGGTTCCAGGTGGTGGTGCTCGCGGCGATCATGGCGGCGGGAGCGGTCACCGCGGTGGTTCTCGCGATCGGCCTCGGACGCCTGCGGGTGCGCCCAGTGCCGCAGGCATGACATTGGTTACGTATCCCGGGGCTCAGGGCTACCTTCCCGACACCCTCGACATTCTCTCGCTCGAGACAGCAGCCCGGAGGTGCCGCGGGTGCGACCTGTTCAAGGCTGCCGAGCGGACGGTTTTCGGAGCCGGACCCATCGACGCGCGTCTGATGCTCGTCGGCGAGCAACCCGGCAACGAAGAGGATCTGCAGGGGGAGCCGTTCGTCGGACCCGCAGGCCGGTTGCTGGACAAGGCACTCGACGCCGCCGGTATCGATCGCGAAACCGTGTACGTCACCAATGCCGTCAAGCATTTCCGGTTCGATCGTGCCGCGGGCGGGAAGCGGCGTATCCACAAGAAACCGTCAGGGGGGCAGATCACGGCGTGCCGGCCGTGGCTGGTCGCAGAACTCGATGTGGTGCGGCCCGACGTTGTGGTGTGCCTCGGCGCGACAGCAGCCCACGCGCTGATCGGGAGACATTTCAAGCTCACCGAGCATCGCGGTGCGGTGTCGCGGCTCGACGACGAAGTGCGGGGCACCCTCGATCCGAGAGTGGTCGCCACGATCCATCCGTCGGCGGCGCTGCGCGCTCACGTGAACCGGGGTGATGCGTTCGCATCACTCGTGCGTGATCTGCAGCGTGCCGCCGGGTTGCTCTGACCCACATCCGTGGTTCGCCGTGGAGCCCAGCTGAGTGTTCCCGCGATCATCCTTGCTTCCCGCCCCCGCAATTGCGGCCGCGGGAAGCTGGAACGATCGCCGGAAGCTCACACACCACCCGCATTCCACGCTCGGCGTTGCCCGTCGAATATCACGGATTCAGATCTGCGCGTTGCTGCACTGAGTGTTTCCTACGCGGTCGTGGCGAGCGCCGCTGCCAACCCGAACGCCACCGACATCACCGCGACCTCGATCACAGCATTGCGCAGCGAGACATCGGCGGGGGCCCGGTGTGCCGCCGCGGCGGGCACCCAGATCCGCCGCCACAGCCACGCGAGCGCAAGCAACACCACGAGTACCAGCGACTTCGCGAGCACGAGGCGTCCGTAGCCGGTGTCGACGAAGGCCGCTACAGAGCCGAGTCGCACAGCCGCGTCGATCACACCGGTCACCCCGAGAACCACGACGCACTTCGTCGCGAGCGACGAATACCGTGGAAGCAGGCGGGCCCAGGCCCCACGTCCACGGGCCAGCAGAGCGAGCGCGGTGAGCACCCCCAGCCAGACTGCGGCCGCGAGGACGTGCGCGGCGTCCAGCAACGACCCGAACGGCTGTTGCGACATGTGCCCGGTGACGGGTCGTGCGACGAGGGCGAGGGCCGCCGCAACGAGCACCGGAGCCGTCGGCACCGGCGCCCCGCGGCGGGAGGCAAACGCTGCCACGGCGGTGAGTGCGGCGACACAGACCCATGCGGCTCCCGCGACCCGGCCCGCCCCGGCGGTACTCAGATACTCGGCGAAGTGCCCGGAGCCGAGCTGGGCCACGGGCACGTCGACGGTCGCGGCGGCTTCGAGCACCAGTTGAACGGTTTCGAGCAGCAGCCACGCCGCGCCGAGGACGGTGATCGCGCGCCATACGTCATCGGCGGACACATCGGGGCGTCGCTGATCGTGCGTCATCGCGGCGAGCACAGCGAGGCCGAGCACCGTCGACCCCACCCCCAGCGACAGCGCGCGTACCCATGCCGACAACTCCGGCGTGGCCAGCAGCATGCCCACCCCGACACCCGCGACGGCGCCGGCGGCGGCTCCGAGGAGCCACCGCCGGCGCCCGATCTGCACGACTGTCAGGCCTTCGGTTTGCGCAATGCGAACCACAACGCGGCGACGACGACGATCACACCGGCCACGACGAACCACCAGATGGCGGGGCCCCCGTCGTTGTCGACATCGGATGCCGGTGCGGCGTCGCCCGCCGCGGCCTCACCGGGGGTGCCGGTGCCCTCCTGGGTGAGGGTGAACGTGCGGGTCCCGCTGACGGGATGCCCGTCGGCCGAGGTCACGCGGTAGGCGATCGTGTAATCGCCGACCGGGCCGAGTCCGTCGATCTCGACGCTGATCGTCGGTCCGTCGACGATCGGGTCGCTCTTGGACCACAGATTGCCGTCGGGCCCGACGACGGTGAGCGCCGCGAACTGTGGTTGCAGTGCTTCGTTGAACGTCACGCTGACCTGCTCGGGGGCCTGCGCTATCTGTTCGCCCTCCTCGGGGTTGCTTCCGAGCGCGACCGAGTGCGCCGAGGCCGGGCCCGCGGCGAGTATCAGTGCGCCGAAGAGCGCGACGACGACGGTGCCGAGACGCTTCATGATGTGTTCCCCATTCATGCGCGCCGCCCCCGGATCACGGCGCCGAGGCCGAGCGCAGCGCCGAGCGCGCCGAGGACCAGGCCGATGCCGCCGAGCCACCGCGCCGTGTTGTCGGTGGTGCTGCCGGACTCGGCCGCCGTGTTGTCGGTGACGGTCTCGGTGCTCGCGCCGTGCCCGTGTGCGTCACCGCTGCTCGCGGCGAGTGTGAGGGTGGGCGCCGGCTTCTCCGGTTCCTCGTCGCCGGTCATGGCCTGATCCCATGCGACGACCTCACCGTCGCTGTAGATCTGCGTGGCCGGGAACGCGACGTCCGCTTCCTCCGGGAGCGGCCCGGCGGACAGCACGAACTGCTGGAACTGGCCGGGACCCACTTCGACGCCCGGGTCGGCGGTCCAGGTGACAGAGGTGGCGAGCTGAGTGTCGGGATTCTTCTCGACGGTCGATGTCCATCCGGGCACCGGTTCGGTGCGCGCAGACCGCAGGTCGGGCAATTCGACAGTGAGCGCCGTGGTGCCGGCGGTCTCGGATTCAGTGGGGACGCGGAACGTCAGGACGGAATATCCGCCCTGTTCGGCGCCCGGTGCGACGACGGTGACGTGCGCAGCGGCAAGGCCGGAACCGGCCAGGAGCAGCGCCGCGGCGGCACCGGAGCCGACGAGGGCCCGGGTGATGTTCTTCATGAAGATGTAGATGCTTTCTCGAAAGAGGGTCAGGAAACGGCGAACCGTACGGCCGGTGGACCTCGTCGAGAGATGCAGGAGGGGAAGGGGCGGAAAATGTACGGATCGGTGTCGATCCGCGGTAGGAGAACCGGGGGTGCGGCGATCGTGGGACGCCACGGCCGCACACACTGAATCACCGATGTACACGCTGCGTAGAGACGGTCGGCGATGCCGATGAGCAGTGCGCACCCGGCGACGGCGACACCATGCGCAGCCAACATCGTCGCAGAGAAATGCAGATGCCCGTCCGTCAGCAAGGACAGGACGAGATGTGTTCCGAGTTGCCCTGCGGCGAGCAGCACGGCGGGCGACAGGGTCGGCCGCTGCGCTCCCATGATTCCGACCCCGACGGCAACCGCCGTCAGCAACGCCACGGCCGGGTTCGTCGGTACCGAACCTCCTGCCGCGCCGTGCGCTGCAACGGCGAGCACCGCGGTCGAAACGCCCGCGGTGCCACCGAGCAGGGCCGGGCTCGTGGTCACCGGTGGGTCAGCGCACACCGAGGCGGGCCAGCAGGTCCGCCTCGATTCCGTCGAGTTCGTTGCTGATGGAGGTGTGCGCGGCTTTGCGGCGCGCAGCCGGCATCTGCTCGGCGGCGGACACCGCAGCGGTCAGGTCGGTGAGGCGACTGCGGATGGCGTCGACGAATCTCTTCGTCTCCGCGTCCTTCGGGTGCAGCTCCTCGGTCTTCGCGACCGACTGCTCGGCCGCGGCGATGCGAGCGCTGAGCCGCGCACCGTGACCGGTGAACTCGCCGAGCTGCTCGACACCGACACCGAGTTTCTGGGCGCGGCGGACGTCGAGCTGCCCGCGGAGAGCCGTCGCGGCCTGGTAGACCAGGGGTGCGAGCACGGGCACGAGCAGGCGCGCGACCCCGAGGTAACGCCGGACCTTCGCTGCGGTCAGCCCCTGGTTCTCAGCGGCCTTCTTCTGCGCCTTGAGTGTGGCGATCTGCTCTTTCTCGACCTTGGCCTGCGACTTCACGAGCTCCTTGTCGAGCTTGGCCTGCGACTTGGCAAGTTTCTTCGCGAGCTTGTCCTGGGACTTCGCTGTGCGCCGATCACTCTTGAACTGGTTCTTCGCGCCGAGCTTGGCCTCGAGCTTCGCCTTGTGCTTGAGAGCTCTTGCCTCTGCCTTGCGGGTGGCACGCCGCTTCCGCCGTGTGAACAACCCCATCGAACAGCACCCTCCATTCGGTACGACCGCAGCGCGCCCGCGCTCGTGGTCAGCCTAACGTGACGGTGCTGCTTCGAGGCGCCGCCCGTCGAGCGAATACCCTGGACTGTTGTGGAGAAGACCGGTGAGCAGCGACGCAGGCCCGTCTCGATCGAGGCGAGCGCGCTGACGCGGTGCCGTCACCGGGTATTTCTCGACGCCACGTTCCCCGAGGAGCTGTCCGCGGCGCCTAAGAACTCGGGCGCCACCCAACGCCAGGAAGCCGCCGCAGCGCACCGCGAGGCGATCCGGCAGCGGATGCTCGACGCCGACCCGCAGGGGTGGGTGCACATCACGGCGGAAGGCACCATGGCGCAGCGGGCCGACCGGACCCTCGACGCGTGCCGATCCGGCGCCGACCGCATCTGGGGCGCGGTCCTGCCCGTCGAACCCGACACCGGCCGCCGGGGCCGATCCGAAATCCTGCTCCGCGACACGCAGCGCGGCGGCTACATCCCGGTGATCGTCGTCAACCACAAGGTCACCGACCCGGGGCGGGGTGCCATCACCTCCGACCTGTTCGAGTGGGCACCGGCCGTCGACGAGAACCGCAAGGTGCGGGCGCACTCGGCCGACCAGATGCGCGTCGCCCATCTGTACCGGATGCTCGAACGACACGGGCTGGCCAGCCCTGCGCAGGTGGCCGGAGCGATCGGATACAACGCCGACTGCGTCCTCGTCCACGACTTGAGCGCTGTCCTCGACGACTATGACACGCGGCTCGCCGACCGCCTCGACATCGCGCGCGGGAATGTGCCGACCGTGCCGTCACAGATCGGAGAGTGCCGTACCTGCCCGTGGTGGGAACGCTGCCGTTCCGAGTTGACCGAACGGCGCGACGTGTCGCTGGTCGCGCCGGGGCAGCGCGCCGACGTGCTGCGCGAAGTCGGCGTCGCCACCATCGACGGGCTCGCCGGCTGGAGCGGTGGACAACCCGAGGCGTGGCCGCAGGGGCCGTTCGAGGACGCGATCGTAGTCGCGAAGGCATGGCTCGCCGGCGCGCCGCTGGTGCGCCGCTACCGGCAGGTCCATGTTGCGCGCGCCGATGTCGAGATCGATGTGGACATGGAGAGTTACCACGAGCACGGCGCCTACCTGTGGGGGACGCTGCTCAATACCGATGTGCAGTCGGTGTACCGGCCGTTCTCGACGTGGCAGCCGGTGCCCTCGACAGACGAGGCGCGCTCGTTCGGGGAGTTCTGGACGTGGTTGTCGGCGGAGCGTCGCGCGGCGGAGCGTCGTGGAAAGACCTTTGCTGCCTACTGCTATTCACGGGCGGCGGAGGACAAATGGTTGTTGTCGTCGGCCCGGCGCTTCCACGGCTATCCTGGAGTGCCGTCCGAGGCGGAGGTCAAGGAGTTCATCTCGTCGCCGCAGTGGGTGGACATCTATCAGGCGGTGACCGATCAGTTCGTGTGCCCGAACGGGAAGGGCCTCAAGAAGATCGCACCGCTGGCAGGGCATCGTTGGCGCGACGACGAGGCCGGCGGCGAGGCGTCGATGGCGTGGTATCGCGAGGCTGTCGGTTACGACGGCGGTGAGCCCGATCTGTCGCAGCGCACGCGACTGCTGGAGTACAACGAGGACGATGTGATAGCGACCAAGGCTCTTCGCGAATGGATGAGCAACAGTGCGGTTCAGGATATTCCGTACATCGCTGATCTCTGACTCCGGCGAGCCCGCGATTCCGGTACGGATCTCATTGGGTGATCAGTGCCTGCCGAATCGGAGAGTGGGTGTGACGCAGCCAGAGCGCCTGCAGCGGCACGACCGGATCCCCGTCCACTGCAAGAACGGTCGTCTGACCGTGGTGGTAGCGGCCGGGTTCGGCGGTGACGAATGCGAAACAGTCGGTGCCGATCACCGCGGTGGTGGGGGCGGTGCCCTGGATGTGGTTGATCACCACCTGCGGTTCGAATCCGGCACGACGGCACACGGACATGAGGAAGTCGGCGTAGAACGATGTGCCCGGCGGACCCCACAACATCAGTGGGTCCGAGGCGAGTTCGTCGAGTTCCACCCGTTCCCGGTCCGCGTACCGGTGGCTCGACGACACTGCCACGTACAGCGGCGTATAGGAGACCACCGCGGCGTCGACGTCGTCGGGTGTCGTCGCCCCGCGACGTAGCGCGATGTCGGCGGTGCCTGCGCGTAGAGCGGGAACGATTTCGTCGGGGAAGATGTGTCGCGCGGTCACCGGCGCATCGGGATACCGTCGTCGTACCGGCGCGATCAGATCGAACACCTCGTCCGACGAGATCGCGGGGGTGTGCGCGATGGTCAGATGATCGCGCGCACTGCGACCGGCGTCGCGGGTGGCGTGCACCAGCGAGTTGCTCGCGTTGAGCAGGGGGCGGGCACCGCCGATCAGTGCAGTGCCCGCCGCGGTCAAACTGATGCGTCTGCCGGATCGCTCGAACAGGGTCACACACAGATCTCGTTCGAGCGTTCGAATTGTGCTGCTCACTGCCTGCTGAGTGAGATGTAGCTCGGCTGCTGCCCGAGTGACGTTCTCGAAGGCAAGACCGCGATCGTCACGGGTGGAGCCAAGAACCTCGGCGGCCTCGTCAGCGAAACCCTTGCTGAGCAGGGCGCGAACGTCGTTGTGCACCATCACGGCGAGTCGTCGGCTCCCGACGCGATACGCACCTCGCGCGCCGTTGAGGCGGCCGGTGCGCGCGCACTCACCTTCTCCGGTGACCTGACGCGACTCGATACCGTGCGGTCGCTGTTCGATACAGCGATCGAGACGTTCGGTGGCGTGGATATCGCTGTCAACACAGTCGGGAAGGTGCTGCGCAAGCCGATCGTCGAGACCACCGAGGACGAGTACGACGCGATGTTCGACATCAACGCGAAGTTGGCGTTCTTCTTCATCCAGGAATCAGGGAAGCGGCTGCGTGATGGTGGCCGGATCATCACTGTGGTGACGTCGCTGCTCGCCGCGTTCACCGACGGTTACTCGACGTATGCGGGCGGTAAGAGCCCGGTCGAGCACTTCACCCGCGCCGGCGCCAAGGAATTCGCGGATCGGGGGATCTCGGTGAATGCAGTCGGACCCGGGCCGATGGACACGCCGTTCTTCTACCCGCAGGAATCGGACGAGCGGGTCGCCTTCCACAAATCGCAGGCACAGGGAAACAGGCTCACCTGCATCGAGGACATTGCACCGTTGATCGGTTTCCTCGCCGGCGCCGGTGGATGGGTCACCGGTCAGACGATCTTCGCGAACGGTGGGTACACCACACGGTGATTCACGCCGCAACCCCGAGTAGTCAGCGACCGTGAGCAGTAAGGGGGCATGAAGACTCTTCCCATGTGGCCGAAGGTCCTCGATACTCTCATCGAAAGTCCTTCTTCTGCCCTCGTCGGGGCGAGCCTTCTACCTGGCCCCAAGCGGTTTTTCCTGCACCAACTCGGCCTTCACCAGCACAAATTGGACTTTCGGCCGGGTGGCATCCGCTATCGCCGTGATGTAGAACGTATTTCGAGGCGCGTATTCGGCTGTGGCCGTTCACATATGCAACCGGATTCGAGAGGCTCCGCGCTGGTGCCGCACTCGCAGTTGTCAGGGGGATCGGACCACGTGGCCCGCTGGGCTTCGGAACGCCGCGCTCATCGTCGTCGGTATGGAGGTCGCGGTATGACGCAGGGCATCGTGAAGTGGTACAACAGCGCAAAGGGTTTCGGATTCATCACCCCGGACGACGGTACCGCCGAGATATTCGTGCACTATGCGGAGATCGCGGGCGACGGTTTCAAAACGCTGGAGGACAACCAGCGTGTCGAATACGAGATCGGCTTCGCGGTGTCGGGGCGACAAGCCCAGAATGTGCGGACAGTCTGACCGATTCGCTAACGGAAGCGCCGCGCAGCATCGGTCAATCGTGACAACGCCTCCACGACCGGCGTGCCGAACATCGGCGGATCGTTGTGTTCCAGACCGGGCAGTTCGACGAGTTCGACGAGGTTCCGCGCACTGTCTGCCACCGTGATGCTCTGCTGGGCCGGCACTATGCTGTCGGCGGTGCCGTAGACGACGGTGATGGGAACATCGAGGTGCGCGACGATGTCGGCCACCGGGAATCTGTCCTTCAGAACGACATTCGGCACGATCCGGTAGTGGTGACGCGCGATGCTTCCAAGGTCCGTGAACGGCGAGCGCAGAAGCATTCCGGATGGTGGCGCCTCGGCGGCCAGTGCAGTCACCACGGCGCAGCCCAGACTCTCTCCGAAGTACAGCACTCGATTCGGGTCTACATCCTCCCGGTCTCGCAGATACTGCAGTGCCGCGCGGGCGTCGCGGACTACACCGTCTTCGGAGGGACTACCCGGGTTGCCGCCGTATCCGCGGTAGTCGAACAACAGCGTCGAGAATCCTGCGGCGGCGAGATCGGCCGCGGTCTGCGCGCGCCCGAGCCGGTTGCCACCGTTACCTTGAGCGAGGAGAACCGTGAAGTCGGCGCCGGGCCCGGTCGGATTGCGGCCGGGGACGAACCAGGCTCCGAGTTCGAGACCGTCCGATGTCGTCAGGACGACGTCCTCGGCGCCCGGCAGTACCGTCGCGGCGGCGGGCGGGGTCGAGGTGTCGGGGAGGAAGATCAACCGTCGTTGCAGTGCCCACGCCGCGACTCCGGCGATCACGGCTATCAGTACGACGACGAGAGTGATCCGCACAGTCCTTGTGTATCCGATCGTGCGCGGTTTTGGTAGGGCCCACTACCGAAACCGCGCACGGGCAGCGAAGCTGCCTATCGCGGTGCCATGCGCAGCGCACCGTCCATCCTGATCGTTTCGCCGTTGAGGTAGTCGTGCTCGACGATCATCTGCGCGAGCTGCGCGTACTCGGCGGGGTGTGCGAGCCGCGACGGAAACGGCACGCCTGCTTCGAGGCCCTTGCGGTAGTCCTCGGTGACACCGGCGAGCATCGGTGTGTCGACGATGCCGGGGGCGATCGTGTTGACGCGGATGCCGAACTGCGCGAGATCGCGTGCCGCGGGCACCGTCATGCCGTGCACGCCACCCTTCGATGCCGAGTACGCGATCTGCCCGATCTGGCCTTCGAACGCGGCGACGGACGCGGTATTGATGATGACGCCACGCTGACCGGAGTCGTCGACGGTGTCGGTCTTGGCGATCGCATCGGCGGCCAGGCGCATCACGTTGAACGTGCCGAGCAGGTTCACCGTGATGACCGTGCGGAACAGTTCGAGATCATGTGGGCCGTTCTTCGACAGGATTCGCCCGGCCCAGCCCACGCCGGCGCAGTTGACGACGATGCGCAGCGGAACACCGGATTCGACGATGCGGGCGACGGCGGCCTGAACTTCGTCCCCGCTGGTCACATCAGTGGGAAGAAGGGTGACTCCTGCGGGCGCGTTGTCGGCGACGCGTTCGATGGACTGCTCTAGATCGAGCCCGAACACCGTGGCTCCAGCGTCGACGAGTCGCTGTGCGGTGGCGGCACCGAGACCCGATGCGGCACCGGTGACCAGCGCGGCAGATCCTTGAATTTCCACAGTCGTTCTCCTGTCTCAGGGGACACCCATGCACGTCGATCATGCCCCCGGCACGACGCCGACGCCACGGAGAGCGCCGGCCATGCCTACCCGGAGACCAAACGGAGCCGGCGAGCCAGGTCGGAGACGAATACCCGGTCGGGGTCGATGCGATCCCGCGCGGCCCGCCATTCCTCGAGCCGCGGATACATCCGGGCGATGCGCTCGGGGGTGGTACGTGAGTCCTTGGCGAAGTAGAGCCTGCCACCGAGATCGAGGACCCGCTCGTCGAGTTCGTCGCAGAACCTGCCGAGACCTGCCTTCATCGGGAAGTCGAGGCTGAGCATCAGGCCCGGATGCGGCCACGACAACGGCGCCGGATTGCCCTCACCCATGCGTTTGAACACGTTCAGGAACGATCTGTGACCGGACTCGGCAATCAATCGGACGATATCCGCGAGCTGCTGCTCGGCACCGAACGGTACCGAGAACTGGTACTGCATGAACCCATTCGAACCATAGGCCCGATTCCATTCTCCGAGCAGATCCAGCGGATGATAGAACTGCGTCAGATTCTGGATCGTTTCCCGGCCGCGGCGCGGGTACATACGATAGGCGGCCTCCGCGGCGACCCTCGTCGTGAACCGGTTGACCATGCCGCTCGGGAAGATGTCCGGGACGGTGAACAACTGCGGGGCGTTGAACCGCAGTGGGTCGCGGCGAAGTTTCGGTGGAAGCTGATCCAGGGTGGCCAGCGACCCGCGGGTGAATCCCGCTCGGCCCAGCTTCGCGCCGGTTGAGATCGTGTCGGGCACCGACATTGAGTAGTCGTAGCCGTCGTCGGAACCGCCGGTCAGCAGTTCCATCGTTTCGTCGAGGTCAGCCGTGCGGTCGTGATCGGCAATGAAATAAGCGGTCTCGGTGTGCTTCATCCGTACGCGTGCCCGCACGACGATGCCGGTCAGGCCCATTCCACCGACCGTGGCCCAGAACAGATCCCGGTCGGCACCTGAGGGCGACAGACTTCGAACGCTTCCGTCGGCGGTCATCAGGTCGAGGGATACGACGTGGTTGCCGAAACTGCCGTGTGAGTGATGGTTCTTGCCGTGAATGTCGGCACCGATCGCGCCGCCGATAGTGACCTGCCGGGTCCCTGGGAGCACCGGAACCCACAGCCCGTACGGAAGGACGGCGCGCATCAACGCGTCGAGGCTCACACCTGCGTCGAGATCGACAATCCCCGAGCCGGGGTCGATGTGGTGGATCCGGTGTAGCGCAGCCATGTCGACGACGAGGCCACCCGCATTCTGCGCGGGGTCGCCGTAGCTGCGTCCGAGTCCGCGTGCGATGACGCCGCGAGGACCGGCGTGTCGCACGGCCCGTGCAATTACCTCGAGATCGGGAGTGGAGAGCACGTCTGCTGGCGTCGCTGCACGCCTACCCCACCCGCTCAGCGAACGCCGTTCGGTCTTGAACTCGGTCGTCACAGTCACCTTGACACGATATCTGCGCGAGCCCACTGTGTCGGCACGGTCGGATGCCGTGCGGTGGGCGCTGGCTACACGGTTCGTGATCGATCGAGCAACTCGACGACATCGAGCGGTACCGGCGGGGTCATCGTCTGTGCCGGAAGGGCGTGCAGACCCTCGCCCGTGACCCACACGGTGCCGCCGCCGTCGACGGTGACGTCCGGTTGGGGACTGCGGATCGGTGTACTCGCGATCGGTTCCCGGGTCGAGACATCGAGACGGGTGAACAGCCAGTACTGATGATCGGCGGTGTACGTCGGCGGCCCCGGCAGCGGCCACCACCCTCGCCGGCCGGTCCCGTCCGGGGAATGATCGACGACCCACAGCACCGCGCCGATCTGTCCGCCGTACAGCACTCCGTCGGGCAGGGGGGCCGCGTCGACGATGGTGAGGTCGTCGAGCACGCGATAGGTAGTGGCGCCGTCGAAGAGCGTCGGCGGGGTGCCGGCCAGAAACGGCCGGTAGGACGTCACGGCGGTGCTCAGTGGCGGACCCGGGGTCGGGGTGCCGTGCAGATCGACCTGAACCAGGCGGGTCGCCCCCAGTGCGCCGGTGTTCGGATCGCGCTGGCGGAACAGCAACAGAAACCCGTCGTCGATGGTGCACATCGACTCGAGATCACCCCACTGCTCGGGGCTGTGCGACACCGGGTCCTGGCCCGGCCGGGCCGATACCAGTTCGGCCGCACCGCGGCTCGGTACCGCCACGGCGAGCAGGATCTCGCCGTGAGCGGCAGCGTCTCGTATCGACGTGTCGCTGATCTTGTCTACGGTGCCGTCCGGGTTGCAGTGGTAGATCCCGTCCCCGCCACTCACCCAGCACCCGTGCGCGTGTGCCTGGACGGACCGGGTGCGCTCGGCCGGTGGGTCGTCGAAGATCTTCCCGGGCAGCGTGTACTCGGTGACGTGCCGGTGAGAGTCGATGCGAACGACGAGCGGAAGCTCGCGGTCTGCCACCCACAGGTCGGCGCCGTGTGCAGACACCGCGGCGGGAACGAGACTCGGCCGCAGCGGAGGCGGCGGTACGTCGGCAAGATCCAGATCGACCAACACGCCCACCTCGTGAGTGCCTTCGAGCGTCGTGCCGGGCGCGGTGGTGCGTGCGGCATGGGCGAAGAACCTCGGTGCGGCGGTGACGTCACGGTAGTGGCGGGTACCGGGCACGGGCCGCCACGGCGAGCCCGGGATGTCCGGGGCTCGTCGGTACAGGTCGGAGGCCACCTGCACGCGGGTGACGCGACCACGGACCCTGCCTGTGGTCGCGTACGCGAGGTGGCCGGTCAGGACGCCGGTGACTTCGACCTGGCCGAGTACCGGACGGCGGGTGTACCAGGTGGCCGTCCACCCAGCGCCGCGTAACAGCACGGTCCACTCCCACCACTGCTCGTCGGTGCCGGGCCGCTGAAGGGACGGCGTGCCCGAGTGTCGAGGTTCGGCCACGGCTCGCAGCGTGACGATCGACGGATCGGTCGGATCTGCGGGGAGCTCACGGAATAGCAGCGGAAACTCGGCGACGGCCCCGATTTCCGGTGGCGGTGTCTCCCCGTCCTCGATCGACAGTACGGTCACCAACACCGGTAGGTGAGTGGGGAGCCGTGCTTTCTCGTGCTCGGTCACCGTGCCAGCATGCACGATGCCGTGCCGGTGGCACCGGTATTCCGAGCGACACGAAAGGCGAGCCGCCGCAGGGGTTCCTCCGGCGACCGAACAGGTGATCTAGGTTGAGTGCATGCCGACGACATGGCCTCAGGTGCGGGGACTGAGTTACAGCACGATGGGCCGGGCTGTGCGGGCCGATATCTACAACGGTGACGAGTATGTGGGGCGGGTCCGGTATCTGCCACCCGCTTCGTGGCGTATCGAGAACGCCGATGGCGAACCCACCTACATCGAGAACGACACCGACGAGTACCGCCGGTCCGAGGACGCGGTGATGGTGCACGTCGCCAAGTCTCCGAACCGGATGGTGATGAGAGCCGGAGCATTCCCATCGCTTCTGTTGCAGGCGTACACCCAATGGTTGCCGTCCGCCTCCCCAAGCAGACAGCCGCGGTTGGTGCCGTCGAGCGAACCTCGACGGGTCGAGGTCCACGACCGCGCCGGGTGGCAGGTCCAGTGCACGGACACCGAGTTCGGCGTGGACGTCACCTATGTGATCGACGCCGAACTCGGTGTTGCCCTGTCGTGGACGCAGGGCTCGCAATCGATGTACCTGACCGACCCGGTCCTCGACGAAGATTTCGATCCGGCGCTGTTCACCTGGACCGGCCCGGTGCGCGAGCTGGAAGACCAGACCGTGTCGCCGGCGCAACGCGAGCACGAGGCGAAAATGCGGGCACTCGAGCAGATGCCACGGCCTACGGTGGGTTGGCTGCCCCGCACCGTCGATGTTCGGCCGGTCGACGGTGATCCGCGTACCGGCGCGCTGGATCTGCAGGTCGCCGCCTCATTCAACTCGATTCTGTTGCGTCAATGGGTCACCGACGTCGGCGAACCCGAACTCGACTGGATGCGTGAACATTCTCGATCTGTCTACCGCCTGGAGGTCGGCTCGTGGACGTACGAGATCTGCAGTCACACCGACATCGATCCGGGCGACTGCGCACGCATCATCGACTCGATCACCCCGGTCGATCCGCCGGTGGCCACACCGGCGCAGATCCGCGACACCGTGGCCCGAGACGCGGCCGCGCAGGCCGACGCCGAACTCACCGAACTCCTGGGAACCGGTCGGCGTCTCGACGACTACCTCGACGACCAGTACGGGGTCTCCCTGCTGATCCGCACCGACTTCACCGACGCCGAGGCGTGGCGCGAGACCGTGAAGGCCGCCACCGCGCCGGGGGAGGGTGACGAATCGGATTTCGCGGCCGTACTGACCTGCATCGACAATTCCCAGTACGACGGCCTGACCATCGCGGCACTGCTCGATGCGATCGGGGAGCGGCCCGTGTACTACGTCTTCATCGCCGACACCATCACCGTCACCGATCCCGAGCATCCGATCCTTGCCGTCGACACCGGCCCCGAAGAGACCGGCCACGCGCGGGGCGATACGTTCCGCGTGATTCCCACGCGCATGTGGGAGGTCGAGTACAACCTGTCGATCTCCAATGTCGACTTCGAGGACTTCGCGCGCGATGTCGGTCCCGATGGGATCTACCGCGGATACTCCTGATCATCACAGGGGACCGATGCGAGTGCGACTCCGATCGCGGGACGGGGTACTCTTCCGCCGTTGCAGCACCGCTGCGCCGATCAGTGCCGCGACGACGCATGCGCCGGCACCGAGCAGCAGTCCGGCCCGACCACCCCACTGTTCGACGACCCACCCGGCGACGGGTCCGCCGATCGCGGTGGATCCGAGGAACGCAACCGCCCACAGCGCCATCACTCGTCCGCGCATCTGCGGTGCGGCGGCGAGTTGCAGTGAACTGTTCGCGCTCGAGGTGAACGTGACGCTCAGGGCACCCACGACCACCATGAGCGCGATCAGGATCGGCAGGGATGGTGCGGCAGCAGCGACGGCCATGGCCACACCGAATGCGAGGGCGGCAAACACGAGTGGCTTGATGCCGGTCCGGCCCCACGTGGCGACGACGAGACCGCCCACCACGGAACCGGCCCCCATCGCGGCGGTGAGGAAGCCGTATGCGCCGGCTCCGGCCTCGAAGGTGTGGTCGGCCAGTACCGGGAGCACCACCTGGAATTCGTAGGCGAGGCAGCCGATGAGCGCCATCATGGTCAGCGGTACCGCCAGATCGGGTGTGCTCCGTACGTAGGCGAAACCCTCGCGCAACTGGCCTCTGGCCCGCGCAGTCGGGCGAGACGGACGCAGCTTCGATACGTCGAGAGTGAGTAGTGAGGTCACGACCGCGACGAAACTTGCGGCGTTGAGCAGGAAGCAGATCCCGATACCGCCGGCGGCGATGACGAGGCCGGCGACCGCGGGGCCGATCATGCGTGACACGGACGCCAGGGTCGACTGTAGGCTCACGGCGTTGCGCAGGTCCTCGGGTCCGACCATCTCGAGCATGAACGACTGCCGCGCCGGATTCTCGAAACACTGGTTGAGTCCGAGCGCGAGTGCGAGGACGTACACGTGCCACAGTTGCACGAAATCGGTGATGACGAGCACCCCGAGGATCAGGGCAAGCAGGCCCATCGTGGACTGCAGCCCGATCATGAGTCTGCGTTTGTCGGAGCGGTCGGCGATGACCCCGCCGTACGGGCCGAGAAGCAACATCGGGACGGTCTGCAGGGCCAGCACGATCCCGATGGCGGTGGCGGATCCGGTCAGCTGGAGGACGAGCCACGACTGCGCGACGATCTGCATCCAGGTGCCGATGAGGGAGGTCGCCTGGCCTGCGATGTAGCGTCGGAAGTTGGGGCCGCGCAGGGCGGCGAATGTGTTTCCACGGATATCGGCGAGGACGGTCACCTGCGCGCCTCGCTTCTGCCGCAGCCCATGCTGTCGGCGAGGGCCTCGAGTGCCGGGAGTGCGTCGTGCAGTGCGTCGACGTGGTGTTCGCTCAGTTCGGTGAGGTGTTCGGTGAACAGTGCAGTGCGCCGGGTCCGGAGTTCTTCGGCGAGCGCCGCGCCGTCGCTGGTGATGTAGGCGACGACGACGCGTTTGTCGTCGGTGTCGGACGAACGCGACACGAGCCCCGCGTCGTCGAGTTTGCCGAGCATGCGCGAGCACATCGTGGGGTTCAGGCCTTCGAGATCGGCCAGTTCGCGTACTCCGACGGTTTTCCGCCGCGCGACCGTGCCGAGCAGGGATGCCTGCGACGGTGTCAGGCTGCCGTCTCCTGCCGGGCGGGAGGCGCGGCGTGCGATGCGGCCGAGTGCGATGCGGAGGCGATTCACCTCGTCGGGATCGAATGATTCTGTGCTCACCGGTTCCGCACCTCCCAAGTATTTGCCTATCGGCAAGCATATACCTGTCGGGGGGTGCAGGGTGTGTGCCCCGCGGGAGAAGTCACACGGACGCGTTGTGAACGGGTTCGGCGGTGCCCGCCTTGCGGGTGCGACGCGTGAACAGGAGCATCGCCAGCGCCGCCACCACGAGGGTGACACCCCCGGCGACGGGGCCGACCGCGGGCGCGTCGGGGGCGATGCCGGCTCCGAGCATCCACGCGCCGAATCCGAAGAACAGCGCCGAGGCCCCGAAGCGGATCGCGTTCTCCGGCAGGTGCCGTCCGAGGACGACGCCGGCGACGATGGCGAGGGCGTCGGCAGCGACCATGCCGACCGTCGACCCGATCCAGACGCCGATCCAGTCGTTGTCGGTCGCGAGGGTGATGGTCGCGAGCATCGTCTTGTCGCCGAGCTCTGCGAGGAAGAACGCGGAGGTGACGGCCAGAAACGCCGACCGCGTGACGCGGCCTGCCTTGGACTGCTCGTCGTCGTCGAGCGAATCGCCGCGCAGCGTCCACGCACCGAACAGCAGGAAAGCGACTCCACCGATGAGCGAGATGGCGACGGTGGGGATCGCGACACCGAGATAGTGGCCCACTGCGACCGAGACGAGGTGCACGGCGGTGGTGGCGAACAGGATGCCCGACAACACTACCCACCAGCGGTAGCGCAATGCGAACGTCATCGCCATCAACTGGGATTTGTCGCCGAGTTCGGCGATGAAGATGACTGCGAAACTCAGTACGACTGCAGACCACATGAGCGGCGTTTCCTCCTTCGTCTGTGGAGGAAACGGGCTTCCTCCGGACGCCGGACGCGTGGTGCGTCGGCGACCGAAGGTCTCGCCCACCGGAGGTCGTCCGGTTCGCCGTGCCGGGCCGATTGCGGCCAGTGTGTCGACAGGGCGATTGGGGGCTACTCCCCTTCGCTTTCCCGACACTAGCGTGCGAAAGCAGGCGATGTAAAGGTAATGCTAAGTTTAGTAGAACCGAACTCTCATTTACGGCATAGCGTCATGCGGCGAGCAGCATGGCCAGAACTGCGGTGTCGGGATCGCTACCGGGGTCGACGTTCACCTTACTGACCAGCGACGTCACAGTTCCATCCGCTTCGGCCTCCACCCATGCGGCGCGATGGTCGAGTCCGAGATACGGCAACCCGGGCAGGAGCAGGCACCCCGAGGCCGCGCCCGCATTCTCGGGCAGCGACGTCGTCGTCTCCGACGGCGGATGCAGCACGATCAGTGCCGGAGGCAGATGCTGCGCGAAGCATCCCGGCTCCACCGCTGTCTCGCCGAGCACCGGTCCGGCGGCGAGGACCAAGCCGACGGTGCCGGGTTGCGGATCGTCCGGCAGTTCCTCACGGACCCCGAACACCGTCGAGGTCGGCAGCAGACCCGGCAACGATGCCACCCGCACGGTCAGCGCGAGCAGGTGCGCCCACTCGCGGGTGGTCGACGGCCACCGTCCCGTCACCACGAACCCGCGCAGCGATCCACCGGAATGGAACGCGGCAATCCCCACTGGTTCCATCAAGGCGTCCCTCCGATTGTTCACAGGGCGATGAGGGAAGAATGCCCGCTTTTCCTGCTGGCACACAAGAGGAGTCGAGTGCCAGACACCTCTTCATGCAGCCGGCACAGCTACCCGCAGCCGAACGAGTGCACCGGTGCGTTCACGTGCCGCGATCTCGGGCTGCCAGTTCTCGGCGGTGCAGACGAACAGGTCGCGCCCGTCGTCACCGCCGAGCGTCACCGCGTACGGATTCGCGACGGGCACCCGTTCCGTGATCGATCCGGACTGCGTCACCCGGATCACCTCGTTGCCGAACGGCGACGCGACCCAGACCGCATCGTCACGGTCGATGGCGAGCCCGTCCGGGAAGACCGATCGATCGAACTCGATCAGCGTGCGACGGTCGGTGAGTGAGCCGTCGTCGCACACCGTGAAAGCGGTGAGACGACCCGGCATCGCGCGAGTCTCGGCGACGACGAGTGTGCGACCGTCCGCCGTCGCGACCATTCCGTTGGCGAACAGCAGGTCGTCGGCAACGGGACGTACGGTTCCGTCCGGCTCGACGAGCGTCAGCACCGCCGGGCGGACCGGGTCGGGTGGGGCGCTGCCGTCGCCGTAGTTGCCCACGTAGGCCCGACCGGCACCGTCGACGTACATGTCGTTGAGATGCCAGGTCGCGAGGCCCGACAGGTCTGCGTGTGGGGTGAGCGTGCCGTCGGGTTCGCGCCGCATCACCATGCGGGTGTGTCCGACGGCGATGAGCAGCCGCCCGTCGGGAAGGAACCCGAGCCCCGCCGGATGGCCATCGATGTGGGCGACGACCTCGGACGATCCGGTAGACGGATCGAGGCGATGCACGTCGTTCGCGTACACGTCGGAGAACCAGAGCCGCCCGTCGTGCCAGCGTGGGCATTCGGGAAAGGCCAGGCCGGTAGATACGGTGTCGAGCGGGGGAGGTGTCATGGGCGCTCACGCTAACGCCGAAGAGGGTCACCCTGCAGGGTGACCCTCCTACCGCACGGTGCCGGTGACTAGACGATCAGGCCGGCGGTCTGGGTGCGTGCGCGCTCGAAGCGAGCCTGCACGTCGGCCCAGTTGACGATGTTCCAGAACGCCTTGACGTAGTCGGCCTTCACGTTCTGGTACTGCAGGTAGAACGCGTGCTCCCACATGTCGAGCATGAGCAGCGGGGTCAGGCCGATGGAGATGTTGCCCTGCTGGTCGTAGAGCTGGACGATGATCAGGCGCTGGCCGATCGAATCCCACGCCAGGATCGACCAGCCGGAGCCCTGAATGGAGTTCGCGTTCGCGGAGAAATGCTCGCGGAACTTGTCGAACGAGCCGAACGCATCGTCGATCGCTGACCCGAGCTCACCCGTCGGCTTGTCGCCGCCCTCGGGAGAAAGGTTCTGCCAGAACACCGAGTGGTTGGTGTGGCCACCGAGGTGGAATGCGAGGTCCTTCTCGAGCTTGGTGGCCTGAGCCGCCATGGTGCCGTTCTCGCGGGCCTCGGCCAGCTTCTCGAGAGCGGTGTTGGCACCGGCGACGTAGGTCGCATGATGCTTGTCGTGGTGCAGCTCCATGATCTTCGCCGAGATGTGCGGCTCGAGCGCTGCGTAGTCGTAGGGCAGTTCCGGAAGCGTGTACTCAGCCACGAAGGGTCCCTTCTTTGCGGGCCTGGTGAGCCCGTTCGATTGTGTCCGTGCCTATATGGGTATCCACCCAAACCCATAACTACACGCTCCGCAACATTCGGGCTCGGGCGGGACGTCCTGCCCTACCGGCGACCCGCCGACGCCGGTATGCGCACGAACCCGAACGGCGGCGCCTCTACCTGCACCGACTCGCCCGATCGGGTGCGCGATTGGAATACCTGGTGAACGGGACTCTAACATTGGGAGGTGTCTCGGCCGCTGCTCGACGTTCCGACACGAGGAGCCGAGGCGCCCCGTGTCCAGCTGCCTGGGCTCGACCTGCTGAGGTTTCTCGCCGCGATCGCGGTTGTGTACTCGCACATCTGCTTCTATCTGATCGACGATCTGGGTACCGGGTGGTGGTTCATCGACGTCGTTCACGCGGTGCTGACCGAAGGCGCCGGCCTCAACATGCACCTGTCGTTCGTCGGTGTCTCGGCCTTCATGATGCTCACGGGGCTGCTCATCACCCGCTCCGCGATCCGACAGCCACGAGGACAGTTCCTGATCGCTCGCGCGGCGCGCCTCGTCCCGGCGTTCTGGGTGTGCATCCTCGCGGCGATCCTGCTGGTCCGCTTCGGTATCAACGGCATGTTCAGCGGCCACACCACCGTCACCGACGGCGAGGCAGCACTCAGCTTCTTCCTCGGTGCGTTCTTCCTGAAACCGCAGGTTGCAGTGCTCGGTGTGGCGTGGACGCTCGCCGTGCAGATCATGTTCTATCTGTTCTGCGTGAGCGGGCGGTCGCTGTTGCGTACCAAGCCCATCGTCATGCCGCTGCTGGGGGCAGCCCTGTGCATGCTCGTGATCATCTACAACCTGTACATACCGGAGCCGTACACCGTGCCGTTCCTGTCGAAGATCGCCGCGACGCTGCCCACCGTGTTTCTCGGGCAGCTCGCCTATCTTGCATGGGCCGGATTGATCTCCGTCCGCGGTCTGCTGGTGGCTCTGCTCGCCCAGGTCCAGGTGATCGTGCTCGCCACCGACATGCAGGTGTACTGGGCCGGCAGTCATTACCTGTGGACGATCACTGTGGTGTTCGCGGTCGTGGTGCTGCTGTCCCGGTACGACGGCAGGATCGGTCGCCTGCGGGTCGTGCACTGGGTCTCGACCCGCAGCTACGCGATCTACCTCGTGCACACTCTCGTCATGTACCGGATCTACGAGAACACCGTCGGATTCGTCGGCATGACAGGCGCCGTGATCTGCCTGCTCATCGGTGTCGCGCTGGCATCCGAGCTGGTGTATCGCGGTGTCGAAGTACCTGCGGCCCGTTGGATCAGCAACCGATGGCTCCACCCGAAGCGGCCCGAGGCTCCCGACGCTGTGGAAAAGGTCACGACGCGGACACGCGCGTAGCATCGGGTCATGTCCTGGTTCGACGACATCCTCGCCCACGCCGGCTCGAAGTCCCAGATGGTTGCAGCCGAAGAATCGCTGCCCGGACGGTCGGCGGCCATGCCGGTTCCCGAGACACACCACGTCAACGGTCATCGCATCGTCCCTCCCTTTCCTGAAGGCCTCGCGACCGCCGTGGTGGGCATGGGGTGCTTCTGGGGTGCCGAGAAGGAGTTCTGGCAGCTCGACGGCGTGTATTCGACCGCTGTCGGATACGCCGGCGGGTACACCCCCAACCCCACCTACGAGGAGGTGTGTTCCGGCCGCACCGGGCACACCGAGGCCGTGCTCGTCGTCTTCGATCCCGAGGTGATCGACTTCGAGGGGATCATGAAGCAGTTCTGGGAGAACCACGATCCCACCCAGGGCATGCGACAGGGCAACGACCACGGAACGCAGTACCGATCCGCCATCTACACGTTCGACGAATCGCAGATCGAGGTCGCCGAGGCCACCGCGGAATCCTTCGCGACGCGCCTCGCGGAGGCGGGATTCGGCAAGATCACCACAGAAATTGCGCCGCTCACCCAGTTCTACTATGCCGAGGACTATCACCAGCAGTATCTCGCGAAGAACCCCAACGGCTACTGTCCCGTGCACGCCACCGGTGTGAGCTGCCCCGCCGGGCTCGGCGCGTGAGTTGTACTGTGTGGCACCGCACAATGTGAGATGAAGTGGCGTTCCTTGAATCTCACCCGGTCGACGAGCACTCTGGAAAGTAGGAGTGTCGACCGGGGGAAGGGATCAGGGTGCCGAGATGACGTCCACAGCGGGGTACCTACGGCGAGTCCGTCGGAGTCTGCGCGGGTGTAGCCCCCTCGTCCGCCGCACCGATCGCGTCGAAGCTCGCCTCTTTTCGTTGCTCGTCGCCGCGATGCTCATCATGATCCCTGTCGCAGGGATCGTCATCGCGAACGTCCAGAGCACTCAGGTCGCCATGGCGCAGCAACAACTCGCCGAGCGCACGATGGTCACCGCCACCCTCGACGCCGATCCGGTGATGACCGACGCGGGCTGGGGTGAATTCTCCTACCTCGCACCGTCCACTGCTCCTGCCACCTGGGAGTTCCGCGGTATCGAACACCACGACGATGTGCAGATCACCGGTCCCGAGGTAGCAGGCGACGAAGTGCAGGTGTGGGTCGATCGCGCAGGTGCTCTCACGCTGAAGCCGATGAGCGTGTCTTCCGCCGAGTTCACCTCAGTGCTGGCTGGCGTCGGGATCTACATGTTTGCACTGGTGACCGCGTGCGGGCTGTTTGCTCTGGCGCATTGGGGTATCGAGCGTGCCCGCAGCCGCGAGTGGAGCAGGGAGATCGAAGCGTTCCTCGGCTCCACCAGCAGCCACTGACAGCGCTCCCGAAATCTACAGGGCCGCAACCGCCGGCATGACCTCCTGCGCGACGAGTTCCAGGTGCTCGAGGTCCGCCAGATCGAGCACCTGCAGGTAAATCCGCTGTGTTCCGATCTTCGCGTAGGCGCGGATCTTCTCCACGACCTCCTCGGGTGTTCCCGCCAGTCCGTTCTCACGAAGCTCGTCGACCTCGCGGCCGATGCGCGCGGCACGACGAGCGATCTCCGCGTCGTCTCGCCCGCAGCACAGCACGAGCGCATTCGACAGCGTCAGTTCGGCGGGATCGCGGTCCGCGTCGCGACATGCCTGACGCACCCGCTCGAAAAGGGTCGTCGATGCCTCCACTGAATTGAACGGAACGTTGAACTCGCTCGCATAGCGCGCCGCCAATGCCGGCGTCCGCTTCTTTCCGGCACCACCGATCACCACGGGGATCTTCCGCTGGTGCGGTTTCGGCAGGGCCGGTGAATCCACAATCCGGGTGTGGGTGCCTTCATACGAGAATTTCTCACCGACCGGGGTCTCCCACAGGCCGGTGATGATGGCGAGGGCATCCTCGAGGCGGTCGAATCGCTCGTTGAGCGGTGGGAACGGGATGCCGTAGGCGGAGTGCTCCTCCTCGAACCACCCGGCGCCGAGCCCGAACTCGACGCGACCGGAGCTCATTGCGTCGACCTGGGCGACCGAGATCGCGAGCGAGCCGGGATAGCGGAAAGTCGCCGATGTCACGAGGGTGCCGAGCCTGATCGTGGAAGTGTCGCGGGCAAGTCCGGCGAGCGTGATCCATGCGTCGGTAGGACCGGGGAGCCCGTCCGAATTCATCGCGAGATAGTGATCGGAGCGGAAGAATGCGCCGTAGCCGAGCCGCTCGGCAGTCTGCGCGACCGCGAGCAGATCGTCGTAGGTCGCTCCCTGCTGTGGTTCGGTGAAGATCCTGAGTTCCATTCCCCGATTGTTTCAGGAACCCGGTTGCGGCGAATTGTGAGCGGTCTCGAGCGAGGAATTCGACTGTCGGGGATACCTGGGGATGAACCTGTGGAAACTGTGGATAACTGCTGCGCGTGGGTGTTGTGGATTTTCAGCATGGTGAGTCGCGCGGCTGCATCGCATATCGACGCGTGCCACTATTGGAATCGTGAGTTCTTCCGATGTGCCCACCGTGTCGGTGGACGAGGTTCCCGAACCGGGCGCCGACTCGGTGCTCCTCGACGTACGAGAGGCCGACGAGTGGGCACTCGGGCATGCGCCCGGCGCACTGCACATAGCGTTGGCCGATCTTCCGTCGAACGTCGAGGAGATCGATCTCGACGCGGAGGTGTACGTGGTGTGCCGCCAGGGCGGTCGTTCGCTCGGCGCCGTCCAGTACCTCAACCGGATCGGATACGACGCCTACCAGGTCACCGGAGGAATGGTGGCGTGGCAGAAGGCAGACCGGCCGCTGGTCGGTGAGGGCGACGACCCGGCGAAGATCTACTGATGGCCGCATACCAGATCTGCGTTCGCTGCGAGACTCGCTGGCCGGTGACATACCAGGCGCGGCAGTGGTGCCCGTCGTGCCGCGGACTGCTGCTCTCACCCGTCGATACCCACGTTGCGGTCCCGCCGGATCGGCGGAACTTTCGCTGGGTCGTCCGGCCTCTGCAGCGCGACCCCGCGAAAGACACGCCGCCTCGTACCTCGCAGCCCGCGGCGACACCCGCGTACGACGAGATTCCACAGTGGGGACTGCTCGACCGGCCGCGACCGCACGAGGAAGAGCCGACCCGAGCCGAGACACTCGCAGGTCTGGCACCCACGTTGCTGGTCGGAACGGCGGCGGTGTTCGGGCTCGCGTCGGTTGCTGAACTGGCCCGATACCTGCTGCTGTTGGTCAACCGCACGCGGCTGATCGAACCGATCGTCCTGGCCCTGTCGGACTCGGCTGTGTGGGCCACCCAGATCGTCGGTCCGCTCGTCGCACTTGCAGCCGCGGTCGCGTCGGGGCTGCGCCTGATCGAGGTTCGGCGACGCGTGTTCGCCGAGCACGGCACCTCGGATCCCCGCTCGCCTGGTTCGGTGTTGTTCGGTGTGGTGGTGCCCGGCGTCAACCTTGTGCTGCCCGGTGTGTTCCTCACCGAGATCGCCCACGACAAACCGAGGATCCTGCTCGCCGTCCGGACGTGGTGGGTGCTGATCGTGTCGAACGCAGCGCTGTTCGTGTTCGTTCTGCTCTGGCGTCAGCGCGACACGCTCCAGGCCCGGGCCGACGCGGTGCTGTCGACCGCCGTCGTCGCTGCCCTCGCCGCGGTGGTCGCACTGGCGGCGCTGCGCGTCCTCCGCTTGTTCGACGGCGCCGACCTGCGGGGCAGGCCCCTCGAAATGCGTAGGTTCACCGCGGCAACCGGGCCGGCGTATGCGCCGATCGCCGAGATCGTGCCGGGGCACGCTGTGCAGGAGACCGTGCCGGGGCACGCTGTGCAGGAGGACGAGCAACGAGCTCGGGCGGTGACGCCATGACCGAGTTCGCCGTGCCGCGCGTCGTTGCGCACCGCGGGTCGTCCGCGGCCAAGGCGGAACATACCCTCGCTGCGTACGAACTCGCGCTCGAAGAAGGTGCAGACGGGCTCGAATGCGACGTACGGCTGACCCGCGACGGGCACCTCGTGTGCGTCCACGACCGCACGATCGACCGGACGTCGACGGGGACCGGTGTCGTGAGTGAGATGACGCTCGCCGAACTGTCCGAGTTCGACTACGGGCGACCGGGGGAACCCGCCGGTCTGCTCACCTTGCGCCAGCTCCTCGAACTGATGATGGACTTCACGAGTGTGCCGGTGAAGCTGTTCGTCGAAACCAAGCATCCGGTGCGATACGGCGCCCTCGTCGAGGCGAAGGTGCTCGCCGAACTGTCGCGGTTCGGGCTGGCGACGCCCCCGTCGGCGGATTTCTCCCGAGTTGTGGTGATGTCGTTCGCCGCGAGCGCCGTCTGGCGGATCCGGAGGCAGGCGCCGCTGCTGCCGACCGTATTGCTGGGGGAGACGTCGCGCTACCTCGGCGGCAGTGCAGCCACGACGGTCGGCGCCACCGCGATCGGCCCGTCCGTCGCGACGTTGCGCGAGCATCGTGATCTCGTCGACAAGGCCGCTCTTGCGGGCCGGGCCACGTACTGTTGGACCGTCGACGAGCCTGAAGACGTGGAGTTGTGCCGCGCTCTCGGCGTCGGCTGGGTGGCGACCAACCATCCCGGACGCACCAAGGCACAACTCGAGGTGGTGCCCGGCGTGTAGTTTTGCGCCGTGGCGAAGAAGAGCAAGAGAAACAGCGGACCCAAGCCCGGCAGCAATCGCGCCGCCAAGCTCGAGCAGCGCAGGCTCGAACGGGAAGCGGCGTCCGGCGCGTCGTCCCGACCGTTCGAGGGCCTCGCTCTCGAACTCGATCTCGTGGCATTGCGGGAGTTCGTGCCGTCTGCACTCGTCGACCTTCCGGTCGCGGGTGACGGACGCCGGGTGGTCGGCGCGACCATCCTCCCGGGCGGTGTCGCGGCACTGGCGCGGGAGGAAGGCGACGAGGTCGTCGGGTACGTCGGATTGCAGCTGGCGACGTTCGGCCCCGATCCGGCCGGTGAGCTCGGTGCGGCGGTCGAGTGGGCCCGCACCGCGGAGCCCGGGACGTCGTTGAAGGTGGCGGAGCCGACACCGGAGTCGGCGCGACTGCAGGATCTGCTCGTCGCCGACGAGCTTCCGCCGATCATCGTCCATCAGGATTTCCAGTGGTGGATCCCGGAAGGTGTCGAGGCCGCTCCCGATGTCGCGCAGACGCTGCAGCAGGCCAACGCTGCCGTGATGCCTTCGGCGCGTCTCGACGGTGCAGATCTCGTCGCGGCGTGGTGGGTCGACACCGGAGAGAAGGCGCACCTGCGCTGGATCCGGCCCGAAGACGAGGATGCGCTGATGACGGCACTGTCGCGCGTGCACGCTGCCGGTGGATTACACCTCGGTGAAGGGTCGCGATTCGCGGGTTCGTTCCGCACGCACGGTCTGCTGGTGCCCGTGTTCGACCTCGATCGTGAGAAGCATCCCGACGAATGGGTCGCTGCGACGCGCGAGTTCGGTGCTCGGCTCGATGCGGCGCTCGCCGACGAGTCGCCGCTCACCGTCGCGGAGCGCGGCTCACGCGACGGCCTGCGCAGCCGTCAGGTGACGTTGCGTTGATTCGGCTCCCCCGATGAGCGAATGGCGCACCCGATCGGTTCAACCGACAGAGTGCGCCATTCGCGCAGGAGACAGCGGGGCTGACTAGATGCTGCCGCCCGCAGCAAGCGGAGCGTTGTCGCTCGAACGCTCGCTCGAGTTGAGTTCTCGTGCGACGAAGTCCTCGAGATTGAACAGGTTCTCACCCGCACGATCGGCGACGGTCAGCAGCGTGGTCACCGTGGCGACCTCCTCGACCTGCTCCTGCAGGAACCACTGCATGAACTGCTCGCCGAGGTAGTCGCCTTCCTCGCGCGCAGTGCGGGCGAGTTCGACGATCTGCTCGGTGACGGCCTTCTCCTGCTCGAGGGCCAGAGCGATGGGCTCCCGGGCGCTCTCGAACAGCGACTGCACGGCGTCGACCCCGGTGAGGTCGACGGCGATGTCGCGGTCCAGGAAGTACTGGACGATCATCATGGCGTGATTGCGTTCTTCGACGGCCTGCGCGTAGAAATGCTTGGCAAGCTGCGGGAGATCCGCATTGTCGTAGAAGATTGCGGTGGCAATGTACTGGTGCGACGCATTGAATTCGTTGCGAATCTGATCGTGCAGCAGCGAATGGAATTTCGTTTTGCGAGTGTCGCCCATTGTTGTCATGTCGATGACGTTAGTGCAGGTCAGGGATTATTTCATCCAAGCTTTGGCTAGACTGATTTGTCGGAGCATTGGCTAAGCTGGGTCATTTCAGGATTGGCTTACACAAGATCATCAGGAAATTTCGGCGTGCTGGCGACGGAATTCTGTTCGCACCCGTCGTGGGAAGCCGGACCATATTCTTTGTCCGTCAGTCGAAATGGGTGTCCGGAAAATGGTCAGGGTGCGGGCGCGAGAAGATCTGCCGGGATCTGCTGGTCCTGTTCGAGTGCTCCGAAGAACTCGATCGCGCGCTCGCGATCCCACAGAAGTACATTGCCGACCCCGTAGACATCCTCGAATCCGCCGATGGGCACGGTGGCCGTCACTGTCTCGCCGCGCATTGCCCACGCGAGCCGGCCGAGGTCCCACAGGTGATCGCCTTCGTCGACCCGCACCGAGCCGGCCGCACCCGAGACGAGCGGCCACAGCCGGAACGGATTGAGGAAAGTGGTGGGGCTGGTCGCCTTGCTCAGCAGCGCCGACATGAACAGCCGCTGGTTGTTCATCCGGTCGAGGTCGGCGAGCGGGGTGGCGCGGGTACGCACGAATCCGAGCGACTGCGCGCCGTTCAGTTCTTGGCAGCCGGCCTCGAGCTGCAGGCCCGCAAGCGGATCGTCGATCGGATACGGGACGCAGATGTCGACACCGCCGACCGCATCGACGATCGACGCGAATCCGCTGAAGCCGATCTCGGTGTAGTGATCGATGTGGATTCCCGTCGCGCCCTCGACCGTCTGGACGAGCAGTTGTGGCCCACCGAGGGCGAACGAGGCGTTCAGCTTTTCCTGTCCGAAGCCGGGAACGGGGACATACGAGTCGCGAGGCAGGCTCACCATCGTGGTCGCGCCACCCCCGCTGGGGACGTGGACGAGCAGGATCGTGTCGGTGCGGTCGGGACCGACGTCGCCGCCGGTTGCGAGTTCCTGTTCCTGTTCGGGTGTCAGCCCGATCCTGCTGTCGGAGCCCACCAGCAGGAAATTGGTTCCGGGGGTGTCGCCGATGCGGCCCTCGTAGTCGGCGAGTGCATCGATCCGGTCGAGTTTGCCGTCGAAGTAGACGACACCGGCGACCGCAGCGACGAGAAGGACGGCGAGTAGCGCACCCACGCGGCGCAGAGTGCGCCGAGCGCCGCCGGGCCGTCTGCGACGCGGTTCGGGTTCGGCGACCGGAGGGGGCCGACGCCGCGGAGGAGCCGGCGGTGGTGCCGCCCTCGCGCGTCTCTTGTCGACGAACGGCTCGGGTTGCTGCCGCGGCTGGTGCTGCTGTTGCGGTGGTGGCTGCCGACGAGGTGGTTGCTGTGGCGGTGGCTGCCTGCGAGGCGGTGGCTGCCGGCGGGGAGGCGCGGGTGCGGCGCGCTGCTCGGACCCAGGTGCCTGCGACCACGCTCGTGGCGGCGCAGCCGGGTTGCGCCGGAGCACCTGATTGCCTTCCGGCGGGGGAGGCGCGGCGTGAGGCGGAACGGGCCGGCGCATCGGCGGTTGCCGGCGCGGCGGCGCCCCCTGAGGTGGGCGCGGCCGGTTCCGGGGATCGGGTTGGTCGCCGTTCACCCGGACAACTGTACGTTCACGACAACCAGGAGACGTGCCCCCGCAAGGCTTGGTACCCGATGAACGCGACGCAGTCGATCAACGCGTGGGCGATCACGAGGGGCCACAGTTTCGAGGTGCGCTGCCAGTACCGACCGAAAACCAGGCCCATGACGACGTTGCCGAATCCGCCGCCGAGCCCCTGGTAGAGGTGGTAGCTGCCGCGAAGTAGGGCCGACGCGAGCAACGATCCGTTCTCGGACCACCCGAGCTGCCGTAGCCGGGTGATCAGATATGCGACCACCAGTATTTCTTCGGCACCCGAGTTGGCGATGGCCCACAACACCTCGGTGGGCAGGCGCCACCAGTAGTCGGCGAGGATGCTCGGCGCCACGTTGAGATTGAGTCCGACGGCACGTGCCACGAGGTACAGCCCGAGACCGGGCAACCCGATGAGCGCGGCGAGCCCGGCACCGGGAAGCCAGTCGCGGCGCAGCAGTGGACGCGCGAAGCCGATGATCTTCGGTCCGTGGCCGCTGCGCCACAGGAGGTAGAGACCGAGTGCGGCCCACGCGAGCAGACGGACGACGCCGAGGAGTTGTCGCGCGAGGTCGATGAACTCCTGCGACGACCTCGGCGCATTCAGCGCGACGGTCTGATCGGACAGCGGTTCCGGTGCGAGGGCGGCTTCGAGCAGCGAGAGGATCGACGACAGGCCGCTGAGCCCGAAAGTGACGAGCAGGACGATCGCAATTTCGATCCAAAGCGCTCGGCGCTCGGAAGCGTCGAGCGGTGTGGCGGGATTCTGGCGCGGGGGAGTGAGCCAGGCACGGATCGTCGTCACGGGAGCGATTGTGCCCGAATGCCGGCGACAGGCGCGCGGCCCGATCAGTGGCCGGCGCGCATTCCGTTCATGAACGGGCATCCGACGAGCAGACGCAGTGCCTTGCCCAGGCCGTTCGGCTCGTCGACAGGTTCCTGGAAGGGTATGCGGACGTCGTGGTCGCCGTCGCCGGATTCGATGCGCAGGCGCAGTCCGTATCGGTCGAGGCCGAGGGGACGGATCCGGCCGGTGCGTGCAGACGGCGGGATCCGCCGTGAGATGCGGGCGAGGATGTCTGCGTGGTCCTGCTCGAGGTGCTCGAGCCATGCGGCCTCGTAGGTGGCGAAGGGGTCGGGGGCGGCGTCGAAGACGTCCGGGAGGTCGACGGATTCGGCTCCGGTGGTGTCGGCTGCAACCACGGAGGTGAGTCGGAGGACGAGTAGTTCGGAGTTGTGGCCGACATCGAGGAGTTCGGGGTGCGGAAGGATCTCGGCGACCTCGGCGGCGACCTGTCGCGGTTCGTCGACGGGGAACAGGTTCCCGCTGAGCCAGATCAGCGACCGGACAGGGTTGCGAAGGTTCAGGGGTGAGTGATCGGTCAGCTCGAGCATCGCGGGCAGGCCGGTGGCCCCGGACTGCCAGGTGAGTGCGACGGCTGCGGTCCCGGCCGGTACGACGATCGCAATGGTTCCGTCGTCCTGCAGGAAGTGGACGGTGGTCGGGAGTGGGTCGCAGCCGTCGATCGCGAGGAAGGTGGTGTCCGCGCGGATGAGGGCGGTGCGCACGCGTTCTGCCGTCGTCGGCGCCGGAATGTCGGTCGTGGTGGTCTGCATGCGGACCCTCCTTGTCATGTAGGTGAGGCAAACCTAAGTCATTGTGACGCTGGTCGCAAGGCGCACGAGAGTTAGCCTGGATGGCGTGTCGATCCCCCTGCCCCTCGGAATGCCGCCCTCGCGGGACGAACGTGGTCTGCTCGACGCGCTGATCACCCGTCGTCACAGCACGCTCGGGTCTGCGCTCACAGTGTCCGGGCCGGAATCGGCAGCACCGATCGTTCCCGCGCACGAGGTCACGGAGGCGCCCGGTCGCGACGTCGTCGTCGAACTCGATGCTTCCGCTGAAGCGCCGTCACCCGCAGGCTGGCGACCTGTTCGCTACCAGCTCGACTGCGCGCTCGCCGACCTCGACGACGTGCTCGCGTTCACCGCTCCGGCGCCGCTGGCCGTCTACGTGCATGTCGACGACCCGGCCCGCGCGGACGCAACCCTCGCCGACACGGCCCGCGCACTCACCGAAGCCGGGCACATCCCCGGGTTGCCGATCGGCCACGGGCCGGACGCCGTCGCGGATTTCCTCGCCGTGCTCGCGCACGCCGACACCGGCTTCGTTGCCCGCGGGGAAACAGCCTCCGACGTGCTTGCACTGCTCTCCGGCACGGCGGCAGCGCTGAGCGGATTCGACGTCCGCGACGCCCTCACGGCACCCGATGTCGATCGCCTGAGCCGATTGATCCCCGAGGCCGCCGATGCGTTGCGCCAAATCCTTCTCGCCGTCGAGGTCGATGACGTCGACGGAGTGATCGGCGGCCTCCGCTATGCGGTAGCGTCGTGAATTCGCTTGGGAGCCGTGCGCCAACGACAGGAGAATGCCCATGCGTACCTTTGTCCATCTGGTCTTGTTCGCTTGCGCCATCGCAGTTGCGGTCGGCGCGTTCTTCCCCGTTGTCGGCGAGATCGCGCCGGGCAATGTCGCGCTCGTCGACCTGCGCGACGGATTCCCGGCCGGATTCACCTTCGAGCAGGTGGAGAACCAGGCCGTTCAGTTCTCTGTGGCGATGACCGTCCTGCTTCTGGCGGCGGCGGTACTGCTGCTGGTCGCCGCGCTGGTGGGTACGCGCATCGTGGGGTGGCTGGGGGTGATCGTGGGGCTCGGCACCATCGCGGTGTTCGGGTGGCGGCTCAACGACAGCTTCGGCAGTATCGTGCGCGAGAGCTACGACAGTCTGCTCGCCGGTCGCTGGGGCTTGTATCTCGTGGCAGGTGGCCTGGTGCTTGCGCTGCTCGCGCTGCTGGTTCCGAAGGAGCGATCGGTTCAGGCGTCTTCACCGGCGTAACTTCGTGGTCGACCGCCAGATCCACGATGTGACCGTCGGCAGCGCTATCGGTCGGCTTCGGTAGTTACTTGCTCAGCCGACGGGCGATAGGTGAGGCGTCGCAGCAGAGCCTCGGCCGGGCCCGGGCTGCGTCGCTTTTCCAGGACGACGGCATAGCCGACGGTGACAAGCCACACCACTACAGCGAACCCTGCCATGCCCGCACTGCCGAATACGGCGCCCAGCCCCAGTCCCCACGCCGCGAGCAGGGGCGCACACAGCACCGACTGCGCCAGGTAGCAGGTCATCGACCGTTTGCCCACGGCGCTGACGGAAGACGCAACCGGCCCGAGCGGGCGGTCTGCCAGGCGCCCTCCGATCAGCCCGAACGCCGCGACGTATCCGAGCCCGCAGGCCAGACCGGTGAACATCTGCGGAGCGGCGAACGACGCCATTGCCGTCTCCAGCCCGCTGATCACCCCGGCATGAGCCAATGCGTGCACGAGCCCACCGCCCCAACCGAGTGTGATGCCTCCGATGGCAGTAGCCCACAGCAATCGTCGGTGGTCTTTCGGCCGCTCGAGGATCTGGCGGCGCGCGGCCCAGAACCCGAGCAGGATCGAGACGGGGACGACCATCCCGAGCAGTCCTTGGACGACCGTCACCTGCAATGGCCACATCGTCATCCGCGCCACGGCCGCGTCCCAGACGCTCTCGGTGGAGACACTGGTGTAGGCCAGTGCGACGTATCCCGGATCGAAACCGCTCGCAGTGGCCTTACCCGCAAGGACGGCGACGGCCTCGAGTGCCGACAAGGCCGCCAGGACGAAGACGATCGCCGTGCCGATTCCGGCCCAGGTCAGCAGGGTGCGGTCGGAGCGGCGCATGAATAGCCACACGAGGGCGAGGCCCGTCAGTCCGTAGGCGCCGAGGACGTCGCCGCCCCACAGCAATAGTGCATGTACCGCGCCGAACGCGATCAGCCACAGGTTGCGCCGCTGCACCAGGGACCGCGCTCGAGTTTCGGACAGTCCACGCTGGGATTGGCGTCGGAGAATCATCACCAGGCCGTACCCGAACAGGAACGCGAACATCGGATACACCCGCAGGTCGACGGTGGTGATCAACAGTCCCTGGACGAGGGTGTCGAGCGTCGTGCCGTCGGTGGGATGTGCGCCGAAGTCCGAACGCGCGTGGCCGAACAGGTAGTACGGGGTGTTCGCGAGGACGATCAACAGCAGCATGAAGCCTCGGGCCAAGTCCGGTCCGGGGATTCGCTCGGAAGCGGCGAGCGGTGTGGCTCCGGGCGGAGTGGTCTCGTGGACGGTCATGGCTTCTCCTCGGGCCGGTCGTAGGTCGATGTGGGAGCCGCGCTGATGGCGTGGGCGAACAGGTCCGCCAGTTCGGCAGCGTGAGCGTCGAGATCGTGATCGGGGTAGGTGCTCGAGTACGCGATCATCGCGTCGATCGCGGCCTGCACGGTGACGGCCATGACGCGGGGGTCGAAGGGGCGAAGTTCACCGGATGCCTGTCCGGTTCGGAACTCGGCCTCCAGGCCCTGGTAGAGGGGCTCGTTGAAGCTGTCCCCGTACTGCAGGTGTCCGCTCTCGTCTCGGAGGTTGTTGAGTACTTCGGCGAGTGCGCGAAGTTCGGCGGGGTGGGTGCGTACGTACTCGGCGACGGATCGGATGCGGGTGCCGATCCGTTCGACAGTCGTGCGACCGGGGATGACCCGCGGAGCGACGAATTCGGTGATCTGCTCGTAGACGTGTTCCACGAGTTGCTCCATCAGCTCCTGCTTGCCGGCGAAGTGATATGAGATGACTCCCTTGCTGATGCCGGCCCGCTCGGCGATGCGCGCGAGGGAGGTCTGCGCATAGCCGAACTCGGCGAACACTTCGACGGCACTGTCGATGATCTGCGCGCGTCGGATGCCTTCGATCAGGGAAGGGCGTTTCTGTCCGCTCGCACCACTTTCTGACCGCATGGCCAAATAATAGACGAATGGTCAGCAGGGGCAACCCTGAAATCACGGATTCGCGCATGCACCCGTCGACGCGATTCACTTCTCCGACGCATCCCGGCCACCGGCGGTGCGTAATCTGGAACCCGTGCCCCGTATCGCGTATTTCGGCCCGACCGGAACCTTCACCGAAATGGCCCTCGCTCGATTCGAGGACCTCGGTGTCTTCGACGAACCCGTCGAGCGTGTCGCTGCAGCCAGCCCCCCGGCCACGTTGCAGCTGCTCCGCGATGGCGAGGTGGACGCTGCGGTCGTTCCCATCGAGAGTTCCGTCGAAGGATCGGTGCCCCCGACGATGGACGCGCTCTCGATGGGGCCGCGCTTGCAGATCGTCGCGGAGATCGAGCTCGACATCGCGTTCACCGTTCTGGTGCGCTCGGGGATGACACGCGACAGAATCGCGACCATCGGCGCCTACCCCGTGGCGGCAGCCCAGGTTCGGCAATGGATCAGCGACACGTTGCCGGGCGCCACGGTCGTGACCGCATCCTCCAACGCGGGTGCCGCCGAGGACGTGGAGGCCGGCAAGGTCGACGCGGGTGTGTCGACCGCGCTCGCCGGTGACCGACTGGGCCTCGAGGTCTTGGCGGATGGTGTTGCGGACTTCGCCGGTGCCCGAACACGGTTCGTTCTCGTCACTCGTCCGGCACCGGTGCCGAAGCGGACCGGCCGCGACCGCACGTCGGTGATCCTGCAGCTCCCCAACGAGCCGGGATCGCTGGTGCGTGCGATGACGGAGTTCGCGACCCGCGGTATCGACCTGACCCGTATCGAGTCGCGACCGACGCGAAAGGAATACGGTACCTACTTCTTCCACCTGGACTGTGTGGGGCATATCGACGACGCACTCGTCGCGGAAGCACTCAAGGCACTTCACCGTTTCGCCCAGGTGCGGTTCCTCGGTTCGTGGGCGGCAGTGTCCGAACCAGGCGTCGCCCCGGTGTCGGACGAGGACGATGCACAGTGGCTGGAGCAGTTGCGGCGCGGAGAGGAAAACAGTTGAACGGGAGATTGATCCTGGCCCGGCACGGCCAGACGGTAGCGAATGTCGAGAAGCGGCTCGACACGAAGCTGCCCGGTGCGGAGTTGACGGAACTCGGTGTCACGCAGGCGAAGACGCTCGGAAAGAACCTCATCGAGCGGGTGCCGACGCTGCTCGTGTCCTCCGAGGCGATTCGTGCACGGCAGACCGCGCAGCATGCGCAGGACCCAGTGGGTCTGCAGGCGTCGGCGCGCGCGGGGCTGCACGAAGTGCAGGTCGGTGAACTCGAGGACCGCACCGACGAAGAGTCACACGCGATGTTCGTGAAGGTCTACCAGGCGTGGCATGACGGAGACCTGCGTGCGAGGGTCCCCGGCGGCGAGACCGCATTCGACGTACTCGACCGATTCGTGCCTGTGCTCGACGAGTTGCGCGCCGACTACCTCGAGGCGGGATCAGGCGACATCGTCGTGGTCAGCCACGGCGCCGCCATCCGTCTGGTCGCGTCGTACCTCGGAAAGGTGCCCGGCGGTTTCGCCAGTGGCAACCATCTGGCCAACACCGAGACCGTCGAACTCGAGCCGGTGCCCGGTGGCGGATGGGAGTGCGTGCGGTGGGCGGCTGTCCACGCACCCTTCCGCGACACCGCGCGCGCCGGGGCCGACGACCCGATGGGGTGACACCTTCCCGCGACCATTTCAGTCTCCCGCGGCCGCGATTGCGCGCGCGGGAAGCTGGCGGGCGCGCGGGAACACAGGCCGACGCGGCCTCAGGCCAGTAGCTCGGCGAAGAGTGCTCGTGCAGCTGCCGTCGCGGCGGCCTCGTCGCCCTCGATCACTGCGGTCACCAGTGCGGTGTGCTCGTGGTGGAATCCTCGTCCGGTCGTGTGGACGTGCCGATCGACAGTCTGCCGGATCGCCGGCAGCAGCGAATCGTAGAACTCGAGATACACGGCGTTGTGGCTGGCGGCGACGATCGCGCGATGGAGCGCGATGTCTGCTTCGACCGCGGTATCGGTGTCGGACTCGGCGAATCGTTGAGTGCGTTCGGTCAGCAGTTCCTCGAGGCGCGCGACATCGTCGGAGGTACGTCGTCGCGCCGCGAGAACGGCCGCGGTGACGTCGAGCGTCTGCCGCAGCTCCAGCACGTCGCGCTCGTGCGCGGTCGCGAAGTACTTGCCGAGGGTGCCGCCGATGACGGAGGTCGCGACGACGTAGGTGCCTGAACCCTGGCGGCGTTCGAGGAGCCCGGTGTGCACGAGTGCCTGTACGGCTTCGCGGACGGTGTTGCGGCTCGTTGCGGTGAGTTCACACAGTTCGGGCTCGGTGGGGATGCGGTCGCCCACGGCCCAGTGTCCGCTGCAGATCTCGGTGCGCAATTGCTCGGTGACCTGCGAGATCAAGCTCGTGCGCCGAACGGGTTGTCCCAAAGTCATCCTGTCATCCTATGATTTCTGGCGTGAGTCTTCTACGCGGCCGTCTTCTTGTCTTCTGTGCGATCGCGATGTCCGCACTCGTGCTCCGGCTTGCCGTCACTTCGTTCAGTCCGCTGGCATCGCAGATTCGCGACGAGATCGGATTCTCATCGACGGTCGTGGGTGTGTTCGGCATGGTGCCGACCGCCATGTTCGCCTTGTTCGGGATCGGCACCCCGTACCTGACTCGCCGGTGGGGGCTCGAACGGACCGCACTGGTCGCGATGCTCATGGCCGGTGTCGGCATGGCGGCGCGGGCGTTCGTCGACGAAACGTGGTCGCTGCTCGCGCTCTCCGCCCTGGCGCTCGGCGGGATGGGAATCGGCAATGTCGTAATTCCGCCGCTGGTGAAGCGGTATTTCTCCGATCGCCTGGCGTTGGTGAGTTCGGTGTACATCGTCGGCGTCCAGTTGGGGACCATCGCGCCGGCGTTCGCGGCGGTGCCCCTCGCCGACGCCTTCGGCTGGCGGATGTCGATCGGGGTCTGGGCGGTCTTCGGGTTCGCTGCGGCAGTGCCCTGGATCGTCATTCTTGCCCGTCGACGCGGGGCAGCCGCGGAAGAACAGACGGGAGCGACGCCTCAGGTACGCGGTCAGGTCTGGCGCTCGCCTGTGGGGTGGGGCATGGCCGGAATGTTCGGCATGACCTCGCTGGTCACCTACTCGATGTTCACGTGGATCCCCGACATCCTGAGCGACGCAGGTGCGAGCCCCGCGTTCGGTGGAGCGATGGTCGGATTGTTCTCACTGATGGGGCTCGTCGGCGCGTTCGGTGGCCCGACCATGTGCGCCCGGATGAACAACCCCTTCCCCGCGGTGCTCGCATGCGCGGCCTGCATGCTCGTCGGATTCGCGGGGCTGTGGCTCGCGCCGATGAGTGTGCCCGTCCTGTGGATCGTGCTCCTCGGCCTCGGGCCCAGTACCTTCCCGATGGCGCTGACGCTGATCAACCTCCGCACCCGTACCCAGGCCGGCTCCTCTGCGTTGTCGGGATTCACGCAGGGTGTGGGCTACGCCGTCGCATGCGCAGGGCCCCTCCTGTTCGGTGTCCTCCACGACGCCACATCGGGTTGGACGGCATCGTTCGCTCTTCTGATCGTCGCGGTCGTCGTGCTGGTCACCGGTGGCTACCAGGCCTGTAAGCCGCGTGCCCTCGAAGACAGCTGGCACACGGCGGACGTGCGCGAAAAAGACGCCGCTGCGCGGTAGGCCGCTGTCAGCGCGGCGCGGCCAGCCGGACGTGGGTGTTCGACGCTCCGTATCCGTCGTACCCTCCGCGGCGCTCGAGCAGTTCGACCTGGAACCCGCCGGGGACAGGCAGCGTGTAGGCGTGGAGCAGTTCGCCGGCGCCGACCCGGTCGTACAGCAGTCCGTGCTCGCGCAGCGTGTCCAGCAATCCGGGCTCGAGGATGAACCGCGCGTCGAGGTCGACGTAGTAGTTCTCCGGTGGTGTCAGGAACTCGACACCCCGCGACCGCGCGCGGCGGACTTCGGCGACGACGTCGGCCGTCGCGAACGCCAGTTGCGAAATACCGTGCTGTCGCGAAACGCCGTGCTGTCGCGAATCGGCCGCTCCGGTTTCGGAGACGTTGAGTGCGACACGGAGGTTTCCCTTACGGGCACGGAGCGCGCGGATCCGTAGCCGTCCATGCGGCTGGATGTATTCCTCGGGAGCTTCCGGCTCCAGTCCGAACAGGGTGCGGAAGAACGACAGCTCCTGGTTCAGCTCGTCGGCAGGGATGGTCATGTCGACGTGGTCGAGTCCGAGCCAGCCGTGCTCCTGCGCGGCATTGGTGGACGGAACGAAATCCGTGCGCCAGTCGTCGGCGTCTCCGGGCTCCGAACTGACGAACACGTGCAACCCGGACGGCGACGTGATGCCCGGCAGATCGGCCTCACCGGCGCCTCGAGTGCGGTCGACGGCGGGCCACAGCAGAGCCGCGGCGCGTTCCGCGACGTCGGACACCGGTGGTGCGACGAGACCCAGGGCGGTCGCGGCCGGACCGGGCGCCGGTTGCTCGTTGAGCACCACGTCGGCGCCGCCGTTACGCCACCGGACCACCGGCTTGCTGCGATGCCGCCCCGCGATGTGGAATCCCAGTCCCGTCAGCAGTTCGGCATAGGCGGAGCCGTCCGGTGCCGCCAACTCGACGAACGCGACATCGGTGCGCAGCGGTACGGGTGGAGCGACGGAGATCTTCTCGCGCACCGGTCCGGCCAGGCGTTCCCCGAGCTGATCTTCGAGGAAGACCAGAGACCGCATGGCGTCGCGCGCGGTCACGAACGGGTCGGCCTCGCGGACCACGTCGCTGAAGATTTCCAGCGACACCGGGCCGGTGTACCCGGATTCGAGTACCGCGGCAACGACACCTGCGACGTCGAGGGTGCCCTGACCCGGGAAGCATCGGAAATGTCTGCTCCATTCGAGCACGTTCATGTCCAGCACGGGTGCGTCCGCGACCTGCAGGAATCCGATCCGGTCGCCGGGGATGCCGGCGAGCGCGGTGCCGTCGTCGCCCCTTGCCAGCATGTGGAACGTGTCCACGGCCAAGGTGATCGCCGGCTGGTCGGCGCGTTCGACGACCGCCCATGCCTGGCCGACCCTATCGATGTGTCGTCCCCACGCCAGCGCTTCGAATGAGACGGTGACGCCGAAGGACTCGGCGAGCTCTCCGACGGCGTGGAGCTGCTCGGACGACAGATCGGCGTCGCCGACGGCGTCGGGCAGGGCGTTGGAGCAGGCGAGGAACACGGTGGCTCCGAGCTCCGTCATCACCTCCAGCTTGCGCCGCACACGGTGCAGCACCGTGGAGAATCGTTCGGGGTCAACGCCTTCGATGTCGCGTACCGGCTGGAACAGGTCGATCGACAGCCCCAGGTCGGCGCAGCGTCGGGCCACCTCGCGGGGCGTGAGCGGCGACGCGATGAGATCGTTGTCGAAGATCTCGATACCGTCGAAACCCGCGTCGGCGATGGCCTCGAGCTTGTCGTCGAGCACACCGGACAGCGAGACGGTCGCGATACCCTTCCGGATGCGACTGCCGTTCCGGATTCGACTGCTGGGCATCAGCGGGTCAGCTCCTCGAAGTGCCGCACCATCCGTTCGGCATCGGGCGTGCGGCCGGTGAAGTATTCGAACGCTCCGACCGCCTGGAATACCGCCATACCGCCGCCGGGTACGACACGGCACCCGCGCGAGCGCGCGAGCCGGATCAGTTCGGTCTCGAGCGGGAAGTAGACGACGTCGGAAACCCACATGTCCTCGCGGACGAGTTCGGCGGGCACGGGTAGTCCGGGATGCCCGGTCATTCCGGTCGGGGTCGCGTTGACGAGCCCTTGCGCATCGTGGAGGGCTCCGTCGAGATCGTCTGTTGCGGCGACGCGCTCGTCGCCGAAGCGTGCGGCCAGCCGGGTCGCGCAGTCTTTGGCCTTCTGCGTGTCGGTATCGATGATCGATACGTGTGCTGCGCCCTGATCCAGGAGGGCATAGCCCACCGCGGCCCCGGCGCCGCCTGCGCCGACGAGCACGGCAGTGTCGGTGACAGCGCCGGGAAGCCGACGGCGGAACGCGCGTCCCCAGCCCGACCAATCGGTGTTGAGGCCGAGGGTTCTGCCGTCGCGGACGACGACCGTATTGACTGCACCGAGGTCGCGGGCGTCGTCGGAGAGTTCGTCGAGGAGCGGGATCACACGCTGTTTGAACGGATGAGTGATGTTGAGTCCGTCGAATCCGAAATTCTGTGCCCAGGAGAGGAGTTCGGGAAGGTCATCGGCGCCGAACCTGATCTTTTCGGCGTCGAGTCGCCGGTAGGTCAGATTGAAGCCGGATTCGAGGCCTTCTCGCTCCTGCATGGCAGGGGTGAGCGACCCACTGATTCCGGCACCCACGAGACCGAGGACGAACGAGGTGCGATCGGTGTTACTGGTGGACACGGTGGATCTCCTGGTTGATGTCGAGCGAGGCGAGGCGACGGATGGCGAACTCGTAGCCGGCGGCGCCGCAGCCGGCAATGACGGCCTTCGCGACGGGCGCGACGTACGAGTGGTGTCGGAAGGGTTCGCGGGCATGGACATTGGTCAGGTGGACCTCGACGATCGGTGCGGCGACGGTGACCAGCGCATCGTGCAGGGCGAGCGAGGTGTGGGTGTACGCACCGGCGTTGACGACGAAACCGGAGGTGGTTTCGCGCACCTCGTGGACGAAGTCGATCAGATCGCCTTCGTGGTTGGACTGGCGGAAGTCGAGGTCGTAGCCGAGTTCGTCGGCGACCCGGACGCAGAGGCCTTCGATGTCGGCGAGGGTAGCGGTACCGTAGAGCGCCGGTTCGCGCGTGCCGAGCAGGTTGAGGTTGGGGCCGCCCAGCACGGTCAGGATGGGTCGGGCGGTCATCATGCGACTCCGGCCGGGATGCGGGTGGCAGCGTCAGTGCTGCGGACCTGCCCGAGGTCGCGAGTAAGCACCTTGTGGGTGGCCTTCGGACCGGACAGTACCGCGATCAGCGAGATCACGACGGCACCCAGAGCGAACAGGACCACGCGGTACCAGTTGTCGGCATTGCCGCCCATCAGAGCACCGGCGATGGCCGGGGTGAATCCGGCGAGCGCGAAGCCGAACTGGGTACCGATCGCCATGCCGGAGAGTCGGACGCTGGTGGGGAAGTACTCGGCGTAGGTCGCGGGCCAGCAGGCATTGGGCATGCTGTAGATGACGCCGGCCAGCAGGATGCCGGTGATCAACACGAAGGCAACGTTGCCGATGGAGATGGAGTACAGGAACGCGGTCGCCATGATCGCGGTGCCGATCAGGCCGGAAACGAAGACCGGCTTGCGCCCGACCCGGTCGGACAGTGACGCCCAGAGCGGGATCGTGCCCACCGCGATGACGTTTGCGATGATCGCGAGCCACAGCATGGTGGTCGAGCTGATACCGATGCCGTATTCGTCCGAGGTGGCAAAGCTGAGCGCGAAGACCTGGAAGACGGTGTTGACCATGGCGATGAACGACGCGAAGAAGACGCGCAGCACACCGCGCCAGTGATGGCGGAACAGCAGAGCCAGCGGAGCGGGCGGCACCTCGGCCTGCTTCTTCTCGGCGTGGAACTCGGGGGTCTCGTCGAGGGAGCGGCGGATGATGAACCCGATGACCAGGAGTGCCGCGCTGATCCAGAACGGGATGCGCCAGCCCCATGAGTGCAGCTGTTCGTCCGACAGCACCGCGATGACCGGCAGGAACACCAGTGGTGCGAGGACCTGTCCGCCCTGGGTGCCGCTGAGGGTCCAGCTGGTGAAGAACCCTCGACGATCATCTGGGGCGTGCTCGAACGACATCGAGTTGGCGCCCGCCTGCTCGCCGGCCGCGGAGAGGCCCTGCAGGAGTCTCAGCACCACCAGGAGCGCGGGTGCGACCAGGCCGATCTGATCGTAGGTCGGGAGGCAGCCGATGAGGAATGTGGAGACGCCCATCAGCAGGAGGGTGCCGATGAGGATCTGCTTGCGCCCGAATCGGTCGCCGATGTGGCCCATCAGGAACGATCCGAACGGACGTGCGACGTAGGCAACGCCGAAGGTCGCGAGGGAGGCGACGGTAGCGGCGGCCTGGTTGCCTTCGGGGAAGAAAATGGTGGGGAAGACGAGTGCGGCAGCTGTGCCGTAGATCGCGAGGTCGTAGTACTCGAGAGCACTGCCACTCCACGCCGCCACAGCCGCCTTGCGCGGCGTGCGCTGCACGGTGGTCGTTTCTGCCATGGGATAGCCCTTCGGGAATTGCTACATCAATTGTCGGTGAAATCGACGGTAAAGGTGGTGGCCATCACACGGCAATCGTTTGCCATTCTTTGCCATACTGATCTTATGACTCCCGAACCCCGGTCTGTGTCGCCGCGTAAACGAGCAACCATCACCGATGTCGCCCGTGCCGCAGGTGTGGCTGCGTCCACGGTCTCGCGCGCGTTCACCAACCCGGACCGGGTCAACATCGGCACTCGCGAGCACGTCCTGGGGGTCGCTGCCGAACTCGGCTACACCCCCAACCCGATGGCGCGCGCTCTCGAATCGGGCCGAACCAACACCTTCGCGCTGCTCGTCCCCGACATCACGAACCCCTACTTCGCCGGCGTGATCAACGGCGCCGAACAAGCGGCCACCGCCGCAGGGCGAACCCTCGTCCTCGGCAACACCAAAGAGAGTGCGACGACCGAGGAACAGGTGGTGCGACGGCTGGGCCCCGCCGTCGACGGCTTCGTCCTGGCCGCATCGCGCCTACCCGACGACGAATTGCGCAGGGCAGCCGAACTCAACGCCGTCACCCTCGTCAACCGGGCCACGCGCGGCGTCTCCTGCGTGGTCGCCGACTACGAGTCGGGTACCAGGCAGATCGTCGACCATCTGGCTTCGCTCGGACATCGATCGATACTGGTCCTGGGCGGTCCGCCGGAATCGTGGTCGGGTGCCCGTCGCTGGGCAGGATTGCAGGCGGCGGCGCAGGAACACGGCATGCAGGCGCGCAGGTTCGGTCCCTACGCGCCGACCCTGGGTGGCGGACCCGCGGCTGCCGACGCCGCCATCGCGGCCGGGGCCACCGCGGTGGTGTGTCACAACGACATGCTCGCTATCGGTGTGCTCCGCAGACTCGGGGAACGCGGCATCGCCGTGCCCGACCAGATGAGCGTGGTCGGATTCGACAACATGTTCGGCTCCGATCTGTGCACACCTGCCCTCACGACGCTGGCGGAACGAACCGAGGACGCCGGTGCGCGCGCGATCGAGATGCTGGGAAGGCAGGTGTACGAAGGTGTCGCCGAGTCCGCGTCGCTCGTGCTGCCGACCCATCTGGTGGTCCGGGGCTCGACAGGCCACGCCGCGTGAGGTGCCCGAGCCTGTCATGCCCCGCACGTCAGCACAGGTATCCTCGAGCGGTCCGGGTATAGCGATCGATAGGTTGGATGCGTTCATGGGGACTCCCACCGACGACACAGTCGCCGCGGAAGAGGAGGTCGGGCCGGACTGGCGGACCCTCGCGCCGATGGAGCTCACCCCGATCCTGTCGGCGAGTCTCGACGCGTTCTACGAAACCGGTTTCCACGGCACGTCGGTGCGCGAGATCGCGCGACGGGTCGGCGTCACGGTACCGGCGCTCTACTACCACCACGAGAACAAAGAGGGCCTGCTCATCGCGCTGCTCGAGTTGTCGACGAGCGAGGTGCTCTGGCGCTCGCACGCTGCCGACGCCGAGGGCGGCGCCGACCCGGTGCAGCGCCTGTCCAATGTCGTCGAAGCGATCGTGCTGCGGATGACGATGCGCGCGCGCCTCGCCGCACTCGAAAGTGAGGCGCGGTACCTGAGCCCCGACAACCGTCAGCGCTACCGCGCGGTGCGTAAGGGGATCGAGGAGATCGTGCGGACGATCGTCGAAGAGGGAACCGCGGCGCGAGCGTTCGACGTCGACGACCCCGCCGAGACCACCCGCGCCCTGCTCGGAATGTGTCAGTCGATTCCTCGCTGGTATCACGCCGAGGGAACGCTCAGCCCGCAGGAAGTCGCGAAGAAGTATGTGGTCATCGCGCTCAAGACAGTCGGAGCCCGGCCCGCTTCGTGACGGGGCTCCAGCCGTCCTGCGTGGTCAGTTCGCGCGGAAATTCGCGGGCCGCTTCTCCTGGAACGCAGAGACGCCTTCCTTGAAGTCCGGGCCGGCGAGCAACTTCATCTGCCCGTCCCACTCGCGGGTGAAGGCGTTGTCGAGCTCGGTGAGCGTCGCGTCGTTGATGGCCGTCTTGGTGTATGCGAACGCGGGGGCCGGGCCGTCCGCGAGTCGCTTTGCGAGTTCCTCGACCCTGCTGTCGAATTCGTCGTCGGGGTAGGTGTCGGCGATGAGCCCTGCTGCGAGTGCCTCGGGGGCGGGGAGCCGTTCGGCGAGCAGCGCCAATTTCAGTGCGCGGGCGCGCCCGACCGACGCGGCGACGAGGGCAGTGGCGCCCCCATCGGGCATCAGGCCGATCTTGGTGAACGCGAGGAGAAAATAGGTGGACTCCTTCGCGACGGTGAGATCGCACGACAGTGCCAGTGACACACCGATTCCTGCTGCTGCACCGTTCACTGCACCGATGACGGGCCGGGGGAACGCGCGGAGTAGCGCGGCGACCCGGTTCCCGGCATCGAGAGTCTCACTGCTCGGCGGTGCAGAGAGGTCGCGGCCGGCGATGTCGGCACCCGAGCAGAACGCCCGGCCGGTGCCGGTGAGAATGGCGACGCGGATGGAGTCGTCGTCCGTGTACTTCTCGAAGGCATCGCCGATGGCGGTGAGCGTGATCGCCTGCACGGCGTTCATGCGGGCCGGCCGGTTGATCGTCACACGCAGGACGCCGTCGTCGACCTCGACGTCGACACCGGGCAGATCGTTGGTCGGGTTCTCGGTCATGTGTCGTCCTTCGGATTCAGGGTTGAAGTGAGAGCGCGACTTTGCCTGCCGCAGAGCGGGTTGCGAGTGATCGCAAGGCCTCGGCGGCATCGGTCAGGGGATATACGGTGGGTTCGGGGACCCGCAGCGCGCCCGACTGCAGCAAGGGCCCGAGCGTCTTCCACTGCTGCGCGGGGTAGTCGGGAAGCATGCGGATGTGTTCGCCCCAACCCGCGCCGACCACCGAGATGTTCTTGAGCAGAAGACGATTGACCTTCACAGTGGGAATATCGCCGCCGGTGAAACCGAGTACCACGGCGCGACCACCCGGTGCGAGGCTGCGGAGGCTGTCGGTGAACCGGTCGCCACCGACGGGGTCGAGGACGATGTCGACGCCGCGTCCGCCGGTGAGTTCGAGGGCCTTGTCCTTGAATCCGTCCACACGGATGACGTGGGTCGCTCCGTTGGCCTCGGCGACGTCGGCCTTCGCGTCGGTGCTCACGACGGCAATCGTCTCGAGACCCAGGGCCGCGGCGACATTGAGCGCGGCGACGCCGACGCCACCAGCGGCGCCGTGCACCAGCACGGTCTCGCCGGTGCGGTAGCGGGCGCGTTCGTCGAGGGCGAAGTGAGCGGTCAGGTAGTTCAGTGGCATGCCGGCCGCGGCCGTGAGCGACACGTGGTCCGGGAGTGCGAACACCGACCGCGGATCGACGGCGACCGTCTGTTGCCACGCGCCGCCGTGCGCGAGTACGGCGACCCGTTGGCCGGGGGCGAACCCGCTGCCTTCGGGGGCGGAGCGGACGATCCCGGCGCCTTCGGCCCCGAGGACGCAGGGGAGTGGACGCACCACCTGGTAGCCCGCGCTGGTCTGGAGGAGATCGGGGTACGAGACACCGGCCGCATGCAGGTCGACGACGACATCACCGGGACCGGGTGTGGGTTCCGGGATCTCGACCGACTGCACACCGTCAGGTCCGGTGTTCTCGGTCAGATGTGCAGCATGCATGGGTTCTCCCGCCGTGTCGTCGAATCCGAGTTCCGCGCTCCTGGCAATCATTACCAGACGAAACTGATCGGGCGCTAGATAGCGTCAGTCCTTGACCGAGCGATCGTTCCGTGATACTCCTTTAGCGATCGATAAGTCAGATTTGGATCCGAAGGGGCACGCATGGCCGACGACACGACCGCTACCGAACCCGCGGCACTGTACGAACAGCGCGGTGGGGTCGCGATCATCACCCTCAACCGGCCAAAGGCCCTCAACGCGGTCAACGGCGCGTTGTCGACGGCAGTCGGCACGCTGCTCGAACAGGCAGCCACCGACGACGACGTCCGCGTCATCGTGATCACCGGCTCCGGGCGTGCGTTCTGCGCGGGTGCAGACCTCAAGGCCCTCGCGGCAGGGGAGAGCACCTCTGCGGAGGGGCACCCCGAATGGGGCTTCGCCGGCTACGCACAGCACTGGATCGACAAGCCCACGATCGCGGCCGTCAACGGATTCGCGCTCGGTGGCGGAACCGAACTCGTCCTCGCCAGCGATCTCGCCGTGGTCGACGAGGAAGCCAAGCTCGGACTGCCCGAGGTCAAGCGGGGCCTGTTCGCCGCGGCCGGTGGAGTGATCCGCCTGCAGCAGCAGATCCCCCGCAAGATCGCTCTCGAGCTCGCACTCACCGGCGAGCCCATCTCCGCCGTGCAGGGTAAGGAACTGGGTCTGGTCAACCGGGTCGCTCCCGCCGGCACGGCCCTCGACGTCGCACTCGATATCGCCGAGACCATCGCCGCCAACGCGCCGCTGTCGGTCCGCGAATCGAAGGCGATGATCCATCGCACCGCGAACCTCCCCGACTGGGGAGACGCGGCGTGGAACGCCAACGCCGAAGCTCTGAAGGTCGTCTTCAGCAGCGAAGACGCCACCGAAGGCCCCACCGCGTTCGCCCAGAAGCGGCAGCCCGTGTGGAAGGGCCGCTGACCGAACCCTCGACACCTCAGGAGCAATCATGACCAACGCAGTCATCGTCGATGTCGTCCGCACCGCGGTCGGCAAAGGCAAGCCCGGCGGCGCATTGTCGGGTACCCATCCCGTCGAACTGCTCGCGCACGTGTTGCGCTCGCTCGTCGAACGCAACGGCATCGACCCCGCCCAGGTCGACGACGTCATCGGCGGATGTGTCAACCAGGCCTCCGAACAGGCTCTCAACATCTCCCGCACCGCGCTGCTCGCGGCAGGTTTCCCCGAATCGGTGCCCGCCACCACCATCGACCGACAGTGCGGTTCGAGCCAGCAGGCCGCCCATTTCGCGGCGCAGGGTGTCATCGCCGGGGCTTACGACATGGTCATCGCGTGCGGCGTCGAATCCATGAGCCGCATCCCGATGGGCACCTCGTCGATGGGCAAGGACACCCACGGCCCGAGTATCCGCGCCCGCTACCCGGAGGGTCTGGTCAACCAGGGCATCTCCGCCGAACTGATCTCGGCGAAGTGGAAGTTCGACCGCGAGGCACTCGACGCGTTCTCCGCGCAGTCGCATCAGCGCGCCGCGGCTGCCATCGCTGCCGGCCACTTCGACAAGGAGATCGTCCCGATCGAGGTCACCGACGCGGCAGGCGGGCAGGCGGTGCACACGGCGGACGAGACCGTGCGTGCCGCCACCACCGCAGAAGGACTCGCCGGTCTGAAGCCCTCGTTCTACACCGAGGAATACGCTGCCCGCTTCCCCGAGGCGCAGTGGATCATCACCCCCGGCAACTCGTCGCCGCTGACCGACGGTGCCTCCGCGGCGCTGATCATGAGCGAGGAGCTCGCGAGCAAGCTCGGCCTCACCCCGCGTGCCCGTTTCCACTCGTTCTCCGTCGCCGGCGACGACCCGGTCTTCATGCTCACCGCGCCGATTCCGGCCACCAAGAAGGTTCTCGCGAAGGCGGGCCTGAGCATCGACGACATCGACGCATACGAGGTCAACGAGGCGTTCGCTCCTGTGCCGCTCGCATGGGCGCACGAGTTCGGCGCCGACCCGGCCAAGCTCAACCCGTGGGGCGGCGCCATCGCGCTCGGCCATGCGCTCGGCTCGTCGGGTACCCGCCTGCTGAGCACGCTCGTCAACCACCTCGAAGCAACCGGTGGCCGCTACGGTCTGCAGACGATGTGTGAGGGCGCAGGCATGGCCAATGCCACCATCATCGAACGTATCTGACACACAACACCATTCGGAAGGATATTCAATGATCGTCAATGACAGCGTTGCCGTCGTCACCGGAGGCGCCTCGGGTCTCGGCCTCGCCACCACCAAGGCGCTGATCGCAGACGGTGCCACCGTCGTCATCATCGACCTCCCCTCTTCCAACGGTGAAGCCGTCGCCAAGGAACTCGGCGACCGTGCACGCTTCGCGCCGGCCGACGTCACCGACGAGGCAGCCGTCGTCGCGGCTCTCGACCTCGCCGAGTCTCTCGGGCCACTGCGTGTCGCGGTGAACTGCGCCGGCATCGGCAACGCAGTCAAGACCGTCAGCAAGAAGGGTGCGTTCCCGCTCGATGGCTTCAAGAAGGTCATCGACGTCAACCTGATCGGCACGTTCAACGTGATCCGCCTGGCGGCCGAGCGCATCTCCAAGACCGAGCCCGTCGACGGCGAGCGCGGCGTCATCATCAACACCGCCTCCGTCGCCGCGTTCGACGGCCAGATCGGTCAGGCGGCGTACTCCGCGTCCAAGGGTGGCGTCGTCGGCATGACCCTGCCGATCGCCCGCGATCTCGCGTCGCTGCTCATCCGTGTCGTGACCATCGCTCCGGGCCTGTTCAAGACCCCGCTGCTGGGTTCGCTACCGGAAGAGGCACAGGCATCGCTCGGTCAGCAGGTTCCGCACCCCGCGCGGCTCGGTGATCCCGCCGAGTACGGTGCGCTGGCCGCGCACATCGTGTCGAACCCGATGCTCAACGGCGAGGTCATCCGCCTCGACGGTGCCATCCGTATGGCACCGCGCTAGGCACCGCAGCACGCACACGCGAGAGGAGGGGGACGATGACCGCGCAGCCCGAGACGCGCTTCACGGAGTGGCGGGTTTTTGAACCGTTGCGGCTCGACCCCATCCTCGAGAACGCGTTGGAAGCCTTCAGCGAGAACGGCTTCCACGGCACCACTGTGCGCGATCTCGCCCGTCGGGTCGGCGTGACAGTACCTGCGCTCTATTACCACTTCGAGAACAAGGAAGCCGTTCTCGTCACCCTGCTCGACGCCGCCGTCCTCGACCTCATCGACCGTGTCCTGGCCGCGGTCGCGGACGGCGGCGCCGACCCGGTCGCCAGATTCTCCAACGCCGTCGAAGCGATCGTGCTCAACATGACGTTCCGCGCCATGCGGTCCGGGTTGGATTCCGAACTGCGGCACGTCTCCGTCGAGAACCGCCGCACCTATGCTGCGACACGGAAACGCCTCGAACTCATCATGCTCGACCTCGTCCGTGAGGGCGCTGAGGCGGGGGTCTTCGATGTCGACGATGCGGAGGAGACCGTTCGGGCGATGCTCGGCATGCTCCAGTCCATCGCCCGCTGGTACCAACTCGACGGACCGCTCACCCCGGCGCAGGTCGCCGACCGTTACATCGTGATCGCCCTGCGCATCGTGGGCTTCCACGCCACCACCTGAACGTCTCACTGCCCTGAATATCTCACTGCGAGGAGATCTTTCGTGCTGACCACAGCCTTCACCGACACCTTCGGAGTTCGTCACCCCATCGTGCAGGGCGGAATGCAGTGGGTCGGCCGCGCCGAACTGGTCGCCGCTGTCGCAAATGCCGGCGCGCTCGGCATGATCACCGCACTCACCCAGCCCACACCCGAAGACCTCGCGAAGGAGATCGCTCGTACCCGCGAGCTCACCGACCAGCCGTTCGGCGTCAATCTCACGATCCTGCCGTCGATCACGCCGCCGCCGTACGACGAGTACCGCCGCGTCATCATCGATTCGGGGATCAAGATCGTCGAAACGGCGGGTTCCAATCCCGCGCCGCACCTGCCCGACTTCCACGCCGCTGGGGTCAAGGTGCTGCACAAGTGCACCAGTGTCCGGCACGCCGTCAAGGCACAGGACGCCGGAGTCGACGGAATCAGCATCGACGGATTCGAATGCGCCGGACATCCCGGTGAGGACGACATTCCGGGCCTCGTGCTCATCGCCGCCGCAGCAGAACGGATCACCATCCCGATGATCGCTTCGGGTGGCTTCGGTGACGGCCGCGGCCTCGTCGCCGCACTCGCGCTCGGCGCCGACGGCATCAACATGGGCACCCGCTTCATGTGCACCGTCGAATCGCCCATCCACCAGAAGATCAAGGAAGCGATCGTCGAGGCGAAGGAAACCGACACCGAGTTGATCTTCCGTCCGCTGCGCAACACCGCGCGCGTGGCGAGCAACAGCGTCAGCCGCGAGGTGGTGGAGATCTTGGGCCGTGGTGGGCAGTTTCCCGATGTGCAGGAGTTGGTCGCGGGTGCGCGTGGTCGTCTCGTGTACGAGAACGGCGACCCGGAAGCCGGTATCTGGACTGTCGGCACCGTTCAAGGCATCATCCACGACATCCCCACGGCGGGTGAGCTCGTCGAGCGCATCGTCGCCGACGCGGAAGCCCTGATCGCCGAGCGCCTTGCGGGTCTGATCGACCGCGTGAGCGCCTGACACAGGCCAGTTCGAGGAGAATTCATGAAGCGAACCCACTTCGAGAGTGATCACGAGGCATACCGGGAGACGGTGCGAGAGTTCTATGCCCGCGAGGTCGAACCGAACTACGAACGCTGGGAAGAAGAACGGCTCATCGACCGGTCCGTGTACCTGGCGGCCGGCAAGACCGGGATCCTGGGCCTCGGAGTCCCCGAGGAATTCGGCGGATCCGGTGTCACCGACTACCGGTTCCGGCAGATCGTCCAGGAGGAGACGGCCCGCACGAACACCACGTCGTTCGGTGCGACTCTCGCGCTGCAGGACGACATCGTCATCCCGTACCTGCTGCATCTGGGCACAGAGGAGCAGAAGGCCCGCTGGCTGCCACGTATGGCAGCGGGCGAGATCATCGGCGCCATCGCGATGACCGAACCGGGTGCCGGCTCCGACCTTCAGGGCGTCAAGACCACGGCGGTGCGCGACGGCGACGACTGGATCATCAACGGGCAGAAGACCTTCATCACCAACGGTATTCACTCGGACCTGGTGATCGTGGTGTGCCGGACCGATCCGAGTGCCGGGTCGAAGGGGTTCTCGCTCATCGTGGTCGAGCGCGACACCCCCGGCTTCAGCCGCGGACGCAAACTCCACAAGGTCGGTCTCGCCGCGCAGGACACCGCCGAGTTGGTGTTCGAGGATGCTCGCGTACCCGCCGAAAACCTGCTCGGCACCGAAGGGCGCGGCTTCATCCATCTCATGGAGAACTTGCCGCTCGAGCGGATCGGCATTGCCGTCAGCGCCATCGCGTCGGCGCGTGCGGCCTACGAGTGGACCAAGCAGTACGTGTTCGAGCGCAAGGCGTTCGGAAAGCCGATCGGCGATCTGCAGAACACCCGATTCGTGCTTGCCGAGATGCTCACGGAGATCGAGGTGACCGAGTCGCACGTCGACCGGTGTGTTCTCGCGCTCAACGCCGGTGAACTCACCGCGGTCGATGCGTCGAAGGCCAAGTGGTGGGCCAGCGAACTGCAGAAACGTGTCGTGGACCGGGGTGTGCAGCTGCACGGCGGCTACGGCTTCATGATGGAGTACGCGATCGGCCGCGCCTACGTGGACGCCCGGATCCAGACCATCTACGGCGGCACCACCGAGGTCATGAAGGAGATCATCGGCCGGGACATCGCCGCCGAGTTCCGGTGACGAGTCCACCCGGTCGGGCTACCTGAGCGTCGTTCCTGTGGTGATCAACCGATCGGTGGATGTCGGTGGCGTCTGCGCAAATCTAGCGTCACACGCATGGACAACACGACCGGACTTCGCACCGAGATCGCCGGGCGCGGACGATTTCTCGCTCCGGATTTCGCCCGTGGACTGATGCTGGCGCTGATCGCCGTCGCGAATGTGCAGATATACCTGCACGGCCGCCCATATGGCTTGCGCCAACACATCATCACAGACAACGTCGTCGATCAGATCGTCACCGGAGTGCTGGGCGCGACGGTCGAGTTCCGTGCCTACCCGCTGTTCGCGGCCCTGTTCGGGTACGGAATCGTGGAGATGATCCGTCGCCGGCGAGCCCGTGGTGTGGCCGAGGGCGAGATTCGTCGGGCGTTGCGACGCCGATCCGTCGGCCTGATCCTGTTCGGTGCGGTGCATGCCGTGCTCGCGTTCTCCGGGGACATCCTCGGTTGGTACGGGTTGCTCGCGCTGCTGCTGGTGCCACTGCTCCGTCTGAGCGACCGCGCGCTCCTCGTGCTTGCGTTCTCGTGGCTCGCCGTGGCGGGGACGGTGCAAGCGGTGATCTTCGCCGATGCGACGCCGAGCGCCGAGCGCAGCTTCTTCTGGTCGTACGGCGTGCCGGATATGCTGCAGGCCGCGGGGCTGAGGGTGCTCGAATGGGTGATGGGACCGTTCGGGATGGCGGCGGTCGTCACGGCGATGCTGGTCGGCATCTGGGCCGGGCGGCACCGGGTCATGGAACTCCCGGAACGTCATCGTCGTTTGTTGATGTGGACGGCCTGGGTCGGGATCGGTGTGGGTATCGCCGGGGGAATCGGCCCCGGACTCGTCGGCGCACAGGTGTGGATGCCGGGAACTCCGGCGCTCGTCGCGCTGTCCTGGGTGCACGTGGTGACCGGAGTGTTCTGCGGGCTGGGTTACGCGGCGGTCGTCGCCCTGGTCGCGGCCCGGTTGGCGGCTTCTGGCCGCGATCGTCATCGGAGTGTGCGGGCCTTGCAGTCGGCCGGGCAGAAGTCGTTGTCGTGCTATCTGGCGCAGTCGGTGGTGTTCGCGGCGTTGCTGCCGGCAGCGACCGTCGGGCTGGGCGACCGGATCGGCCCCACCTGTGCCGTAGCTCTGGCCCTGCTGACCTGGGCGGCAACCGTGATCGCAGCCGCTGTGTGGTCCGATCGCATCGGACCGGCGGAAGCCGTGCTGAAGCGGTTCATCCGTGGCCGGGCCGCATCGACGGGTGTGAGAATCGGGGCATGACGGTGGAGGCAGGGGAATCGCGGCACATCAGCCGGACCGACTGGATCTGGCTGGTGTTGCCGTACGCCCTGCTCCTGGTGGTTCCCGCGTACGCCGGACCGGCAGGGGAGATCGACGCGGCGGACGCGCTCCGGGTGCTGGTCGCCAGTCTGGTGCTGGCCGGATGGCACACCTACTGGACGGTCGCTCACCGCCATTGGCTCGAACGCGCGGTGGCGCCGATGGCGGTGTATTACGTCGGCTTGGTGGCGCTGTGTACCGTCTTGCTCCAGGTATCCGCCAGCTACCTGGCCTTGTATCTGGCCACCTACGGTATGGCGTTCGTGGCGCTTCCGGGCGTCTGGGCGTACGCCGGTTTGGTGGTGGCTACGGCGGTCCCCGCGGGGTTCGCCATGGCAGGCGGTGAGACGCCGAACCCGGCGATCACCGTCGGGGGTATGGCGCTGGCCGCGGCCATCGGATGGAGCATCCGAAGGCTGGAGGCGGAGACGGTGGCGCGCAGGGCCGCGCTGTCGGAGCTCGCCCGCGCGCATGACGGCCTGGAACGGGCGCTGGCCGAGAACCTCGAGCTGCAGGACCGGCTGGTCGCCGGGGCGCGTGAGTCCGGAGTGCTCGCCGAACGTTCGCGGATCGCCGCCGAGATCCACGACACGCTCGCGGCCGCCTTGGCGGGAATTGTCAGCCAGCTCGAAGCCGCTGACGCACAAGCATCCAGGGACGATCCGATGCGTGCACGAGTTCGGGTCGGCATGGAGCTTGCCCGGGACGGGTTGCGGGAGGCGCGTCGATCGATTGCGGCGTTGCGGCCGACGGTGCTCGACAATCGCGGGCTGCCCGCCGCGCTGACCGCCCTCGCCGAGGAGAACGAGCGAACCGGGGGAATCCGTACCCGGGTGCACGTCGTCGGTGCACCACTTCCGCTGGCGGACGTGGTAGAGGACACGCTGGTCCGGATTGCCCGGGAGTCGCTCACCAATGTCCGACGGCACGCGAGCGCTGAAGAAGTGCACTTGACCCTTACGTACCTCGGTGATTCGGTGGCCCTCGACGTCGCCGACAACGGTTCCGGGTTCGAACCGGAGTCGCAGGAAACGCGCGGGCACGGTGTTGCGCTCATGGTCGAACGAGCAGCGGTGCAGGGTGGAAAGCTGGATCTGCAGTCGGTGCCGGGTGGCGGAACCACTGTCACAGCAACGGTTCCCATCGGAGACGCAGTGGAGGGAGGCCCCGGTGCGTGAGCCGATCCGGGTACTGCTGGTCGACGACCACCCAGTGGTGCGCGACGGTTTGCGGGGCCAATTGCAGATCGCCGACGACATCGTCGTCGCTGCCGAGGCAGGCTCGGGCGAAGAGGCCTCGGCAATGCTGCGGCGCCATCCGGTGGATGTCGTGGTGACGGACCTGCGGATGCCCGGCGGCGACGGGATCGACCTCATCGCCCGGATACGCACCGAGTATCCGCACGTCGAGGTGCTTGTCCTGACGACCTACGACGGCCGGGTCGATGTGGTGTCGGCCCTGACTGCGGGGGCCCGCAGTTACCTGCTCAAGGACTCCGAACGCAGCCGGTTGTTCGAGGCGATCCGCGCGACCGCGGCCGGCCGGCGCATATTGTCTCCGTCGGTGCAACAGCAGTGGCATGCAGGCTCCGGAACGGACTCCGTGCTCAGTGGCCGCGAACACGACGTGCTTGCGCTCGTGGCGGAGGGGTACACCAACGCGCAGATCGGTGCTGCGCTGTTCGTGGGTGAGGCGACTGTCAAGACTCATCTTCAGCACGTCTACAGCAAGTTGGGTGTACGCGACCGTGCCGCGGCAGTGGCGACCGCGCATCGTCGACGGCTGTTGTGAACCGAGGTCGACCGTATTCTTTCGCCGAGACGCCCAGGATCGACCGCCGTCGTTTGTTCGGCCAGCCCACGCGTCAGTCGCCCATTGATTTCGACCTCGGGGCGGAAACTGGCGGGCCGTGCCGCAGTCTATTGCGTTGCGCCGAGCAATCGGGGAATGTGGGTACGAAAATTACATTCTACGAAAGGGAGAACATGGCACTCACCGCCCTGCTGGAGCTCGAATTCAAGGCCGACTCGCTCGACCAGGCGAAGAAGGTCATGACGCGAGTCCTCGACGAGACCCGGGCGTTCGACGGCTGCGTCGGCATCGAGATCCTCGTGGACCAGAAGAACGAGGCACGGTGGGTCGTCGTCGAGAAGTGGCAGTCGCGCGAGCACGACACCGCGTACCGGAAGTTCCGTGCGGGTGACGGCGCGATCACCGATCTCGGGCCGCTGCTCGCCGGCGCACCCAAGCTGACCCAATACAGCGCCCTCTGAGCATCGAATACGCTCTGAGCATCGAAAGTCAACTGCGTGGGCATCCGACTACTCGTGCATACAGGAGACTCGAGGCATGCCCTTCCGCTACGACGAGATCACACCCCTACGCAGGCGGTGGTTTCGGCAACTGCCGATTCTGAACCGGATCGCGTTCGTCCTGCCGGTGCTCGCCGGCTGTGTCGCTCTGATCGTTCTCGTCGGCGCAGCCGCGCCGATCGGCAGCTACATCGCGGTCGTCGTCGCACTTGCAGGGGTCATGGTTTCACAGCGGTACCCGTGGGCCGGGCTACTCCTGATCCTTGCGGGAGTGGTCGTCGACGCGGTCTTCTGGAACCCGCTGGTGATCTGGACCATGGCGGTGTTCACGGTGTTCGGAATGGCGCTGCGCGGCGCATCCGTGCTCGCGGCGGGCATCCTCGCCGGTGTGGTTGCCTTCGGTGCCTCCGTCTATGCCGCGGATGCCGACTGGTTCGAGCCGGCGGCGGTCGCGGGGTTCTGTGCTTCGGTCACTGCGGCGGCAGTAGGCAACGCAATCCGCAACCGAGACAGGTACTGGACGGAGCAGGAGGAGCGTGCCCGCGATGCCATCGCAGCCCGAGAAGGCGAAACGCAGCGCCGTGTCGCGGAGGAACGCATTCGGATCGCTCGGGACCTTCATGACATCGTGGGTCACGAAGTCGCGGTGATCAGCATCAACCTCGGTGTGGCCGAGGTGAATCTCCCGCCTGGATCGGACCAGTCCCGGAAGGCGATCGAAGCGGCTCGGGCGGGGGTACACGCTGTGTTGAGTGAGACGCAGAGCATCTTGAATGTTCTTCGCGAGCGGGCCGACGATGGTTCCGACAGCAACGGTGTTCCCGGCGTCGGGCAGTTGCCTGCGCTGGTCGAGTCGTTCCGGTCGATCGGCGTGGAAGTGGATGCCCGGTTCGAGATGAACTCGGTGGATCTTGATCCGGCGGCGGATGTCGCGGTGTATCGAGTGCTGCAGGAGGCATTGACCAATGCACAGCGGCACGGCTCCGGCGACGCCCGGGTACGGATCTCCTCCACCGAGGCGGAGATACTGATCGAGGTGAGTAACGAGGTGCGCACGGTCGCGTCTCCGAATGAGGAGGGCGGTGGTCTCGGCTTGATCGGAATGCGTGAACGAGTCACGTCCGTCGGCGGGTCTCTCGAGGTGATCGATGCCGACGGCGTTTTCACCGTGCGGGCACGTGTGCCGGCAACGGGGGTGTGAGACCGATGATCCGGGTGCTGATCGTGGACGACCAGGACGTGATCCGTGTGGGTTTGCGGACGATACTCGAGTCGGTGCAAGAGATCGACGTTGTGGGCGAGGTTGCGGACGGCGGCGCCGCCGTCGAGGTCGTGCGGTCGACTGCCGTCGATGTGGTCTTGATGGACATCCGGATGCCCGGTGTCGATGGAGTGGAGGCAACTCGCCGCATTCGGACGTTCGCATCGTCGGATACCGTCAAGATCGTCGTCCTGACCACGTTCGATCAGGATGCCACGGTGTTGTCCGCACTGGAGGCGGGTGCGAACGGATTTCTCAGCAAGGCAGTGGGGCCCGCCGAATTGATCGCGGGTATCGAGGATGTGGCGGCCGGTGGTGGCGTCCTGTCGTCCAGGGCAGCGGCATCGGTGATCGAGACTCTCGTCGACAGACCTCGGCGGGTGATCGACCCCGAGCTGGCGGATCTGTTCGGAACATTGACACCGCGGGAGCACGACGTGGTGATCGAGGCGGCGATGGGGAAGAGCAATGCGGAGATCGCATCCGCGATGTTCGTTTCGCCCTATACCGTGAAGACGCACGCGAACCGGGCCATGACGAAGGTCGGCGCCCGGGATCGCGCCCAGCTGATCGCGTTCGCCTACCAATGCGGACTCGTCACCTGACACCGTCGCGCGTACTTCATCCGCAGTACACCGAGCGATTCGATCGAACGACGACACGCGTGTCTCATCCCTGAACACTGGAGAAGTCCTCAGCGCGCGAACAACCTGCGCGCCAACATCTCTGATAGTTCAGGAGAAAACATGCCACTCGTACTGGCGTGGATCGGGCGCTTCAGCGCCCGCCACCGACTGCTCGTCATCTTCGCGTGGCTTCTCGCTTTGTTCGCCTTGACCGGTGTTCTGGCCGGAGCAGGCTCGTCCGACGAGGACGCTGCGGCGTCGATGCCGGATACACGCGCCGCATCCGCGATGGCGGTCGTGTCCGAGAAGTTCCCGGAATCCGGTACTTCCAGCGCCGGACCTGACACCCTGCAATTGGTGCTCCAGGAGGTGGACGGATCGCCGGTGACCGATCCGCGAGTGCTCGGTGACATCGACACAGTCCTCGACTCGGCTGCCGGCGTAGCAGGTGTCTCCTCGGTCAGCGACCCGTTCGACGCGCAGGACCGCTATATCTCGACCGACGGAACAACCGTGGTCTCGACCGTGACTTTCGATCCGATGACCGAAGATCAGTTGGTTGCAGCCTACGACGGAATGCTGGCGGTGGCGGACAGTGCACCGAGCACGCTCACCGTCGAGGTGGGCGGTCAGTTGTTCGAACCACCCGTATCGGTCGGCGGCGCCGGCGAGGTCGCCGGGGTCCTGGTCGCCTTCGTGGTGCTCTTCCTGACCTTCGGTTCTCTGCTTGCGGCCGGCGCGAACATGCTTGTCGCACTCAGCGGGGTTGCAGTCGGGTCGGTCGGCATTCTCGCCTACGGCGCGATCAGCCCGATCGAACCTACCACCATCACGTTGGCCACGATGCTCGGCTTGGCGGTCGGCATCGACTACAGCCTGTTCATCTTGACGCGATTCCGCACCGAACTGCGCGCCGGGCACGATGTGGACTCGGCCGTCGCCCGGGCCGTCGGGACCGCCGGAACAGCCGTCGTCTTCGCCGGGCTGACCGTGATCATCGCGCTGGCGGGATTGAGTGTGGTGGGAATCGGCTTCATCACCGACATGGGTATGGCCGGAGCCTTCGGTGTCCTGGTCGCGGTGCTGATGGCGATGACTCTGCTGCCGGTGTTGATGAAGACGCTCGGCACACGAGCGCTGCCCCGCAAACACCGCACCGCGGTGTGGCCCCCAGCGCTACCGGGCAAGAGCGGCCGGCAGTCGCGCATCGACAGGATGTACAGCGCATGGGTCGGTTTCCTGGTGCGCCGTCCGCTCCTCTCGATCATCGCCGGTGTCGGGATTCTTCTCGTCGTCGCTGCTCCCATGCTGGGAATGAAGACGGCGCAGAGCGTACCCGGCGGGTTGGATTCGGCGTCCACGCAGCGGCACGCCTACGACCTGATCGTCGACGAATTCGGCGGCGTGCAGAGCCCGTTGCTGGTCGTCGCCGAAGGAGCGGCAGTGTCGGCCGATCTGCAGACCGTGCAGACGACTCTCGCGGTGCTCGACGGGGTGCAGAGCGTCGACATGGGTGCGATGAGCGCTGATGGAAAGACTGCACTGTTCAATGTCGTACCCATCGGCGGTCCGATCGACGACAGCACCAAAGACCTTGTGCACGACATTCGTGAGCAGGCCGATGCGACTCCCGGTGTTCATCTGGAGGTGACCGGCGAGACGGCGATGGGTGTCGACTCTGATGCCCAGTTGCATCAGGCGTTGATCAAGTACCTCATCGTGATCGTGGCACTCTCGTTCGTGTTGTTGATCGTCATGTTCCGATCGTTGCTCGTTCCGCTCGTGGCGACAGTCGGCTTCCTGCTGTCGGTGGGCGCCGCATTCGGTGGCAGTGTCGCGGTGTTCCAGTGGGGATGGCTCGACTCGATTATCCCTGCACCACAAGGGGATCCGATGCTGAGCATCCTTCCGATCATTCTGGTCGGCGTGCTGTTCGGGTTGGCTATGGACTACCAGGTGTTTCTGGTGTCGCGGATCCAGGAAATGCATTCGCGGGGTATGTCTCCGAGCGCTGCGGTCGTGTCCGGTTTCAGAACCTCGGCGCCGGTGCTCGTCTCGGCTGCAGCGATCATGGTGTTCGTGTTCGCGGGATTCGCCACCAGCACGATGGCGGTAGCGGCATCGATCGCATTCGGGCTGGTGGTCGGGGTCCTCGCCGATGCCTTCATCGTACGGTTGATCCTCATGCCGGCAGTACTTGCGCTGCTGGGTGAGAGCGCATGGTGGGTGCCGAAATGGCTCGACCGGATCATCCCCGATCTCGACGTCGAAGGTCACGCACTCGACCGGGACGCCGACGATCGGATCAAGGATGCTCCGGAAGGAACCGTGTTGGTGATGCGCTGACCTACGCGGCCGGGCTGGTTCCGGCGATGCGGCCAGGAAGAAACTATCGGGCCGCATCGCCGGGATGTTTCTAGAGCGACAGACGGCGGCGGGACTCGGCGTATTCCGTGGTCAGTCGCGCAACCACGTCGGCCGCAGAACCGATGGATTTGATCGCGCCCACGCCCTGGCCGGCACCCCACACGTCGCGCCACGCCTTGGTGCTGTCGTCCGAGCCGAAGCTCATCGCTGACGGATCCGATTCGGCGAGGTGATCCGGGTCGAGGCCCGCGGCCTCGATGCTGCCGCGCAGGTAGTTGCCGTGCACGCCCGTGAACAGGTTCGAGTAGACGATATCCGAAGCGGTGGAGTCCACGAGCATCTGCTTGTAGCCGTCCACGGCGTTCGCTTCGTCGGTGGCGATGAACACCGACCCGGCGTACGCGAGGTCGGCCCCGGCCGCCTGCGCCGCGAGGATCGCGTTGCCGTGTGCGATGGAACCCGACAGCAGAAGGGGGCCGTCGAACCAGGCGCGAATCTCCTGGAGCAGGGCGAACGGCGACTGGATACCGGCGTGCCCGCCCGCACCTGCGGCGACCGCGATCAGCCCGTCTGCGCCCTTCTCGATCGCTTTCCGCGCGAAGCGATTGTCGATGACGTCGTGTAACACGATGCCGCCGTACGAGTGCACGGCGTCGTAGACGTCGGTGCGCGCACCGAGCGAAGTGATGACGATCGGCACCTCGAATTCGACGACGGTCGCGAGATCCTGTTCGAGGCGGTCGTTGGATCGGTGCACGATCAGATTCACCGCATACGGAGCCGACGGTGCATCCGGATTGTTCGCGTCGTGTTTGGCGAGCTCCTCGGTGATCCGGATGAGCCACTCGCGCAGCTGCGACTGGGGTCGCGCGTTCAACGACGGAAACGACCCGACGATGCCCGCGGTGCACTGTGCGATGACCAGATCTGGGTTGGAGACGATGAACATCGGTGACGCCACGAGCGGCAGGCGCAGCCGGTCTTGCAGAACGGGTGGCAGACTCACAAGCTCTCCCTCACAGGTTCGGGCCCCAAATGTGCTGAGCGTAGAACCATCGGGTGACAGACCGGAAATCGTGGTGCTCCGACGCCGGCCTCCGCGCGACCCGCGCCGGAAGTTAAGGTGAACGTCGGGGTGCCGTGTTCTGTGCACGTCACTGATACGTCGAGCGTGGAGGTAATCGAGCATGTTGGAACTGATCGGCATGATCATCGTGGTCGGGTGCGTAGCCGTCGTCACTGTCTGCTGCCTGCTGCTGCTCGTCACATCGACCATCGCCCCGCACTTCCTCCTGGCTTCGGACAAGAAGAACGCCGAGGTCGAGCGGAACACGCCCGCCCGCGTCTGACCGCCCGCCGGAAGGCCTGGCCTCCTAGAAGCGTGAGCGCCTACCCCCAGCCCAGCTGGTGGAGGCGCTCCTCTTCGATTCCGAAGTAGTGCGCGATTTCGTGCACGACCGTCACCGCAACTTCGTGCACCACGTCGTCATCGGTGCTGCAGATATCGAGAATCGCGTCGCGGTAGATCGTGATCGTGTCGGGTAGCGAACCGGCGTAATGGCTGTCGCGTTCGGTCAGCGCGATCCCCTGGTAGAGGCCCAGCAGGTCCGGCTCGTCCTCGTGCCGCGGCTCGACAAGCACCACCACGTTGTCGATCGCCCGTGTGAGTGGCGCGGGAATCTCGTCGAGCGCATCCGAGACGAGTCCCTCGAAACGCTCGTCGCTCATCTCCACCATCGGTCAGGACCCCGGCAGGGGAGCAGCCCCGGGGAGCGGGGTGGGAAGCGACCGGCCCTCAGGTTGTGCCGGCGGCGGTACGGGTGGCTGGCCGTCGATGAGGATGTCTCCCGTCGCGCTGCCCGTGATCGACGCGAACCCGCCACCCTCGACCTGTTTACCGACCGAGCAATTGACCTTGCGACTGCCTGCCAGCCAGCTGTCGAAGTTCACGTTGTCCCAGAACAGCGTCAGTGTCTTGTTCCGCAAGCCCTCCGGGTCGCCCAGGTACTCGTTCACCCGCTCCGTGCAGGTCTGCTCGAGGTAGGCGTCCTGGTCTTCGACGCTCGGCAGTCCACCGGGGAAGTTCTCGGACAGGTCCACTGTCGCGACCACTTCGAAGGCATGCGGCTTCGAGCATTCGACGGGATCGGCCGGGACCCCGTTGTTGATGCCGATGCACAGGCCGACGTCCCACGCGCGGGACTGGTCCTGGCCGGCGACCCTGCCCTCGATCGGCAGCAGGTTGCCGGTGGTCGACGAGAACTGCAGTCCGCAACGCAGCGTGCGTTCCCCGGCAGCCCAACCGGCCTCGCCGGGGTTGATCAGTCCGACGCTGAACTTGCCGTGCGGATCGAAGCGACCACCCAGGTAGTCCATCGCCGCGGGCGCGCACTGCTCGTCGCGGAGCTCCGTGAACCGCATGACCGACGGGAAACGTGACCCCGGTCCCCACTCGGCGCCGGGGAACACGCTCAGGTCGATGTCTTGGACCACCTCGAACAGGTGCGTCTGTTCGCAGTCCACCTGCGCGAGGTCGCTCGCATCGAGCTCCGTCCAGCTCAGGCAGTCTCCGCTGGTGGAGGTACCGAACGCGTCACCGGCGACGGCTCCGGTCGACGGTGACGCACCGTTGGTATTTCCGTCGGTGGTCTCGGCGCCCTCGAAGCCCGCGACGACGAACGTTGCGATCGCAGCGAGGATCGCACCCGCAGCTACGAACACCAACGCACGCCGAGTCAGCTTTGCTGACGGCGGACGCCGTACCGGCTTCTTCTTCTTGTCTTCGGCCATCACCTCCCATCATGCCCTGGCGCGGTCCGTCCGGGTAACGTCGGTTCATGGCCGACGACCGGATCGATCCGCGCATCCAGGAGATCGCGCAGCGTTGCTTCGACGCCGCGCGCGCAGGCGACAGCGAGACCTTGGCGACATACATCGAGGCCGGTGTGCCCGCGAACCTGACGAACGGAGCCGGCGACACCCTCGTCATGCTCGCCTCCTACCGTGGAAACGCTGCTGCCGTGCGTGTCCTCATCGACCACGGCGCGGACGTGAACCGTGCGAACGACCGCGGCCAGACCCCACTCGCGGGCGCAGTCTTCAAAGGCGAAGAAGAGATCGTGCGGATGCTCACGGAGGCGGGCGCAGACCCACTGGGCGGGCACCCCACCGCGGTGGACGCGGCGCAGATGTTCGGGCGCGAGGACTACCTGAAGCTCTGGCAAAGGTAGGCTTCACCTTCGTGATCGACCTCAAATTCCTCCGCGAGAATCCCGACACCGTTCGCGCCTCGCAGCGCACCCGAGGCGAGGACCCCGGCCTCGTCGATGCACTGCTCGATGCGGATGCCTCCCGTCGCACCGCGGTACTGGCGGGCGACAACGCCCGCGCCGAGCAGAAGGCGCTCGGGAAGAAGGTCGGCAAGGCGTCCCCGGAGGAGCGGCCCGCGTTACTCGACGGTGCGAAGGAACTCGCGGCCGAGGTCAAGCAACTCGAGGCAGAGCAGAACGTAGCGCAGGAGGCACTGGAGCGGGCGCACATGGCGATCTCCAACGTCGTCCAGGAGGGTGCTCCGGCCGGTGGTGAGGACGATTTCGTCACCCTCGAGACGATCGGTGAGCTGCCCACGTTCGATTTCGAGCCGAAAGACCACCTCACTCTGGGTGAGTCGCTGGGGCTGATCGACATGGAACGTGGCGCCAAGGTCTCCGGCGCGCGCTTCTACTTCCTCACCGGCTACGGCGCCCTGCTGCAACTCGGTCTGCTCCAGCTCGCTGCGCAGAAGGCCACCGCCAACGGCTTCACCATGATGATCCCGCCCGTACTGGTGCGCCCCGAGATCATGCGTGGCACCGGTTTCCTCGGGCAGCACGCCGACGAGGTGTACCACCTCGAGGACGACGATCTGTATCTGGTCGGCACGTCCGAGGTGCCGCTCGCGGGCTACCACTCGGGCGAGATCCTCGATCTGTCGGGCGGCCCGAAGCGGTATGCGGGGTGGTCGTCGTGTTTCCGTCGTGAGGCCGGCAGTTACGGCAAGGACACCCGCGGCATTATCCGGGTGCACCAGTTCGACAAGGTCGAGATGTTCGTCTATTGCAGGCCCGAAGAGGCGGCCGAGGAGCATCAGCGGCTGCTGGCGTGGGAGCGCGAGATGCTCGCCGCGATCGACGTGCCGTACCGCGTGATCGACGTCGCCGGCGGCGACCTCGGTTCTTCGGCTGCCCGTAAGTTCGACTGTGAGGCGTGGGTGCCCACTCAGGAGCGGTACCGCGAACTCACGTCGACGTCGAACTGCACCACCTTCCAGGCCCGCCGTCTCGGCGTCCGGTATCGCGACGAGAACGGTAAGCCGCAGACCGCCGCGACCCTCAACGGCACCCTGGCCACCACCCGCTGGCTCGTCGCGATCCTCGAGAACCACCAGCAGGCCGACGGTTCGGTGAAGGTGCCTGCCGCGCTGGTTCCGTTCGTCGGGCGTGAGGTGCTCGGGCCGGTGGGCTGAGATCCGGTCAGAGCGGTGGGTCTGCTCAGCTCAGCAGAGCGGTGGGTCTGCCAGCTCAGCTCAGGACGAGGCAACTCGTCGAGCCGGTCGCCAACAGTTTCCCCCGATCGTCACGCGCTTCACCGCGTGCGATCGCAGTACGGCGACCGGTGTGTTCGCAGAATCCCTGCACTCGTACCACGTGGCCCGGTTGCACTGCGCGCAGATAACGCACCTGCAGATCGAGCGTCGTGTAGCCGACGCCCGCGTCGAGCGTGCTCGACACTGCGAACCCCATTGCCGTGTCGAACAAGGTGGCAAGCACCCCGCCGTGCACGCTGCCGACAGCGTTGGCGTGGAACTCCTGTACCTCCAGCGTCACCTCGACGAACCCTTCCCGAGCGTCGGTCACGGTGAATCCCAGCGTTCGGGACGTGGGGTGGTGGGGGATGCTGCCGTCCATCAGTCCGCGCAGGAAGTCGAGCCCTTGCATGTCGCGGTTGGCGGCCGATGTCGGCGCCGGATCTTCCCACGTGTAGCTGCGGTGCCGGATCTGTTCGTTGTCCTCGCTCACACTCGACGACGGTATCGGACAGGCGTGACCTTGGTGTCACATGCGAGCTGACACATGTGAGCTGACACATGCGAGTTGCGGTGTCATGCTGGACCCATGCGCCGACGATGTTGACTCAGCCGCTCGACCTCACTATCCGTCCGGGCGGTCGCCTATGCGGCCACCCGAGAACTGGTGCCGCTCTACGGCCTCTATGCACTCCTGTTCGAAGACCACGGACTGAGCACCGGCAGTATTTCGTCGCTGTTCCTGCTGTGGTCGGTTGTCGCGTTCGTGTCGGAGGTTCCGTCGGGTGCGTGGGCGGATACGGTGTCGCGGCGCGGTCTGCTGCTCATAAGTGGTGTTCTGTTCACCGCGACGTTCACGATCTGGATGATCTGGCCCTCCGTCTGGGGGTTCGCGGCAGGGTTCGTGCTGTGGGGTGTGAGTGAATCCCTGAAATCGGGCACGTTCGAGGCGCTCCTCTACGACGAACTCGCGGCGTGCGGGCCCGAACCCGACAGGCCCGAACACAGATACGCCGCCGTGATCGGATACGCGAACGCCGGCGAGATGGTGTGCGTGTTCGTCGCGATCCTGTCGGCGTCGCCGCTGTTCGGGCTCGGCGGCTATGCGCTGGTCGGATGGTTGTCTGTTGCGATCACCATCGCGAACATGCTGTTGGTCCTGACGTTGCCGGGTGCACCCCCGGTGATGAAGACAGACGAGCACGGCGGCACCGGCGGCCCGGTGCTCGCCCGCTACATTGCGGCGCTGCACGACGGTACGAGCGAAGTACGCACCGACAAGGTGATTCGCCGCGCGGTGGTCCTCGCTGCTGCCCTGCTCGCGTGTCTTGCATTCGACGAATACTTCGGCCTGCTCGCACGGGAGGGCGGCGCCACCAACGAGCAGGTGCCCGTCCTGGTTGCGCTGACGGTGGTCGGTCAGGTGATCGGTGCCGCGGCCGCAGGCAGGACCGCCGCGATGAGCGGCCGGGTGATGAGTGCGGTGGTGTGTGCGGGGGCACTGTTGCTCGGGGCAGGTGCCGTCGTGGGTGGTGTCGGCGGGTTCATCGCGATCGGGTTCGGGTACGGGGCGCTGCACAACGCCGCGATCGTCGCGGAGGCTCGTCTGCAGGACACGATGTCGGGTCGCGCCCGCGCGACGGTGACCTCGGTGGTGGGTCTGACGAGCGAAGTGATGTCGGTCGCTGTTTTCGCGTGGTTCGCGGTGGGCTCGGCGTGGATTCCGCTGTCCGTACTCGTGGTGGCAACGGTGTTGCCGCTGATCGTGGTAGGTATCACTGCCATCCGGTGGCTACCGACCGGGGCTCCTCAGCAGCCTCTTAGCCGGAGGCTCTAGCCTCGACGCACATGCGTGCACGTCTGCTCACCATGATCACCGCTGTGTCCGGGTTGGCCCTCGTGGGCGCCGGCTCGACCTTCGCCTACCTCGATTCACCCGACGCCACCGTGACCGTCGCGGATCAGGAAACGGGGGGTGCCGGCGTGGACGATGCCCGCAGCACGTTGCAGCAGGCGAGTCTTCCCCTCTCGATTCTGGACGGTGGAGTGGGCCAGCTCACGGACGGCAGCCGGCAGCTCGACGACGGCGCACAGCAGCTCGCGGACGGACTCGGGCAGGCCCGGGACGGGGGGCAGCAGCTCGCGGACGGACTCGACCAGCTTCAGGGCGGTGTGGGTCTGCTCGGCGACGGCGCCTCCCAGATCAACGGGGGTGTCGATGAGGTGGTCACCCGTCTTACCGGATTCGGTGAGATGCAGGGCGGCGTCACTACACAGCTGACGACTGTCGCCGACACCCTCGACCGGTCTGGCGACCCCGTGTCGCGATCGGCGTCGGGAAAGATCCGGGAGCTGGTCGACATGCTGAACACTCAGGGGCTCGGGCCCGACACCATGGACCAGCTCGAGATGCTGCGCGCCGGTGCGCAGCAGCTCGCCTACGAACTGACCGACCCGAACGCACAGTTCGTGGCCGGGATGGCCCAGGCCGCGGGCGGGTCGCAACAGCTGCTCGAGGGCCTGATCCTGCTCGACGACGGCGGTCGGCAACTGACAGACGGTACCGGCCAGCTCGTCGCGGGCGTCGGACCGGTCAGCAACGTCGTCGAGAGCATCTCGGGCAACGTGCGGGAGGCGACGGAGGCCCTGCCGAAGGGCGGCGCCACGCAGGCCGCCGAACCTACCGTGCAGACCGGGGACCGCTCGTGGTGGCCGTTCGCGATGATCGCCGTCGGCGCAGTGCTGTTGGCCGTTCCCGTGTTCGCCCCGCGCCCCACGGTCACGCCGGTTCGGACCGACACAGCTGTGTGACCGGTAGTGGCTGTGTAACCAGTGCTTACTGCGTGATCAGCAGTTCGGTGATCAGCACAGGCAGGCGCTCGCGCCAGTGCACCCAGTCGTGACCACCCGCGAATGTCCCCGAACGAATCGGGTGCCCGGCCGCAGCCAGTCGATCGGCGGCGGCGGCGACCTCGTCGAGCATCATCCACTCGAGTGCACCCACCTCACTGAGGATGGGCACGTCGCCGCCCTTGTCGGCATCCGCGAGTGTCGGCACATCGCGACCCTGCTCGTCGTGCCACCACATCGACGGTGACAAGCACGCTGCGCCGCGCACGGCGTCGGGCCGGGTCAAGGCGAAGAACAGCGCCGCGAGCCCGCCGTACGAGCAGCCGCCCACCGTCACGGGCTCGCCCGCGTATGCGAGGAGGTCGTCGCGGAAGCGCGAGTTGGCCGTCAGGTCGGACGCCCGCACGTTGCGTTCCTGACCGTCGGCGCTCACGTGGTCGACGACGAGTACCCGTGCGGGGGCGATCTCGGGATTGTCGAACGCGGCGAGCACCCGGTGACGGCGGATCTCGTCGCCGTCGAACACCACGACGGTGCCGCGACCCGGCACGGGCGGGACATAGGTACCGATGCGACGCGGGATGCCGTCGAGCTCCACCGTCTCTGTCGTGAGGATGCCTTCCGGGAGTGCGCCCGTCCGGAGGCGCTGTGGTTCGGCGTCGGGGGCAGTGCCTTCGAACGATCCGATGGCATTGCGGCGGAACTCGATCCACCACTGACGCTGGTCCACGTCGCCTTCCGGAACCGTGAGCGGTGCGTTCGACGGAATGAACGTGTAGGCGCCGCGCCAACCGGCCGGAACCCGCACGGACAGGAACCACACCCGTGAGTCCGTGTCGCGGTGCATGCTTCCGGCGGCAATCCGGCTCCGGTCGGTGACGCAATTGACGTCGAGGAACACGGCGGTCGTCGAGGGCGGCAGTGCGACGTCCCCCACGGCGAACGTCGCGATCCAGTCGTTGCCGTCGGAGGTGAAGACCACCGTTCCGTCACCCTGCGCCGCGTCCCGGACGGCAGTCGGCGTGGGGACGGAACGATCGGGGGCCGGTCGGCGCTTCCTCGGTGAGGGTGCGGGAACGGTGGTGTGTTCGGGCAAATCTCAGCCCTCTCCTCGGATCGCGGCCGCGATCTTGTCGGGCAGCTCCTGGCCGAGCCATGCCATGCTCAGCAGGCTGGTCGAGCGGAAACCACGCCATTCTTCGTCGGTCGGCTGGTAGTGGTGGCCGCCCTCGACCACATTCAGCGCGGTGAACACCGGCATCGCATAGTACGTGTCGTGCAGACCGGTGTCGGGGAAGTAACCGATGAGCACATCCGCTTCGAGGAGGCGGAGGTTTTCGGGGCTGAGCTGGTTGTCCTTGCCTTCTTCGACGTACTTCTCGGTTTCCGGTGCGGGGACGAGGCCGAGGCTGCCGAGCAGCTGGCTCGTGGCGGAGTCCGGCCCGGTGAGCAGACCCGCTTGATCGGCCGAGTGCAGCAGCGACACGACGTAGGTGGCGCCGTTCAATTCGGGATTGCGTCCGGCAGCGGCCTCGAGTTCGGATTCGATGGTCTCGATCTGGGCGTCGATGTCCTCGCGGGTGCCGAACAGTTCGGCGGCACGCTGCGACTGCTCGGCCCACGTGTCGGCCTGCTCGGCTTCGGCGCGCGCCAGGGTGGGAGCGATGGCGGCGAGTTGCTCGTACACGGTGTCGGTGAGCTCGATGCCGGTCGCGAGGATCAGATCGGGTGCGTAGGACGCGACTTCCTCGACGGGAACCTCGGTACCGAAGTCGAGCAGCGGCGGGATCTCGCCGCCGAGTTCCTCGATCGTTTCCTCGGTCCACGGCATGACCGGCTTGACCACCGACTGCGCCATCGCGACCGGAACGACACCCGAGGCGAGGGCTGCGTCGTTGTCGGAGACCGACAGCGTGACCACCCGCTCGGGTGCGTCCTCGACGGTGGTTGTGCCCGGCAACGTTGTGTCCGATGACGTTGTGTCCGACGAGCATGCTGCGACGAGCAGCAGTGGAACCGCGGCGAGTGAGACGACAATCCGACCGAATCTCATGGCAGACCTCCTTGACGACCAGCGAAATGGAGGTAAGCCTAACCTGAGCAGATCGGGTATGGTTCCGGTGGTCGGAACTACCGGAACCACACGACGACGTCAGAGCTTGCTGCTGCGAAGTTCGTGCCCCTTCGACGTCTTGCAGCGGCCCGACTCGAGATCCCACTGCCAGCCGTGGAGATTGCAAGTGAGGGTGGTGCCGTCGACCACACCGAACTTCGACAGGTCGGCCTTCAGATGCGGGCAGCGGCGCTGAATCTCGTAGCCGCCCAGCTCGATCGATGCTGTGTCGTCGTGCGCCTCGGCAAACCAGCCGTCCGCGTAGGCGATTCGTTCGTCTGTCAGGCACTTGAAGAACGTGTACAAGAATTCGTTGTACCCGCCGATCCGCCACGCGGTGAAGCGGGTGGACAGAAAGATCGTGTTGACCCAATCGGGTTCGTCGTCGCGCAGCACCGTCCGCACCAGCTCCGGTGCGATGCGGAATCCGTAGCGGTACTTGCCTTCTCCTGCGATGGGCTCACGCACGACACGCTTCGGGAAATCCAGCACCACTGTCTCGGCGTCGTCGCCCGAACCCATGACCAGGCCAACGGGATAACCGATTCCGTCGCAGATCAGGTCGGACTGCGCCATGATCGGCTCGAACTTCGCCTTCAGCGCGGGCAGCAACGGTTCGCCGTCGGCAGGCGCCCACGTGGCCTTCTCCGCCGCGATGACCGGTGCGAATCGCTGCGCCATGTCCTCGATGTAGGCGGCCTTGTCGGTGAAGATCGCGTCGACCTGCTCGTCCGTGATCGGGTGCGTGAGGGTCATCTTGACATTGCCGGTGAGATCCACGGTCGACCCCGGGATCATGAGCAGGCCACCGTCGCGTCCGTGGATGCGTAGCTGCTCGAGGAAGACGTGCTGGTCGGGGAAGATGTTTCCCTCGTCGCCGTGGTCGTCGTTGAGGTCGCGCAGATCGTCGTCGAGGAACACCGGAGGCCCGGCCGACGGCACGATCCAGGTTGCCCCGACCTGCTCGATGTAACTGCGGCAGCGGTCCATGCCGCGCTGGCGTTTCTGCTTACCGAAGTTGGCCTTGGTCTTCTTCGGGATGTCGTAGACCATCGGGTACCAGATGGCGCCCGAGTACTGCAGCAGGTGGATGTCGATGTGGCCGAACGCCTCGTGCATCGGGTCCATGTCGATCGGGCGCGCGTCGTTCATGTTGAACACGGTCGTCGTGCCGTCGGAGACGACCAGACCGGAGTCGCCGATCGGTCCGTCTGCAGGGGCCCGCATCGCGATGATCATGATGTCGAGAGCACCCTCGGCGTTGCTCACGGTGTGCTTCACGGAGTCGGTGGTCTCGAAGAACTTCGTGAAGCCCAGCGCCTCGAGCTCACGCTTGAGATCCGGCACCGGGTAGTCCGGCAGCAGCACCGTCGCGTCCTTGCTGACGTGCTTGCTCAGCGTGCCCGGATCGAAGTGATCCTTGTGCAGGTGCGACACGTACAGATAGTCGACGTCGCCGAGTGCGTCCCAGTCGAGTCCGGTGTTGTCGGGAAACGGTACCCACGACGCGAAGTACGCGGGGTTGACCCAGGGGTCGCACAGGATGGACCCGGCCTCGGTCCGAATATGAAACCCTGCGTGTCCGACGCTGGTGATCTGCACTTCGTTGCCTCCTGACGTGCTGACCGACGTGACCACCAGGGTAGGCGGAGCCGATCAGTCCACTGCGCCCAGGCAGTATCCGTTCGACGCGATTGTGACGTAGACAACCAGGTCACGAGCTGTTCCTGCCTCGACGACCGGGATCGTCACACTGCCGTAGACGTCGTCGACAGGTGAGAAGGTCGCCGATTCCGCGTCGAAGGTCGTCACGTCGTCGAGGGCATCAGGATCGGCCGACAACGGCGGCACGCCCGCATTGCCGGTGCCCCACGGATCCCAGATTCCCATCCCGGGGCAGATCAGGGGGTAGTCCTCTTCGGTGTCGGCCGGATCCACCGGGTCGCCCGTGGCGCGTCCGAGGAAGCGCTCGACCGCGTAGACGGCGTCCGGTCCGGTGTAGATGTCGCCGCCGGTCGGGTGGACGTAGGGGCAGGCGTAGCCGGAGGTGATCTCACTGCGCAGTACCGATACGTCCGTGCCGTTCGCGGACCACGTCACCGCGTACTGGCCGTCGAGTCCCGGTTCTTGTACGGCTGCGGTGATGGCGTCGACGTCGGCGTACATCTCGTCTGCGCGGTCGGGCGCGATCGTCCAGCATGTTGCGGTCACGTCGTTGCCGGCTGTCAGGTCGTTCGTCCACGCCTGTAGCGCTGCGACCGCCGCGGCGTTGCCGGGAACATCGCCGACCTGCGTCGTGGGTGTTGTTGTCGTCGCCGCGGTCGAAGCTGGATCAGTGGTGACGTCCGCCGTGGTCACCGTCGGTTCCGGGGTCTCGGTGGGGATGCCGGACTGTCCGTCGCCGGCGCATCCCGTCGCGGTCAGGACGATCACGATGGCTGCGCCCGCGAGCATGAATGGGCGGGACTTTCGGGTGGTGGTGCTCATGACTCTCGCCCCTGACGATGATCGCGGTCGGTCTGCTGCCGTGGACCCGGCTACGCTAACCGACGTGGAACCCTTCTACCGGACCATCATCGGCGTGGCACGCACACTGTTCGCAGCGCAGGGCCTGAAATTCACGATCTCCGGGGCGGAACACATCCCGGCGACCGGGGGTGCGGTCATCGCGATGAACCACACGGGCTACATGGACTTCACCTACGCGGGCATTCCCGCGCGCGAAACCAAACGGTACATCCGGTTCATGGCGAAGAAGGAAGTCTTCGACAACAAGATCTCCGGGCCGATGATGCGCGCCATGAAGCACATCCCCGTCGACCGCGGCGATGCCGGCGACTCGTATCGGCTTGCGGTCGCGGCGCTTCGCAGGGGCGATCTCGTCGGTGTGTTCCCCGAGGAGACGATCAGCCGCAGTTTCGAACTCAAGGACTTCCGGTCCGGCGCAGCCCGGATGGCACTCGAGGCCGGTGTGCCCGTCGTCCCGATGGTGCTGTGGGGGTCGCAGCGAGTGTGGACCAAAGGACACCCGAAGCGGCTCGGCCGGACGAAAACCCCCATCACCATCATCGTCGGAGCGCCGATCGCACCGTTCGAGCCGGCCGCCGAGATGACCGCGCAGCTGCACACCACCATGGAGCAGATGCTGCAGGAAGCACAGAAGGGCTATCGCCACGAGCCGGGCGCCTACTGGGTGCCGAAGCGGCTCGGTGGTTCTGCACCGACGCCCGAGGAAGCGAACGCCGACGATGCGCGTGTCGCCGCCGAACGTCGGGCCAGGAAAGAGGCCGAACGCGCCGGGCGCGAGGACGGTGACGGTGGTGGGGACGTGGCCGGAAACGGGCCTTCGGCACAATAGCGGAGTGAGCCCTCAACGTCCGAGTCTCGTCGCGACCGATGTCGACGGCACCCTGATCGACGATTCGGAGCGGATTTCCGACCGCACCCGCAGTGCCGTGCACGCGGTGATCGATTCCGGAACCCCGTTCGTCCTCGCGACAGGTCGCCCGCCGCGGTGGATCGCGCCGGTGGTCGAGCAGCTCCGATACACGCCGCTGGCGGTATGCGCCAACGGTGCGGTTCTCTACGACAGCGCCACCGACCGAGTGCTCAGCGCCGCGGTGCTCGGCACGGATGAACTGGCGTGGCTCGCCGACCTCGCAGCGACTGTCCTGCCGGGAAGTGGTCTTGCGGCCGAACGGGTCGGGGCCAGCGCGCACGACGCCGCGACCCCCCAGTTCGTGAGTTCGCCGGGTTACGAGCATGCGTGGCTCAACCCGGACAACACCGAGCTCGCCGAACACGACGTGATCGCCGCGCCGGCCATCAAGCTGCTGATCCGGCAGTCGGGTGCCAGCAGCGCCGAGATGGCGAAGGTACTCCTGCCGGAACTCCACGGTCTCGTCGACCTGACGTACTCGACCGACAACGGTCTCGTCGAGATCTCCGCGGCTGGGGTCACGAAAGCGTCGGGACTGCAGGAGGCCGCTCGGCATCTCGGGGTGACGGCCGATCGTCTCGTCGCGTTCGGCGACATGCCCAACGACATTCCGATGCTGACGATGGCGCGTCACGGTGTTGCGATGGAGAACGCGCACCCCGAGGCCAAAACGGTGGCAGACGAAGTCACTGCCACCAACGTCGAGGACGGGGTCGCCCGCATCCTCGAACGTTGGTGGCAGTGACTCGTATCCGCCGGTGACCGAAGGTCAGCCTGCCGGCACCGGCTCAGGTGCCGGCGCGGCTTCCGGTGCCGGTGCGGGTTCCGGTGCGGCCGCAGCGGCCGCAGGTTCCTGCATCGACTCCTCGTAGGCGTCGTTGTAAGTGCGGAGCACCTTTGTGACGACGCCGGTGACCTCGTTGAAGATCAGCGAACCGAACTCGAAGTCCGACCGCCAACCGTCCGGCACCCGGTACTCGTTGCTGGTGGGCAACCCCAGCTCACCAGCGTCGAGCCCGGACTTCTGCCACGCCTTGTAGATCTCACCGAGCACCGTCCACACACCGCCGTTGGGCGAGGTGTAGATGGCACCGTTGACGAACTGGGCGCTCTCGAATCCCCCCTTCGCGGGAAGGATCGATGTCATGGCCGTACCCAGACGTCCGGTCTCGCCGCCTTCGGCGATCCACTTCTGGGCCAGCGGGTGATTGTCGGCGAGACGGATCAGTTCCTGCACGAGGTTCTGGACGTTCTCGGCCGATCCGGTCGCTGGTGTCCCGGCGCTGGTATCGGGCACGGCATCCCGCGCGGACGGAGGATTGTCCGTCGCGAGATCGGTGCTCGGGCTCGTACCCGCCGCGGCCTCCGCGGCGATATTGCGGATCTTGTCCATCTGGGCGTATCCGCCGTCGCCGGGGCAACTGGTGCTGCCGACGTCGCGGTGCGCGAAGATGATCGGCAGGTCGACGGCCGCGCCCCGCGGGTAGGGGGTGAACGAGGTGCCCTCGGAGTACATCGTGGTGCGACCCTTGGGATCGAGTCCGGCCTTCGCGAGCCGCCAGCCGAGGAACTGGCCCACGGCGTTGACGGTGGCGTCGGGTGGGGTGGCCGAAGAGAAGTCGCCCATCATGGCGATACCCATCGTGTTCTCGTTGAAGCCGCCGGCGTGGGCGCCCTGCACGTTGCGGTCGAGACCGCCGGCGCGCCCCTCGAAGACCTGGCCGTACTTGTCGACGAGCACGTTGTACCCCACGTCGCACCAGCCGAGCGTCTGTGAGTGGTACGCGTAGATTGCGCGCACGATCTCGGCGGATTCGGCCTTGGAATAGTCGTTGCTGCCCGCGGTGTGGTGCACGGTGGCACCGCCCAGCGAGTCGTCGTAGGTGGGTTCTTCGCACCGGATCGATTCGTCGGCGCCCCATTGCGAGCGGCTGATCACCTTGAGACCGGAGTCGCCCACCGGGCCTGCGATGTCTTCGAGGGTGGCATCGGCGGGGCTGGTGCCCGGATCGATGAGCACCGCGCTGACGCTGTCGGCGAGTGCCTGTGCCGGGTCTTGGCCATGCAGTGGACGTGATGACGACGCGGGCTCGTAACCGAGCTCGGGTGCTCCCTCTGCGGGTGCCTCGGCAGGGGCCGGCGCTTCGGAAGGGACCGGCGCCTCAGCGGGCGCGGGAGCTTCGGGTGCTGCCGGCGCAGGCATTTCTTCCGGTGGTGCTTCGGCGCCGGCGAGGTTCGGCTCCGGACCCGGTCGCGGGGTCAGCAGCACCTGCACGGCCTTGGTCGCGCCGACGAAGATCGGCTCGGTGCCCCTGCGCGTGTCGTCGGCGGTGTCGTTGCGGGAGGTTTCGAGAGGCTCGGTCGCAGACCACTGGCCCCACGTGCCGTCGTCGTTCTGTGCGCGGATCATCGCGTCGGTGTCGGCGATGTCGCTCGCGGTGAGGGCGACGAGGCTGAACGGTGTGTCGTGGGTGAGTTCCTTGACCACGGCGCCCACGTGCCCGATCGGCCCGCCGTTCGGGTCGGGTGCCGTCGTGATCTCCGGGAGGCCCTGGACGATTTCCTTGAGGCTCATGTCGGGCAGGTTGAGTCCGGTCAGTTCCTCGACCGGGATCACGAGGTCGGGTACCGACGCGAGGACGATCTCGGCGATCGTGGGGGCAACCGCTTCGACGGAATCGCTGGTCTGACGGATCTCGGTCTGGTCACTGATGAAGCCGGACACCGCGAAAGGTGTTGCGACGGCCAGGGCGGCGACGGCACCCAGGACGATCGACGGCTTCGGGCGGCGATGCGGCACTGTTTGCTACTCCCTGTTGGTGTGCGCGGTTTCGGACGGTCGGTATCACTGGTGGAATCCAACATCTTCGAGCCCGTTCCGCGCCGGAACGGACGGCTGATGAAGGCAACTTGTGATGCCATTGTTGCTGTTGTGACATTTGTTGCGATACCTCGCCACTCTTGTCACACTAGACACAGCAAACCATAACCCTCAACCTGAGCTTGAGCATCGGTCTCGGGATGTCCGATCCGTGAGAGCGGGCGATGGCGTGGACGACCATCCACGTGATCAGCGGAAATGCGAGAACAAGGGAGCGCACGGCATGGCACGACAGTCGATTCGTCGCAGAGGAAAAATTCGTAGACGGCGTGTCGTCCTCGGTCGGCCGTTGCGTAACGGATGGCGCCCGGCCGCGACCCGTGCCGCTGCGATAGGAATCGCGCCCGCCCTGCTCGCCGGGGCTGTCGTCGGCGCTCTCGTGAGCAGCGGATCGGACGGCTCCGAGGTCCGGCAGGCCGTCTCCGCCGACACTCCCTTCACCTTCAGCGGTCAAGGCCACGGTCACGGACGTGGCATGGGCCAGTGGGGTGCCTACGGGTACGCGCAGGACGGCTGGACTGCCGAGCGCATCGTCGGCCACTACTACGGCGGCACCACGTTGGGCACCGTCGAGGATTCCATGATCGCTGTGCGCCTGACGGGTCTCGACGATCACAGTCTCGACGTCTACTCCGACACCGGGCTCACCGTCGCGGGCCGGCAGGTCGGCCCCGGCGAGGCGGCCCACCTCACCCCGAATCCCGACGGCGGCGCGAATGTCGTGGTCACCGCCGGATGCAGTGGGGACGTGCTGTGGCAGGGCGCCACGGACATGCCGTGGGTGGACCCTGTCGATCTCGGTGAGGATCGACCCAAGGAAGAGCACCTCAAGCTCTGCTCGGGCGACACCACCTACCGCGGCGCGATCGGTGTGACGCTCGAAGGTGACGCCGCACGCACCGTCAACCGCCTGAACGTCGAGGACTACCTGCGCAGCGTCGTTCCGGCCGAAGCCCTGCCCGGCTGGGCCGACTCCGGCGGAGCCGAAGCGCTGCGTGCGCAGGCCATCGCGGCCCGCTCGTACGCGCTCGCGGAGAAGCGCAGTGAGCAGTGGCAGACCTGCGACACGATGAACTGCCAGGTGTACGGCGGCTCGGGCACGGAGGATCCTCGCACCGATGACGCCATCCGCACCACCCGAGGGATGGTGCTGATGAAGGACGGCGCGGTCATTCGCAGCGAGTTCTCGGCCTCGACCGGTGGATACAGCGCAGGCGGCACCTTCCCGCCCGTCGAGGACCTCGGCGACAAGGTCGCGCCCAACCGGCAGTGGGCCAAGACGATCACCGCAGGCGAGATCGGTACCGCATTCGGCGTCGGTGAACTCCAGAACATCGAGGTCATCGCCCGCAACAACCTCGGTGATGCGGGGGGTCGTGCTACTCAGGTGCGGGTGATCGGCTCCGATCGGACCATCGAGACCTCGGGCGCTGAAGCGCGCGCCAAGCTCGGACTGCGATCCGACTGGTTCACCGTGCAGGAAGGCGCCGAAGCGGTGGTGCCGCAGCCCACACCGGCGCCGGAGATCGACACCGAAGTGGGGGGCTTGCGGTTCGAGACCGGTGACAGCTCGGAGATCCAGTCGAAGTACCTCGAACTCGGCGGGGTCGAAGGCCTCCTCGGTTCGCCCGTCGGGCCCGAACTGATGCTGCCGGACGAGCGTGGCAAGTTCCGGATCTACACGGGTGGCGCGATCGTGTGGACCCCCGATCTCGGTGCCCAGGTCATCGAGGCGAGCTTCCTGAAGAACTGGTTCCCGAGCACCGGAAGTGCCGAATAGCCAAGATGGCCACCAGTTTCCGCCGCTGATCGTCCAGCCTCGCCGTCTGTGCGTGCTCACCGCCCGACCGTCCGGGTCGCGGAGTAGTTGACATTGACGCAACGTCAAGATGCACGCTGGTCATCGAGCAGGGCGGAAGGACGGACATGCGGCGAGAATGGTCGATCCAGGAGCTTTCCCGTGCCGCCGGCGTCACCAGCCGCACCCTGCGGCACTACGACGACGTCGGGCTGCTCCCGCCGAGCCGTACAGGGTCGAACGGGATGCGGTTCTACCACTCGGGTGCCCTGGTCCGGCTGCAGCGGATCCTCCTGCTGCGTGATCTCGGTCTGGGGCTCCCGGCGATCCGCGAGGTCCTCGACGACCGTCGCGACACCGCGGGTGCACTGCGCACCCACCTCGAACTGCTCGAACACGAGCGAAACCGACTAGAACGCCGGATTCGGGCGGTTCGCACCACTCTGGAGAAAACAGAGAAAGGAGACGATCTCATGGCGAACGAAGTATTCGACGGGTTCGATCACACGCAGTACCGCGACGAAGTGACCGAACGCTGGGGCGAACAGGCGTACGAGACCGGCGACCGCTGGTGGCGCGGAATGAGCGAGCGCGAACGCGGCGACTGGAAGTCGCACGTCGACCGGCTCAGTGCAGACTGGGCGGCCGCGGCGCAGGCAGGTCTCGACCCGCACGGAGAACAGGCACAGGAACTCGCCCGCCGCCACGTCGACTGGTTGACGTCCGTTCCGGGCACGCCCGCTCACGGCACCGACGAGTCCACCCTGCGTGGCTACGTGCTCGGCCTCGCCGACATGTACGTCGACGACGCCAGGTTCGCAGCGAACTACGGCGGCACCGCCGGCGCCGAGTTCGTGCGCGCCTCCCTGCAGCATTACCTCTGATCACCCGGCCCTTTCGGGACCCGCCGACGGACCGAAAGGGCACCGGGGTGACAAGGTCGTTACCCTGGTTCTCCGTGACTGCTGCATCAGCGCCCCAGCCCTCTCCCGGTGAGTACGACCTGATCGTCGTCGGCTCCGGATTCTTCGGACTGACGATTGCCGAGCGCGCGGCCACGCAGCTCGGGAAGCGGGTCCTCGTGGTCGAACGCCGCCACCATCTCGGTGGCAACGCGTACTCCGAACCCGAACCCGAGACCGGGATCGAGGTCCACAAGTACGGGGCCCACCTGTTCCACACGTCGAACCAGCGGGTGTGGGACTACGTCACCCGGTTCACCGAGTTCACCGGCTATCAGCATCGTGTGTTCGCGAAGCACAACGGCCAGGCGTACCAGTTCCCCATGGGCCTCGGTCTGATCTCCCAGTTCTTCGGGCGCTACTACACCCCTGACGAAGCGCGGGCCCTGATCAAGGAGCAGTCCGCGGAAATCTCGACAGCAGACGCACAGAACCTCGAGGAGAAGGCGATCTCCCTGATCGGCCGTCCCCTGTACGAGGCGTTCATCCGCGACTACACCGCCAAGCAGTGGCAGACGGATCCCAAGGAACTGCCCGCCGGCAACATCACCCGCCTACCCGTGCGCTACACATTCGACAACCGCTACTTCAACGACACCTACGAGGGTCTGCCCGTCGACGGCTACACCGCCTGGCTCGAGAACATGGCGAAGGACGACAAGATCGAGGTGCGGTTGAACACCGATTGGTTCGAGGTGCGCGACGAGCTGCGCGCAGCGAGCCCCGATGCCCCCGTCGTCTACACCGGTCCGCTCGACCGCTACTTCGACTACTCCGAAGGCAAGCTCGGCTGGCGCACCCTGGACTTCGAGACCGAGGTCCTGCCCACCGGCGATTTCCAGGGCACCCCGGTCATGAACTACAACGACGCCGACGTGCCCTTCACCCGCATTCACGAGTTCCGGCACTTCCACCCCGAACGCGACACGTACCCGGCGGACAAAACCGTCATCATGCGCGAGTTCTCGCGTGCCGCCGGTGACGACGACGAGCCGTACTACCCGATCAACACGCCGGAGGATCGCGAGAAACTCACCGCCTACCGCGACCGCGCCAAACGGGAAGCCGCGGAGAACCACGTGCTGTTCGGCGGACGTCTCGGCACGTATCAATACCTGGACATGCACATGGCCATCGCGAGTGCGCTGAGCATGTTCGACAACACGGTCGCGCCGCACTTCGAATCCGGCGCGCCGATTGCGGGGGACGCCTCATGAGTCACTCCACCGCGGCCGTCGCGACCGCATCCGACGCGCAGGAAGGCGGGTCGCTCGGCAAGGCATTGCTCCAGCGGATCATCCTGCCGCGACCGGGCGAGCCCCTCGACGTGCGGACCCTGTACCTCGAGGAATCGTCCACCAATGCGCGTCGTGCGCATGCGTCGAGCCGGACCGAGCTGAGCATCGGCGCTGAGTCCGAGGTGTCGCTGTGTACTTACTTCAACGCGTTCCCCGCGAGCTACTGGCGCCGCTGGAGCACGTTGCACTCGGTGGTGCTGCGACTCGAACTCACCGGTCACGGCCGCATCGACATCTACCGGAGCAAGGCCGATTCGAGCCGCATCCACGTGCAGGGCCGTGAATTCCAGGGCACCGGCGTGACCCTCGAACTCGAGACCGATCTCGGCCCGTTCGAGGACGGTGGATGGATCTGGTTCGACGTCACCACCGACACCGACGTCACCGTTCACGCCGCCGGCTGGTTCGCGCCCGTCGAGGCACCAGGCACGGCGTCCGTCGCGGTGGGTATCCCCACCTTCAACCGCCCGGCCGACTGTGTCGCGGCGCTCCGCGCGCTCGCGTCGGATCCGCTGGTCATGGATGTCATCGACGCGATGATCATCCCCGACCAGGGCACCCGCAAGGTCCGCGACCAGGACGGATTCGACGACGCCGCCGCGCCGTTCGGCGACCGCCTCGTCCTCCACGACCAGGCCAATCTCGGCGGTTCCGGTGGCTACAGCCGCATCATGTACGAGGCGCTGAAGACTACCTCTGCCCCGTACATCCTGTTCATGGACGACGACATCGAGATCGAACCCGACTCGATCTTGCGCGCGCTCGCATTCTCGCGGTTCGCCAAGTCCCCGACCCTCGTCGGCGGGCAGATGCTCAACCTGCAGGAACGCAGCCACCTCCACACGATGGGCGAGGTCGTCGACCGGTCGGTCTTCATGTGGTCGGCCGCGCCGAACGTCGAGTACGACCACGATTTCTCCGCGAATCCGCTGCGCGACCGCGAGAACTCGAAACTGCTCCATCGCCGCATCGACGTCGACTTCAACGGCTGGTGGATGTGCATGATCCCGCGCGTCGTCGCGGAGGAGATCGGGCAACCGCTGCCGCTGTTCATCAAGTGGGACGACGCCGAATACGGGCTGCGTGCCCGCGCTGCCGGATACTCCACGGTGACGATGCCCGGTGCCGCGATCTGGCACATGGCGTGGAGCGACAAGGATGACGCCATCGACTGGCAGGCGTACTTCCACCTGCGCAACCGCCTCGTCGTCGCGGCCCTGCACATGCCAGGAGACGGCAAGGGCATGGTCCTCGACACGATCAAGGCCACCATCAAGCACCTCGTGTGCCTCGAGTACTCGACCGTCGCGATCCAGAACAAGGCCATCGAAGACTTCCTCGCCGGCCCCGAGCAGTTGTTCGAGCTGCTCCCGAAGGCACTCGGCGACGTGCACGCGCTGCGGAAGAACTTCTCCGACGCGCGGGTGCTGCCGTCGTCGACCGAACTGCCGTTGCCGTCGGGCGCAGAAGTCGGGGCCGTCGGGCAGCCCGAAGGAAAACTTGCGAAGATCTCGCGACTCGCGAAGGGGGTGCTGCACAGCGTGCGCCCCGAGAACCCCGAGCATCACACCCGCCCGCAGCTCAACGTGCCGACGATCGATGCTCGCTGGTTCCTGCTCTCGCAGGTCGACGGTGTGACGGTCACCACCGCAGATGGCAGGGGTGTCGTCTACCGTAAGCGCGACCGCGCGCAGGCACAGGCCCTGCTGACCGAGGCGCTGCGGTTGCGGCGTGAACTCGCACAGCGCTTCCCGGAACTGAAGAGGCGTTACCGGGATGCGGTTCCCGCCCTGACCAGCAAAGAGGAGTGGGAACGTGCCTTCGGCATCGACGGATAGCAGCACTGTTCCGCCCGAGGTGCGGATTCTGCAGACGGTGCAGGGCACCGTGGGCAGCCTGCCCGGAGCGACCTCGATCGCGCGCGGTATGTCGCACTTCGGTGAGCATGCGCTCGGCTGGATGGCGATCGGCGCCGTGGGCGCTGTCGTGGATCCGAAGCGCCGCACCCGGTGGGCAGGGGTCGCGGTCGGAGCGGTCGGAGCGCACGCCGCATCGATCGTCATCAAGCGCGTCGTCCGGCGTAAGCGCCCGGACCATCCATCGGTGCAGGTCAATGTGTCGACGCCGAGTCGGCTGAGTTTCCCGTCGTCGCATGCGACGTCCACCACGGCAGCGGCCGTGCTGCTGGCGCGCACGACCGGGCTACCCTTTCCGGCGATGCTCGTGCCGCCGATGCTGCTGTCGCGTCTCGTTCTCGGTGTGCACTATCCGACGGATGTCCTTGCCGGGGCGGCGCTCGGGGCAGCGTCTGCTGCCGTGGTGGCGCGGGCAGAGAAGAAGTTTGGAGAGCGATGAGCGAGGAACCGACCGCCGTGACGGAGGCACCCAAGAGCCTTCCGGCGGCCATCGTCAAGGCAGTGCGCCCACGTCAGTGGGTGAAGAACGTCCTGGTGCTCGCGGCGCCGATGGCGGCGGGGTCCGTCACGGAATCCTCCGTGCTGCTGCCGGTGGCACTTGCGTTCGTGGTGTTCTGCATGGCGGCATCCGGGATCTACCTCATCAACGACGCGATGGACGTCGAGGCAGACCGCGAACATCCGACGAAGCGGTTCCGGCCGATCGCGGCGGGTGTGCTGCCGCTGCAGCTCGCGTACGTGCTCGCCGCCGTGCTGCTCGTCGCCTCGATCGCCCTGTCGTTCCTTGCGAACTGGCAGCTCGCGGTGGTGATGGCCGTCTACATCGCCATCCAGCTCGCCTACTGCTTCGGTCTCAAACATCAGGCCGTGCTCGACATCTGCATCGTGTCGTCGGGCTTCCTGATCCGCGCGATCGCCGGTGGTGTGGCCGCCGAGATTCCACTGTCGCAGTGGTTCCTGCTGATCATGGCGTTCGGGTCACTGTTCATGGCTGCCGGTAAGCGCTACGCCGAGCTGCGGCTCGCGACACGGACCGGTGCGAAGATCCGCAAGTCACTCGAGTACTACACCGAGACCTATCTGCGCTTCGTGTGGACACTCGCGGCCACGGCCGTGGTGATCTGCTACGGGCTCTGGGCATTCGAACAGGACACCGTCGCCGGCTCCAACTGGTACGCGATCTCGATGATCCCGTTCGTGGTCGCGATCCTGCGCTATGCGGTCGATGTCGACGGCGGCGACGCCGGTGAACCCGAGGAGATCGCCCTGGGCGATCGCGTGCTGCAGTTCCTCGCGGTGGCGTGGATTGTGGTGGTCGGCGGTGCTGTCTACCTCTTCTGACGTCGTGGACGGCGTCGACGATGAGAAAGCGGGTAGGTCGGGCACCGATCGATCCGCTCGTTCGAGGCACCTCGCGACGGGGGTGTTCGCCGGTGGTGTCGTGATTGCGGCACTGCTGATGTTCTGGGGCGCGTGGGAGCGTCGCTGGATCGCCGATGACGGACTGATCGTGCTGCGCACGGTCCGTAACCTGATGGCCGGGAACGGTCCGGTGTTCAACAGCGGCGAGCGGGTCGAGGCCAACACCTCCACCCTGTGGACATACCTCGTCTACGCGGCAGGAGAGCTCAGCGGAGTTCGACTCGAGTACGTGGTGCTCACGATCGCGCTGCTGTTGTCGACCGGCGCGATCGTGCTGGCCATGCTCGCCGCGGCGCGCATGTACCGGTGGCGCCTGAGAGGTACCACCGGCACGGTTCTGCTGTTGCCCGCGGGCGTGCTCGTCTACATCGCCGTGCCGCCCGCGCGCGACTTTGCGACATCCGGACTCGAGACGTGCCTGGTGATCTGCTGGATCGCGCTGCTGTGGCTGCTGCTTGTGCGGTGGGCGACACCCGACCCGAAGCACAAGGGTCTGCCCGGGACCACGCAGATCCTCATCACCGCCCTCGTGGCGGGTCTCGGCCCGCTCGTACGCCCCGAACTCGCCATTCTCGCGGCGGGGGCGCTGGCCATGCTGTTCTTCGCGCAGGGGCTGACGTGGCGGGTGCGGGTAGCGATGGTCGCGGTGGCCGGGCTGGTGCCCGTGATGTATCAGATCTGGCGGATGGGCTACTACGGTCTGCCCTACCCGAACACCGCTGTGTCCAAGGATGCGGGCGGAGCGAAGTGGTCCCAGGGGTTCGAGTACCTCGGCAACCTCGTGAGTCCGTATCTGCTGTGGTTGCCGGTCCTGTTCCTGGCGGTCGTTGCCGGGGTGGTGTTGTGGACGACTCGGACCCCGGCCACGGGAACTGCCGTATCGCCGGATACGGGAACAGGCCTGCGGGCGTGGGCGCTCCGGGGGCAGCGAACGCTGCGCACTCCGACGACGGTGGTGTTATTCGCGCTCGGCGCCGGCCTGCTGCTGATGCTCTATTCGATGCGGGTCGGCGGCGACTTCATGCACGGTCGTGTGCTGTTGCCACCGCTGTTCTGCTTCCTGCTTCCCGTGGCCGTCGTGCCCCTGCGAGTGCCCGGCCGGTCGATGATCGGCAACAACAGGGCCACCCGCATGGCGGGCGGTATGGGGCTGCTGTGGCTGGGGGCGGTGGTGTGGGCGTTCTTCGCCGCCAACACCACGGGTATGCCCGAAGGTGCAGTGGTGGGTCGCTCCGGGATCGTCGACGAGCGCGCCTTCTATGCGCTCAACACCGGCCATGCGCATCCGATACTCGCGACCGACTACCTCGACTACCCGCGGATGCGCGCGATGGTCGAGGCGATCGACAACACGCCGGACGGCGGATTGTTGCTGTCGACCCCCTCGTACGACGTGTGGGACGTCGTGCCACCGCCACTGCCGATTCCGCCGGGTGGTGCCGGGCATACGGTGTACTTCCTGAACCTCGGTATGACGAGCATGAACGTCGGCCTCGATGTTCGGGTGGTGGATCAGATGGGTCTCGCCTATCCGCTCGCCGCGCACACCGAACGACTCGAAGACGGCCGGATCGGGCACGACAAGATCCTGTATCCGGACTGGGTGATCGCCGACTCGGGGATGGTCGACGTGCATCCGTGGATGCCCGCGTATCTCGATGAGGACTGGGTCGCCATGGCGCAGGTCGCGTTGACGTGTCCGGAAACACAGGAACTTCTCGCGTCGTCGAGTGCGGACCTCACCTGGCCCCTGTTCAAGCGAAATCTGCGCAACGCGTTCGACTATGCCGGGTACCGCATCGAGCGAGTGCCGAAGTATGAGATTCAACGCTGCGATCTGGAAATGCCGGCACCGCGACGCTAGGATCTCGCCGGTTTTCCGTGGAATGTCGCATTCATCCGGTTGAGCTGGGTGAATGCGGCCTCCTGCGTCGGGTGGCTGTTCGGGGACCCGGCGGGTGGTCGTCGCGAGGGTCTCGTTAAGATCACGCCGGATAACGGAGATGTAACGTTCGGGCCCCGATGATCCGACGAAGTAGTCAAGGCAAGCTCAAGACCTTGGGAATCGGGGTTTGTCAGAGATCACGCTGTCCTTTACAGTCTTGACCGCAGTGTGACTTGAAGGCGACCTTCACCTGGTCGCCGCCGCCGAGAAACTCGTCGGGGGACGCAGACGCGGACGCCGCAGATCGAGAAAGTGAGCATTGTTCATGCGTTTTGTCCCTAGGTTGTCGCAGGGCCTTCGAGGGCGCCTACTCGGCACCGCCGCCGCAGCGCTCGTCCTTCCGGTAGCTGCAGGTCTTGTGGGTACGACGGCGGCGCTGGCCGCACCGGCTCAGGCCGCGCCGGTTTCGCACCGTGCGCCCGCCGGAGGCTTCGAAGAGGTCTTCGTCGATTCCGACATGGGCCCGATCAAGGTTCAGATCCAGTGGGCCGCACGCGGTGGCGACGCCGCCCTCTACATGCTCGACGGACTGCGTGCCCGCGACGACGCGAACGCATGGAGCTTCGAGACCAATGCGCTGCAGCAGTTCTCCCAGGACAACGTCAGCCTGATCATGCCGGTCGGTGGCCAGGCGAGCTTCTACACCGACTGGTACGCGCCGAGCAACTTCAACGGCCAGGACGTCACCTACAAGTGGGAGACGTTCCTGACCGAGCAGCTGCCGGACTACCTCGAAACCCGCGGTGTCTCGCGCAGCAACAACGGCATCCTGGGTCTGTCGATGGGCGGTTCCGCTGCACTGACCCTGGCCGCGTACCACCGCGACCAGTTCCAGTTCGCGTCGTCGATGTCGGGTTACCTGAACCTGTCGGCTCCCGGTATGCGTGAGGCCATCCGTATCGCGATGCTCGACGCCGGTCGCTTCAACGTCGACTCGATGTGGGGCCCGCCGTGGAACGAGGCATGGCTGCGCAACGACCCGTTCGTATTCGCGCCCAAGCTCGACGGCCTGTCCATGTACATCTCGGCGGCCAGCGGCCTGCCCGGTGAGCACGACAACCCGCAGGGACTCGTCGGTTTCTACAACACGGCCAACGCCATGGGCCTCGAGGCACTCGCCCTCGTGCAGACCCGGGCATTCCAGGTGAAGCTCGCGGCTCTGGGTATCCCGGCCACCTTCGACTTCCCGGCGCGCGGCACCCACGCGTGGAAGTACTGGGAGGACGAGCTGTGGAAGGCGCGTCCGCAGATCCTCGACGCACTCAACGCGCACTGATCCGACTGCCTGCCAAGGCACACTGTTCCGCCGTCGCCGCCCGGTTGCTCCTCACGGAGCGATCGGGCGGTGTCGTGCGTTCGGTAACAATTTCCTCACCCGTCACAGCGCGGCTCCCTCACATCACGTCGCTCGACGTGTAGAAACAGGATTTGGGCGTGGCCGATCCGATCGGCGGGCGGCTCCCGGGATACCGACTCTGCAATACCGCAATGCAGGAAGTGAGCGATGTCGATGCGAACTGTGCATGGTGGCCATCGGGGGAGGCCGAACGAGGACAAGACCGGCTCGACGACGAAGCGACGCCTGCTCGGGCTCATCGCTGCGGCGGTCGTGGCGCCGGTCGGGGCAGGGTTGACGACCGTCGCGGTGGCGACGGCACAGCCGGCGGCCGCCGAGTCCGGGCCGGCAGCGACACAGGACTCCGCCGGCGCGACCGTGCGTAAGGTCGATTGGCTCACCGACCGCCGGGTCGCGCTCTGGATCGATTCGCCTTCGATGGGCACTCCGATCCAGGTGCAGCTTCTGCTTGCCCGGGATTGGAATCTCACCCCCGACGCTCGATTCCCGTCGGTGTTCATGCTCGACGGGCTCCGCGCTCGCGACGACGAGAACGGCTGGACGATCGAGACGGACGCCGAGCAGTTCTTCGCCGACAAGAACGTCAACGTGGTGCTTCCCGTCGGAGGCCAGTCGAGCTTCTATGCGGACTGGCTCGACCAGAACAACGGCCAGAACTACAAGTGGGAGACTTTCCTGACGAAGGAGCTCCCACCCATTCTCGAGAAGGACTGGCGCACCACCGACAAGCGCGGTGTGGTCGGTCTCTCGATGGGTGGCACCGCCGCAATGTTCCTTGCGGCCCGCAACGAGGGCTTCTTCCAGTTCGCAGGGTCCCTGTCGGGCATTCTCACCACCACCACGCTCGGTATGCCCGAGGCCATCCGCTACGCCATGCAGGACGCCGGCGGATTCGACGTCGACGCGATGTGGGGCGAGCCCGGCAGCGAGGGCTGGGAATCTCACGACCCGTATCTGCTCGCCGAGAAGCTGCGCGGTGTGAGCATGTACGTGTCGAGTGGTAGCGGCAGTACCGGTCCGTACGATCAGCCGACCGCCGTCCCCGGCGTGAGCACTAACTACGCGGGTATGGGCCTCGAGATCCTGTCGCGCCTGACTTCGCAGGCATTCGCGACAAAGCTGAACAAGCTCGGGATCCCCGCACAGATCGTGTACCGGCCGTCGGGGACGCACTCGTGGCCCTACTGGGAGTTCGAACTGCATCAGCTGTGGCCGCAGCTCGCCAACACACTCGGTGTCGAGATCCAGAAGCCCGAGTGTGCCCCGCTCGGAGCGTTCGGTGACGTTGCGGGTGCGAATCCGTGGCTCGGCGACTGCCTGACGCGGGAGTATCCCGTCGCGGATGGTTCCGTGCAGGACTTCCGCCACGGCCGGGTGTTCTCGTCCGGCGATACTGCCGTGCCTGTCGCGGGAGCCATCGGCGGGAAGTACCAGAGCGCGGGTGGTCCCGCGGGCCGGCTCGGCTACCCGACCACGGAGGAACGCGGAACCGCCGACGGCCGCGGCCGCTTCAACCACTTCCAGCACGGCGCCATCTACTGGACCCCCGAGCACGGGGCACGCACGGTGCAGGGCGCGATTTTCGAGGAATGGAAGGAGCAGGGCTGGGAAGCGGGACCGCTCGGATACCCGGTGCTCGACGAGGTCGGTACTCCGGATCAGCGCGGCAGCGTTCAGGCATTCGACATCGGCGCGATGTACTGGACGGAAGCGACCGGCGCCAATGCCGTGCTGGGAAAGATTCTGGCCAAGTACGGCGAGCTCGGCTACGAGACCGGTGTGCTCGGCTATCCGACGTCGAGCGAACACGTGATCACCGGCGACGGGCGCTTCTCCGAATTCGAGCACGGAAACCTCTACTGGACCGATCAGACGGGTGCGTGGCCGGTGCGTGGCCGCGTGTTCGAGGCGTGGGTGGCAGAGGGCGCCGAGAACGGCCGGCTCGGCTACCCGATCGGTGACGAGATGCCGATCGACGGTGGAATCGAGCAGAAGTTCGCGCACGGGTCGGTCACCGTCGTCGACGACGTCCCCACGGTGCACCCGTGATTTCGCACGACAGGTGACCCGGTAGCTCACACGGTGCCGGTCGGAGCAGGCGCTCCGACCGGCACCGCCTTCGCTCTGTAGCCTGGACCGAGCCCAGTTCAGATCGACTCGACTTCCGGATGTGAGGACACCCCAGATGCCTGCACGGACCCGCTCTCGCTCGACCCGCGTCCTCGGAGCGATCGCCGCAGCCCTGACTTCCGCGGCTGTCCTTGCCGCGTGCGGCAGCGACGATTCGACTGCCACGAACACCCCGACAACCACGACTGCGACCACGTCTGCAGAGGCGACCACTTCGGAGTCGGCGGACGACACCAGCACTCCCGATGAGTCCGCCACCGAGGACACCGGCGCCGGCACTGCCCCGACAAGCCCGGGCGAGGCGGCGACCGCGCCGCCGCCGGAATCGCAGCCCGCCCCGAGCGAGAGCGGGGAGGCCTTCGTTGCCGCGCTGCGTGAGGAGGGCATCGAGCCGTCCGACGAGGCGAGCGCGGTAGCGATCGCCGAGTACGTCTGCGGTGCCGAGGCCCAAGGTGGGAATCCCGACGAGATCAAGACGATGGTGACCGCCCTCGTGGGCAGCGGATCCGTCGCGGCCGGTGAAGAGATCACCGAAGAAGAGGCGTCGGCAACCGCCGATACCTACATCTCGGTCGCCCACGACACGTACTGCAGCTGACGAGCATTGCAGGTAGAGGGAGAAACAGTTGATGGCCGGAACGAAGCGGCGGCGGGGACGCAAGATCGTCGTACTCGGGGCGCTGCTGCTTCTGGTCCTGGTGCTGGCTCTCTGGTACATGTTGGCGGGGCGTTTGGATGTTCCCGGGCCCGTCACACCGCCCGGACCGGAGGAACCGCAGTCGCAGCCTGCGTCGTGTCCTGACGTCCAGGTGGTTGCGGTACCGGGTACGTGGGAGTCCGCGGTCGGCGACGACCCGTACAACCCGACGGCCAATCCGGCGTCGCTGATGTTGAACGTGACGCGACCACTGCAGGAACAGTTCGACCCGCAGCGCGCCGACGTCTACACGGTTCCGTACGTCGCGCAGTTCTCCAATCCGGTCGCGCTCCCACCGGACGGTCAGCAGTCGTACAACAACAGCCGTAGTGCCGGTACCGCCGCGATGAACGATTTCCTCGCGGGGCGGTCCGCGGAGTGCCCGCTGACCACCTACGTCCTCACCGGGTTCTCGCAGGGTGCTGTGATCACCGGTGACGTCGCGGCGCAGATCGGTGCGGGCAACGGACCGGTGGCCGCGGATCGGGTACTCGGTGTCGCGTTGATCGCCGACGGCCGTCGCGACGGGGTAGCCGGCATCGACATCGGTCCTCCGGTCGCGGGGGTCGGCGCCGAACTCTCGCTCGGTGGTCTGAGACTTCCCGGAATCACGATGACCGGCGAGCGTCCCGGTGGATTCGGTGTGCTGGACGACCGCACCTTCCAGATCTGCGCACCGTCCGACAGCATCTGCGATGCACCGCCGGATGCGCTCAACCCGACCAATTGGATGACCGCTGCACCGCGGATTCTCGAGTACGTCAACAATCCGATCCACGCCATGTACAACACGTTCGTAGTGGACGAATCGGGCACCACTGCGACGCAGTGGGTCACCGGATGGGCGGCAGAGAGGATCGAGTCCGCACCGTATCCTCCCGAAGAGTGACGAATCTCGGTTACCGGCAGGTAGTGTCCGGGCTCACGTATCGGTACAATCGACCGATGGCCGCCTACGGGCCCGCCCGCGAGCGATGATCGCGGGCAGGGGGGAGACGGCGGGCAGTTCTACCGTAGTGACCGAAGGGGTTGGATGTGTGCCGTGACCGGCTGAGGCATGGGGGAACGGTGGGCCGTTCGGAATGATCCTCGTCACGAAATGTCGTGCGGTGGAGGTGATCAGCATCGACCGACCCATGCCCCCGGAGGGGATGTTCGGGCGATGTGTCCCGCCCACGCATCGGGGGCACCAGCGACGAACCCGTGTATCGCGCAACTGCCGTGTCCGAACAGATCGCCGAACGAGACGGCGTTTCGCGGATCGCCGACCGGGTGTCGTATCTTTGATGCTTCCCATCTCGGACGGAGGGGGTCGCGCCACAAGATCCGCTGCTCGCGGGGGAGCGAGCCGAGCCGATCTGTAACATATTCGTGATCTCGGATCGATGGACAGTACTGGCGGGTTGATCGCCGGAGGCTGTCCGTGCTGTGCCAGCACGACGATCCGGTAGCGCGGACAACGTAAATGGGGCGCAACCATGTCGAGTGGTTGTGGGATCGCTTCGACAGGGAGAAGGAATTGAGCGTCGGGTTCGAAGAGTTCATCGATGAGAACGGGCAGATCGAACTGCCGGAGGGCAGTACGTTGCTCGATCATCTCGAGCAGCACACTGCCTCGAACGGTGACGAGCTGGCCTACCGGTACATCGATTACTCGCGTAACCGTGACGGTGACGTGGACGAGCTCACCTGGGCACAGTTCGGCGTGCGGCTCCGTGCGATCGCCGCACGGCTGCAGCAGGTCACCAATCCCGGCGACCGCGTTGCGATCCTCGCGCCCCAGGGTCTCGACTACGTGGTGTCGTTCTTCGCGGCGATCTACGCCGGTGTGATCGCAGTGCCGCTCTTCGATCCTGATGAGCCCGGCCACACCGACCGCCTGCACGCCGTCCTCGGCGACTGCACGCCCAGCGCGATCCTCACCGCCACCTCGTCCGCCGCGGGCGTGCGCCAGTTCTTCCGGCCGCTCCCCGCTGCGCAACGACCCCGTGTGATCGCCGTCGATGCCATCCCCGACACCGTCGCCGATTCCTGGACGCGTCCCGAGGCCGCCAGCGGCGACATTGCATACCTTCAATACACGTCCGGTTCGACGCGCGTGCCCGCCGGTGTGGAGATCACCCACCGGTCCGTGCTCACCAACGTGATCCAGATGGCCGACTCGATGGAGCTCAACGAGAACTCGCGGGGTGTCACCTGGCTGCCCCTGTTCCACGACATGGGGCTGCTCACCGTCATCCTTCCGGCGATCGGCGGCAAATACATCACGATCATGAGCCCCCGCGCATTCGTGCAGCGGCCCGGCAGGTGGATCCGTGAACTCGCTGCCGTATCCGACGGAGCGGGGACCTTCGCGGCGGCGCCGAACTTCGCGTTCGAGCACGCCGCTGCGCGCGGCGTACCCAAGGACGGAGAGCCGCTCGACCTGAGCAACGTGATCGGTCTGATCAACGGCAGCGAGCCGGTGACGACGGCGTCCATGCGCAAGTTCAACGAAGCGTTCGAGCCCTTCGGGCTCCCGAAGACCGCGATCAAGCCGTCGTACGGCATGGCCGAGGCCACGCTGTTCGTCTCGTCGACCAGGAACTCCGAGGAAGCCAAGGTCCTCTACGTGGACCGGACCGAGCTCAACGCCGGTCGGGTCGTCCTCGTCGATCGCGACGCGCCGGGCGCCATCCCGCAGGTGTCGTGCGGCCACGTCGCCCGCAGCCAGTGGGCTGCGATCGTCGACGCCGAGACCGGCGCGGAGGCTCCGGAAGGTCATGTCGGCGAGATCTGGCTGCACGGCGACAACATCGGAATCGGCTATTGGGGCCGAAAGGACGAAACCGCCGAGACCTTCCACAACAAGATCACGAAGCGGGTCGGCCCGGGAAGTCACGCCGAAGGGACACCCGAGGACGCCCACTGGATGCGCACCGGTGACTACGGCGTCTACGTCGACGGCGAGCTGTACATCACGGGGCGTGTCAAAGACCTCGTGATCGTCGACGGCCGTAACCACTACCCGCAAGACCTCGAATTCTCCGCTCAGGAAGCGAGCACGGCGCTGCGTCCGGGCTTCGTCGCTGCGTTCGCGGTGCCGGCGAACCAGCTGCCCACGGTCGTGTTCGACAACGCGGCGTCCGGTCTGCAGTTCGACGCCGACGACTCGTCCGAGCAGCTCGTCGTCGTCGCCGAGCGCGCCCCGGGCGCCGGTAAGGCCGACCCGCAGCCGATCGCCGACGCCGTGCGCGCCGCGATCTCCGCGCGACACGGTGTGACCGCCCGCGATGTGCTTCTCGTCCCGGCCGGATCCATTCCTCGCACGTCGAGTGGGAAGATTGCGCGGCGGGCATGCAAGGCCGCCTACATCGAGGGAACGCTGCGTGGTGGGTACCAGCAGCAGGCGTTCCCCGACAGCGTGTAAGAAATTGTCCTCTGTCCGGGTAGCGTGGTGGGTTGATGGCTGACATTGAAATGACCGTCGCGCAGCTGCGCGAATGGCTGCGGAACTGGATTGCCGACGCAACCGGCCAGCCGGCCTCCCAGATCTCGGACGATCGTCCGATGGAGGAGTTCGGGCTGGCGTCGCGAGACGCTGTCGCACTCAGCGGCGACATCGAGGATCTCCTCGGTGTCACGCTGACCGCGACCGTCGCCTACCAGCACCCGACCATCGCGTCGTTGGCGACCCGCATCATCGAGGGCGAGCCGGAGGTGCCGGAGGGCGCCGACGATTCCTTCTACGTCACCGGTGGTGCACTCGGTTCGAAGGACGTCGCGATCGTCGGCATGTCGACGCGACTGCCCGGACATATCGACACGCCGGCCCAGATGTGGGATCTGCTCGCTGCCGGACGCGACGGCATCACAGACCTGCCCGAGGGCCGCTGGTCGGAGTACGACGGCGATCCGCTCGTCTCCGAGGCCATCGCGAACGCGAACACCCGCGGTGGCTACCTCGACGACGTCAAGGGTTTCGACGCCGAGTTCTTCGCGATGTCGCCGCGCGAGGTCAAGATGGTCGACCCGCAGCAGCGTCTCGCGCTGGAGCTGACGTGGGAGGCCCTCGAACATGCCCACATCCCGGCGAGCGCCCTCAAGGGCGGCTCGGTCGGTGTGTTCATCGGCTCGTCCTCGAACGACTACATGCTCATCGCGGCGTCCGATCCGACGGTCGCCGACCCGTACGCGATCACCGGCACGTCCACGTCGATCGTCGCTAATCGTGTCTCGTACTTCTTCGACTTCCACGGTCCGTCGATCAGCATCGACACGGCGTGCTCGTCGTCGCTCGTCGCCGTGCACCAGGCGGTACGAGCCTTGCGCGGTGGCGAAGCGAATGTCGCGCTCGCCGGTGGCGTCAACATGCTGCTCGCTCCCGCGGGAACACTCGGTTTCGACGAAACCGGCATGCTCACCGCTGACGGCAAGATCAAAGCGTTCTCGGCCGACGCCAACGGCATCGTCCGGGCGGAAGGTGGTGGCCTCGTCGTCCTCAAGCGACTCGAGGACGCCGAACGCGACGGCGACAATATCCTCGCGGTGATCGCGGGATCGGCTGTCAATCAGGACGGACGCTCCAACGGCCTGGCCGCACCCAACCCCGAGGCTCAGGTCGATGTGCTGCGCCGCGCCTACCGCGACGCACAGATTCTTCCGTCGGGTGTCGACTACATCGAGGCACACGGCACCGGCACGGTGCTCGGTGATCCGATCGAGGCCGACGCCCTCGGCCGTGTCGTGGGTCGCGGCCGCGATGCAGACAGTCCGGCGCTGCTCGGTTCCGCGAAGACGAACTTCGGACACCTCGAGGCAGCGGCGGGTGCCGCGGGCCTGATCAAGGTCGTTCTCGCGATGCAGGAGAACGCGCTCCCGGCCACGCTCAACTTCACCGCACCCAACCCGTACATCGCATTCGACAAGGCCAATCTGCGGGTGATCCCGGAGGGCGCCGAGTGGCCGCGCTACTCCGGTCGCGCTGTCGCGGGCATCTCCGGATTCGGTTTCGGCGGCACCAACGCGCATGTCGTGGTGCACGAGTACACCGGGCCGGAAGGCCAGAGCGACTCCGAGGCCGAGGTCGAGGTTCTGCCCGACAGCGCCGAGGCCGCGGAGCATGCCGCGCCATCCGAGCCTGCCGTGATCTCCGAGCCCGCACGCGAGTTGCCCGTCGTCCTCGCGGTATCCGCACCGATGCCGTCGCGTCGTCGCCGTGCCGCGACGGATCTCGCCGACTGGCTCGAGACCGAGACGGGGAGCACCACCGAGCTGGCCGACGTGGCCCGCACGCTGTCGCGTCGCAACCACGGCCGATCCCGCGCCGTGGTCATCGCTGCCGACCGCGCCGAGGCGATCGCGGGGTTGCGTGCCGTCGCTGCTGGTAAGCCTGCAGCGAATGTCTTCACCGCTGACGGTCCGGCTGCGACCGGCCCGGTGTGGGTGCTGTCCGGCTTCGGTGCGCAGCACCGCAAGATGGCCAAGCAGCTGTATCTCGAGAACCCGGTGTTCGCCGCCGCGGTCGACGAGGTCGACGAGTTCATCGTCGACGAGTCGGGCTACTCCATGACGGAGAAGTTCCTCGACGACGCGCAGGACTACGACGTCGAGACCGCGCAGGTCGGCATCTTCACCATCCAGGTCGGACTCGCCGCGGTGCTGCGGCACCACGGCGCCGAGCCCGCAGCGATCGTCGGCCATTCGATGGGTGAGGCCGCAGGCGCGTACATCTCGGGCGGTCTGTCTCTCGAGGAGGCCGTGCGCGTGATCTGTGCCCGGTCGCGCCTGATGGGCGAGGCCGAGGGCCAGCTCGAGGGCGACGACATCCGCCTGATGGCACTGGTCGAGTACAGCTCCGACGAGATCACCTCGGTTCTTCCCGACTTCCCGCAGCTCGAGGTGTGCGTCTACGCGGCGCCCACCCACACCGTGATCGGTGGACCGCAGGAGCAGGTCAATGCCATCGTCGCGCGCGCCGAGGCGGAGGAGAAGTTCGCTCGGGTACTGCAGACCAAGGGCGCGAGCCACACGTCGCAGGTCGATCCGATCCTGGGTGAGCTCGCCGCCGAACTCGCGGGCATGGAGCCGCAGCGCCTGAAGGTGGACGTGTACTCGTCCGTCGACCAGGAAGTGCTCTACCGCGCAGGGCACGAGGGCATCCATCCGGTCGAGTACTGGACGAAGGGCATGCGCCACAGCGTGTACTTCACCCAGGCGATCCGGAAGGCGCTCACCGACGGGTACACGACGTTCGTCGAGCTCAACGCGAATCCTGCGACGTTGATGTCGGTGGCCGCCACCGCATTCGATGCCGGTGTGCAGGACGGCGTGTTCATCCAGACGCTCAAGCGCAAGGAAGACGAGTCGCTGGGCGTGCTCACCGCCGTCGCGCAGCTCTACGTCCACGGACATCCGGTGGATCTGCGGTCGCTGCTTCCCGAGGGCGACTACGCCGACATTCCGCGCACCGCGTTTCTGCGCAAGCCGTACTGGGTCGATGCCCGCATCGGTGGCAGTGGCGGCCACGGCCGGGTTCCCGGCGCGCATGTCGCGCTGCCCGACGGTCGCCATGTGTGGGAGGTGCAGGCGGGGGCAGTCACCGATCCTGCGGAGCTCGTCACCACCGCTGCGTCGCAGGTGCTCGCCGATGTCACCCTCAGCGCATCCATACGGCACGCCGAGCTGCCCGCTGCAGCCACGGTGACCACCACCTTGACCCTGCACCCCGGCGGTGCCTCGGTGCAGGTGCACGCCCGTACCGAGAGCGGTTTCACCCTGGTGCACGAGGGAGTCGTCGCGTCCGGCGAGGCTCTGCCCACTCCGGTGATCGCCACCCCGCCCCGCCGGTCCGACGACGTCGAGGAACTGCCCGAGGTGGTCGAAACCTTCGGCAACAAGTGGGATCCCGAAGGATCGCAAACGCTCGAGGAGCGACTGACGCTGATCGTCGCCGAGTCCATGGGGTACGCACCCGAGGATCTTCCCGCCGAGATTCCGCTCATGGAGCTGGGCCTCGACTCGCTGATGGCAGTGCGCATCAAGAATCGCGTCGAGTACGAGTTCGACATCCCGCAGCTACAGCTGGCGGCTGTCAAGGACGCGTCCCTGCGCGATGTCGCGAAGTACCTGCACTATGCCGTGGAGAATCGCGAAGAGGTTGCCCAGATCGCCGCGCAACAGGCCGCCGAGAAGGAAGCCGAACGCGCGGAAACGGATTCATCGCTGGAGTCGGTCGAGGATACGACCGTCGTCGGCGAAGCCGAGCAGATCCTGGTCGATACTCCTGCCGAACCTGCACCGTCCGGACCGGACGTTCCCCCTCGCGACGCCGCGGAACGCCTGACCTTCGCATCGTGGGCCGTGGTCACCGGGAAGTCCGCCAAGGGCATCTTCAACACGCTGCCCGCTCTCGACGCCGCCGCGGCGGAGCGCCTCGCCGCCAGGCTCACCGAGCGGTCCGGCGGGGAGATCACCGTCGACGACGTGCGCACGGCCTCGACGATCGAGCAGCTCTCGGAGGCAGTCCGGCAGTACCTCGAATCCTCCGACAAGATCGACGGACTCGTCCGCGCTTTGCGGCCCCGTCCCGAGGGATCGTCTGCCGTGCCGGTGTTCGTGTTCCATCCCGCCGGTGGCTCGACGGTCGCGTACGAGCCGCTGCTCAAGCGCCTGCCCGTCGACACCCCGATGTACGGCTTCGAACGCACCGAGGGCCCGATCGACGAGCGCGCGAAAGTCTACCTGCCGCTCATCAAGGACATCCAGGGCGACGGTCCATACGTGCTGTACGGCTGGTCGCTGGGCGGGGTGCTCGCCTACGCGGTGGGCCGATTGCTGCGCGCCGAAGGCAAAGATGTGCGGATCGTCGGTCTGCTCGACGCGGTCATGCCCGGCGAACAGATCGAGGACACCCCCGACGAGATCCGGAAGCGCTGGCAGCGGTACTCGGCCTTCGCGAAGAAGACCTACGGCATCGACGCACCGCTCCCGTACGACCTGCTCGCCGAGGCGGGCAGCGACGAGGAGCAGATCAAGATCCTGATGGGTCTGCTCGAGATGAGCGGCGCCGAGATCCCCGGGGGCATCATCGAGCACCAGCGCACGTCGTGGCTCGACAACCGGGCGATCGAGACCGCGAAGCTCGAACGCTACGACGGCGATGTCGTGCTGTACATGGCCGACAAATATCAGGACGATGCAATCGACCTCGAGCCGGCGTACGCCACCCGGCAGCCCGACGGCGGGTGGGGCGATGTGGTCGCGAACCTGGAGATCGTCCACGTCGGTGGCGATCACATCCAGATCGTCGACGAGCCGTACATCGCGAAGGTGGGGGCCGATCTGACCCGCAAGTTGGCCGACATCGAGGCCTCGAGGAGCTGAACGAGTAGTGACCACCACGGCAGAAAAGCTGGCCGAGCTGCGCGCAAAACTGGAGATCGCGAACGAACCCGCAGGGGAAGCGGCGGTCGCCAAGCGTGCCAAGAAGGGCATTCCCAGTGCTCGGGAGCGCATCGACATGCTCCTCGACAAAGGCACGTTCGTCGAGATCGGCGCGCTGATGAAGACGCCGGGGAACCCGAACGCGTTCTACGGCGATGCGGTCGTCGTCGGACACGGACTGGTCGACGGCCGTCCGGTCGCGGTGTTCTCGCACGACCAGACCGTTCTGGGTGGCAGCGTCGGCGAGATGTTCGGCCGCAAGGTGTCTGCGGTTCTGGAATACGCATTGAAGATCGGCTGCCCGGTTGTCGGTATCAACGACTCCGGCGGAGCCCGGGTCCAGGACGCAGTGACCTCGCTCGCCTGGTACGGCGAGATCGGCAAGCGGACCGAACCGCTGTCCGGGCTGGTCCCGCAGATCTCGGTCATCGTCGGTAAGTGCGCCGGCGGTGCGGTGTACGCACCGATCAACACCGACGTCGTCGTGGCGACCGAAGAGGCGTACATGTTCGTCACCGGCCCCGATGTCATCAAGGCGGTCACGGGTGAAGACGTCAGCCTCGAGGAACTCGGAAGCGCCCGTAAACAGGCCGAATACGGCAACGTGCACCATGTCGCGCCTGATGAGAAGGCAGCGTTCGACTGGGTGCGCCAGTACCTGAGCTACATGCCGTCGAATGCGCAGGAGAAGGCGCCCGTGATCAACCCGGGTCTCGAGCCCGAGATCACGCCCGACGACATAGAACTCGACTCGTTCATGCCCGATGCCGACAACTCGGGCTACGAAATGCACGACATCCTGCTCAAGATCTTCGACGACGGCGATTTCTTCGAGGTCCGCTCGCAGACCGCTCCGAACATCATCACCGGCTACGCGCGCGTCGACGGTCGCCCCGTCGGTGTGGTCGCGAACCAGCCGCTGTACCTGTCGGGTGCGCTCGACGCGGCCGCCGCCGACAAGGCCGCGCACTTCGTGCGGGTGTGCGACGCCTACGACATTCCGCTCGTGTTCGTCGTCGACACGCCGGGCTTCCTACCGGGTGTCGACCAGGAGAAGATCGGCGTCATCAAGCGTGGCGGACGGTTCCTGTTCGCGTACGTGGAGGCGTCGGTACCGAAGGTGACCGTTGTGGTGCGCAAGTCGTACGGCGGCGGTTACGCAGTGATGGGCTCGAAGCAACTCGGCGCCGACATCAACTTCGCGTGGCCGACCGCACGCATCGCCGTGATGGGCGCGGAGTCCGCGGTTGCGGTGATCGGGCGCAAGCAGATCGCCGAGGCCGGCGAGAACGCTCCGGTGGTGCGTCAGCAACTCATCAACTTCTACAACGAGCATGTCGCGACGCCGTACATCGCGGCCGAACGCGGCTACATCGATGCGGTGATCGAGCCGAAGGCCACGCGTCTCGAGATCCGGAAGGCGCTGACCCTCCTCCGTGACAAGAAGGTGTTCAAGAACCCGCGCAAGCATCACCTGCTTCCACTCTGAGTGCGTGAGCGACATGTCCCACCGCCTGCATTCGAGACTGCGCCGGTGGGACTTTCGCAATGCCGAAGATTCTTGGGACGCCGGTGTGCCGCGAAATCCAGTGATCAGGCGGTGTGAAGGGCACCCCGGATGTAGCCGAGGATGTGCTCGACCTCCGCGGCCGCATCGAAGTCCGTCGTGTCCTTCCACAGCAGATGTTCCATCTGCGCCAGCAACAGGATCGTCGTTGTGATCGAATCACGCTCCGGGTCGGTGGATCCCAGATCGGCGATCGGCCCCGCGAGAATGCGGGCGAGGGTGAGCTCGAGCTCCTCCCGCACCTTCGGAGCATGGCTCCGCCCACCTCCGCCGACGACGTTGCGTGTCGCGGCGGCGATCTCGGGGTCGACGCCCTGCTTCAGGATCAGGGCCGCGCCCGCGCGCAACGCCGCTTCCGGCGTCTCGGCGGAGTTGACCTTCCTGCGCAGATGGTTGACGAGACGGTGTCCACCCTCTTCCACCACGGCATCGACGAAGTCGCCCTTGCTGCGAAAATACCGGTAGAACGCATCGTTGGACAGTCCCGCGGCAGCCACGATGTCGGCGACGCGTGCGGGCGATCCCGCGGTCAGCAGATCCCGGCCGGCTTTGATCAGGCGGTCGACGTCCCGGCTCGCTGCCGCCTGTCGCGGAGTGAGGCTGCGCTGGACGGCTTCGGTGGCGCGGGCCGACATGGAGCTGGTGCCGGAGATGTCTTCGATGGTCACCTGGTCATTCTAGAGAGTCGGAACCGAATTCTGCGCACCCTCCTGTTTATGGCCGAACGTCACCCTGAGTCACTTGGGATGTATGAAGGTGACGTTCGGTTAATCGGACTGGGGGTCGAGGGCGCCGGGAGGCGTGTTCCACGGCTGCCCGAAGATCTGCGAGAACTATCGCGGGTGAGTTTCGGATCTGAGTGGGCAGGTGCTCGACCACGATGATCCCGTGCCGCTGCATACGGGCTCGGCGCTGCATCGTCTTTTCGTGGTCGGCCGGACTGAAATGGTGCGCGAGTGAATCGATCTCCCACGCCACGGCGACGCCGTCGATCCATCCGTCGGGGCGGGCGATCCAGGTGCCGTCCTCGGTGACAACATCCACGTTGTGCATCATCGCTGGTAAGCCACTGGTCGCGTACAGTTTCTGTGCCCACACTTCGGCGACAGAATGCGCGTCGTCGGAGAGTTCGCGTAGGACCAATCGCGGCACGGCAGTCCCTCGGCGGCTCCCCTCGGCCAGTTCCTGCGTGAGGTCGTCGACAGTGACGTCGCCGCGTTGCAGAGCCGACGTCAGCAGAGCCCGGCATCGGTCCGTTCGCGACATACGGCGAGCGGCATCGAGCAGGCATCGAGCTACAGGTGCGACGCGCAGTTTTCCTTTGCCCACGGGATCAGGGAGACGAGAGGATCGCTCGACATCGACGAACGAGAATTTCCGTCGGTGTTGTTCATGAGGGATGAGGAGAAGAACATCACTCATAGTGGCGGAATGCTGGTAGCCGTGAAGTGCCAATCCGGCATGCCCCGAGAGCACTGCATCGGCGCCTCCATAGAGTTGCGCTGCCGTGTGCCGGTCGGTCGTGCTGAGCCGACCGTTGTGTAAGCCGATGACGCCTGGCAGGATCCGCTGCCACGGACCGCCATTGCGGCAGCGTCCAGAGATTGTCCCAGACGCGACACCGAAGTCGAGTAGCGTCGCGGTCCGGATGATCCCGTTGACGCTCAGTGCGTGCAGTGCTGAGGGGTCGTCGCCCCAGGCTCCCCGTTTCATGGCGAACATGATGCCGACCACAAGGGACAGAACAGGGTCGTTGCGCGCGTCAGTGGACGAACCTGTGGATGAAATGCCCTCCTGTGGATAACCCGGTGTGCCAGCGGAGTTTGGCCGAACGTCACCTTTGGTCACTTGGAGTGTATGAAGGTGACGTTCGGTCAATCGGGGGCGGGCGCCCTAGCGGTCGTAGACCCTCAGGGTGCCGGGGTTCCACAGGCCCGAGCGCGTGGCCTGGTCGGTCGCGACGTCGGCGGGTTCGGCATCGGGGTAGTACCGCACGTACCGTTCGAGCGACCCCCAGTCGCGAGCCCAGTCCCCGTCGAGATATGTCGGGATCTGTTCGGGACGCGCGAGCACCTCGGTGAAGCCGAGCGGTCCACCGAATTCGGCGGCCTGCCAGGTGTCGGTGGACGACACGGCCAGCGGACGGTCGGGAAGGATGCGATAGTTCGGCATCTCCGCGACGCCGTAGCGGTGGTCGAACGGCCGCTGGCATGGGAACTGCAGGCCGACGGCCCAGTCCAGCAACACCGGCTGTTCGGAGCCGATCACCGAATTGAGCGTGTCGAGCTGCGGTACACGCGGTGGCGTGAATGCGAGCCACTGGTCGCCGGTGAGGTTGGGGTCGTTCGCGACGACCCGGACGACGTCGGCATCCTCGGGCAGGTCGGCGATCGGGACCCGCAGATTCCGCCACGACGGCGCCGGTCCGATATCGCGGGGAAGGTAATTGCCCTTCACCTCGAAGGTCCCGTCGGGGTTGCTGGTGCCGTACTCGAGTAGCAGTGACTGCCCGTAGGTCAGTGCGCCGGTGTCGTCGTACGACCAGATGCGACCGGCCGCGGAGATGACGATGAGCGGAGCGGTGTCGCTGCGTTCGGGCAGCCGGTACCAGCTCGACGTGAGCATCGCGGGTTCCTGGACGCCGTCCTGGTAGCTGCCGAGGACCGGTGTCACAGCCGGGTCGAGCCCGAACGGCAACCTCACGGTACTGCCGTTGATCGTCTCGGCGCCCGAGCCGCCGGTGGTACCGCCGCCGGCACCCGTCTCGAACGTCGGGCCGATGCTCTGCGTGTCGGTGTTGCCCTGCCCGGGTTTGACTTCGACGTAGTCGGCCGTCAGGTCATCCGGAACTCCGTTGGGAGAGAATCCGACGGGTCCGCTGCCCGCGAGCGCATCGCCGTCGGCAGGTGGGTCGGCGAGGTCGATGACCGGTTCGAGTCGTCCTGAGTTGGGGTCGATCTCGACGAGTACGTCGTTGGCGAGACCGCACGACGACCCGGTCAGTGCGTCGATGTTCGAGCGGGCCAGCGAGTACGCCGGATATTGCGACACGGCGCCCTTGACCAGCGACAGCACCTCGAACAGCACCATCGCTGCCGCGACGACGGTCAGCGGCGCGGCGGCGAACGCGCGGATCCGGCGACCCTTCGCCGACGTGGGTTTCTCCGGGGGCGGTGCATATCCTTCGCGCAGGTACTGCCAGGCGACGAGGACGAGGGCCAATCCGAACAGGACGAGGAACAGGGTGCTTGCCTCGTTGCCCGACAATGACACCGTCTTGTCGAACCACGGCACCCCGTAACTCGACACGTACCACCAGCCGTTGATGCCCGCGAAAGAGACGGCGAGAACGAACAGCAGTCCGGCGAGGAAGATCGTGCGGTTGCGCCGCGATCGCAGCGCCTGCGCCGACACGACTACGGCGGTCAACGCGGCCAGGGACCCGGCGATACCCGCGTACGCCCCGAAGTGATGGGTCCACTTCGTGGGGTTGAACATCATGAAGAAGATGGTTCCGAACACGATGCCGATCAGGCGCCACGACGGGCTCACCGCGATACCGGGGATGCGACGACGGCGCAGCAGCACGAGCAGCGTCGTGAACAAGCACAGGATCATGACGAGGAACGCGAAGCGGCGCGGCAGCGACCCGTCGACGGTCTGCACCATCAGGTAGTAGTAGCGGAGGAAGTCGTTCCACCACTCCTCGTTGGGGCCGATGAGGCTGCGCACACGGGTGGCTTCGAGCACCGCGGACAAGGTCTGGTCGGAGAACACGACGACGAGTACGAGGAAGCCGGCGGCACCGATCGGGGCGAGCAGCGGCAGTGTGCCGACCTCGCGGTGCTTGCGGATGATGATGCGTGTCAGCGGCCGGATACCGGCGATCAACGCGGCCACGCACATCAGGCCGGTCGGGGCGGCCGCGAGCGTGAAGGCACCGATGATCACGGCGGTCGCGGCAGGAAGCAGGCGACCGGTGGCGATGGCGCGCTCGATCGAGCACCAGGTGAGCAGGGCGCCCACGGCGACGATCGGCTCGGGACGCAGCCCGTTGTTGTAGGGCAGCCAGAACGCGAGGAATACGAGCCCACCGGTCCACAATGCAATCTGGTTGTGCCGCACCGCCCGCCCGAGGCGCGGTACGACCTCGCGGCTGATCACCAGCCAGCACAGGATCCCGGCGATCAACGCGGGCAGGCGCATGAAGGGGCTCGCCGTCGAGATCTTTGCGAACGCGGCCAGCACATCGTAGTACCAGCCGAACGGCGCTTCGGGGACACCGAACCAGCGGAAGTAGTTGGCCATGTACCCGGCGTGATCCGATACCCGGGCCATGGTGAGCAGGTAGCCGTCGTCGGAGGTGTTGGCACCGAAGAAATGCCACCCGATCAGCGTTCCCACCACGACGACGTCGATACCGCTGAACTTCCACCAGCGGGCCGGGAAGAACCGTCGGTGCCCACGGCCGTCGGTGCCGTCGAGTTTCGCGAGCGCCCCCAGCGCGAGCGCCGTCGACAGCACCGCGAGGAGCATCGCGAGAGATTTCACGAGTGTCGGCGACGAGGAGAACCGGGAGTCGACATCTATCTGGACTTCGAGACCGGGCACATCGGTGCTCAGGTCGCTGAACACCCCGACGACCAGTGGCCGCAGGTCGCCGGTCAATTCACCGGCGCGCGGATTGCCGTCGTCGTCGGTGAGGCCGACGAACTCGGCGGTGGTGCGTTCGACGTCGGAGAAGATGCGGATCTCGGTGCAGGCACCGGAGATGACATCGGCGCGCGGGGCGGTCGCGACCACCACGTTGCGGTCGAGGACGTCGACGTTCTGCTGCCCGACCCGGACGAACATCGCATTGAGGGCGGCATCCTGCCCGCGAACGGGCGCGGTCGCGAGGACCATGCCGCCGCTGTCGGGCAGTTCCGCGATCGCGGCGCACGGCACCGTCGCCGTCAGCTGCAGGGGTACCTGCGACATGAGCGGCGCCTCGACGTCCGTCATCGATCCGTTCTGCGGCCACGACACTGTGGCTTCGGTGACCTTGACAGGCAGGAACGGTGTCGCGAGTGCGAGCACCACCCCGATGATTCCGGCGACGACTGCGATGAGTCGCGCGGTGCGGTACTGCGCGCGCAGATCCTCACCGACCGGCCGCGTGGCGGTCATTGCCGGGGAAGAGTCGTTCGTCGTGTCGTCGGGCACGGATGTCGATGGTATCGGGCCGTGACCTGTGCGGTCACTCGCCCTCATTCGAGCAGATCGGGCACCCCATCACGGATTGCTCCCGGACTCCACAGACCGGAGCGGGTGATCTCGTCGACGTCGATGGTCGCGATTCCGGCGTCCGGGTCGATCCGTCGATACCGCTCCAGCGACCCCCAGTCGCGGTCCCAGTCGTGGTTCAGATAGGTCGGCACGGTCTCGGCAGTGAGCAGCAGCGGGATCCAACCGAGGGGGCCACCGCCGATGGAATCCTGCCATCCGTTGGTGGCATCGGCACCCACCCGGTCGGGGAGGATGCGGTACTCGGGGACCTCGGCGACGCCGTAGTGGTGCCCGAACGGGCGCTGGCACGGGAATGCGAGCCCGACCGACCAGTCGAGGAGCCCGGGGGCGTCGGAGCCGACGACGTTCTGCAGGGTGTCGAGCTGCGGCATCCGCGGCGGTGTCACCGCGACCCACTGGTCTGGAGACAGGTCGCCGTCGTCGACGACGAGCCGCACCGCGTCGGCCTCCGCGGGAATCGCCTCGCTCGGCACACGGAGATTGCGCCACGACGGGGCCGGTCCGATGTCGATCGGCGCGACCCGCCCGATCGCGTCGACATCCTCACCTGCGGTGACACCGAACTCGAAGAGCACCTCCTGGCCCGGACTGATGACACCGTCCGGGTCGACGTAGTGCACGCGACCCGCAGCGGTGACGACGAGCAGTGGTCTGTCGTCGGTGCGTTCGGGCAGCGCATACCACCCCGATTCGAGTTCGGCTGCGTGCTGAGAGCCGCTCCGGTAGCTGCCGAGCACCGGGGTCGTCGCGGGGTCGAGCCCGAATGGAAGCCGCACGGTGCTGTCATTGATCCCGGCGTCACCGCGACTTCCACCGCCGGTGCCGGCCGTCGTCGAGGTGGTGGTGCCGCCCTCGTCGGCGTCGAGGGTGTTCGCTCCGCCCTGGGTGGAGGTCTCCGCGTCCGCGGTCAGGTCCATCGCGACGCCGTCGGGAGTGAATCCGTCGGCGCGTCCGGCGCCGAGGGCGTCGGCGACAGGATCATTCAGCGGAGCGAGCATGGTGGCGTTCGGATCGGTTTCGACGAGAACATGATCGGCGAGTCCGCATCCGTCGCCTGTGAAGGCGGCGACGTTCGATCGCGCGATCGAATAGGCCGGGTACTGCGACACGGCGCCCTTGACGAGGGAGAGCACCTCGAAGAGCACGACGCCGGCAGCAACGACGGTCAGCGGCGCCGAGGCGAGCACGCGAGCCCGCCCGTTACGCGGGGGCTTCTGCCCCGCTGACTCCCGCCGTGTGAACGGCTCGCGCAGGTGGAACCAGGCTGCCACGGCCAGCGCCAGAACGGTCAGGGCGAGCAGTGCAGTCGAGAATTCGTACCCGGCGATGGACGGCGGCTTGTCCCACCACGGGACACCGTAGCTGGAGACATACCACCAGCCGTTCGAGCCGGTGAACGACATCGTGAGCACGAACAGCACACCGGCGGTGAACAGGGCGCGGTTGCGGGCCGAGCGGATCCCGGCGGCACCCACCCCCACCGCGGCGAGAGCGGCGACGGCCGCGGCCAGACCCGCGTACACACCGAAGTGGTGGGTCCACTTCGTGGGTGTGAGCATCATCAGAAACAACGACGCGAAGACGATACCGAGGATGCGCCTCGACGGGCCGATCGCGGTACCGGGGATGCGGCCCTTCCGGAGGACGAGCATCACGCACACCACGAGGCACAGCAGCATGACGAACACGCCGAAGCGGCGAGCCAGTGACCCGTCCGGGGCCACGGTGAGCAGCGCGTCCCAACGCAGCCGCTCATCGAACCACGGCACATTCGGTCCGACCGCAGACCGTACTCGTGTGGCCTCGAGCACCGACGCGAGCGTCTGATCGGCGAACACGGCGATCATGACGACCGCACCCGACGCGAGGACCGGGGCGAGCTGCGGAAGCAGACCGACGAGCGGGCGTCGTGCGACGACCAGTTTCGTGAGCGGGCGAATGCCGGCGATCAGTGCGGCCACACAGATCAGCCCGGTGGGGCCGGCGGCAAGTGAGAACGCGGCGATGAGCACCCCGATCGCGGCGGGCAACATACGGCCGGTCGCAATGGCACGTTCGATCGAGCACCACGTGAGCAACGCCCCGACCGCAATGATCGGTTCGGGACGCAGACCGTTGTTGTAGGGCAGCCAGAACGCGAGGAAAACCAGACCGGCGGTCCACAATGCGACCGGGTTGTGCCGCACGGCCACACCGAGGCGCGGAATCACCTCGCGACTGATGATCATCCAGCACACGATCGCCGCGATGAGTGTGGGCAACCGCATCCACATGCTGGCGGTCGACACCTCCGACATCACGACCAGCACGTCGTAGAACCAGCCGAACGGTGCCTCCGGGACGCCGAACCAGCGGAAGTAGTTCGCCATGTACCCCGCGTCGGTGGACACGCGGGCCATGTTGAGGATGTAGCCGTCGTCGGAGGTGTTTGCCCCGATCACGTGCCACAGCAGCAGGATCCCGACCACGACGGCGTCGGCGAGGGTGAATCGCCACCAGTGCGATGGCAGGAATCTGCGTGCTGTGCGGCGATCCACCCCGTCGATGCGATGCAGCGCAACCAGTGACGACAGCGTCGCCAGGGCGCACAGAACCATCGCGACGAACTTGATCACCGTAGGCGTGGAGGTGAACCGCGAATCGAGATCGGCCTGCACGGACAGGCGCTCGGTGCCGGTGGTGAGTGGACCGGCGGATCCGTCGAGATCGGAGAAGACGCCCACCATCTGGGGGCGGACATCGCCGTCGATGGTGACATCGACGGCAGGTTCGGCGCCGACGACCTCTGCTGCGGTCCGCTCGGAATTCGACGCCACGGTCACGGCGGTGCATGGCCCGTCGACCGGGGTGGAGACGAGCACCGTATTCCGCAGCACCGCCTCGACGGTGCCCGGCGCGCCGTCCTCACCGGGGACAGCGCGGATCACAAGCGCGTCGGCGGTGGCATCCGGTGCGCCCGGCGGCACCGTGGATACGAGCGTGCCGCCGTCCTCACCGAGCATCTCCGCGGACGCACACGGAACGCTCACCCGCAAAGTGAGTGGTGTGTACGTCACGAGCGGCGCTTCGACACTGGCGAGGCTGTCGTTCTGCGGCCACTGCAGGGATGCGGCTTCCTGCTCGACCGGCAGAAACGGAATGCACATCGCCAGAGCGAACCCGAGCAGACCCGTGACGACCGCGATGAGTCGCGCGGGACGGACGCTCGCGGTCACCGAGGAAGCGGGCGTAGCGGGCGTAGCGGTCGAATGGGAATCGTCTGGCACAGGGGTCGATGCTAGGCGAGTCGTGCACTGTTCTGCTCGACCTGATCCGGAGACCGCCGCATCCCCGTTAGCATCGGTCGATATGGAGATCTCGTCGGCGATCGGCAGTCGCCTCCGCCAAGCGGGGATCTCCGATGTCCGGGACGACACCACCACCCGCGCGATGTATTCGTCCGACGCCTCGCTCTACCGGGTTCCGCCGCAGGTCGTGGTCCTGCCGCGCAGCGTCGACGAGGTCGCCGCGACCCTCGACGTGTGCCGCAGCGAAGGCGTGCCCCTCACGTCGCGCGGCGCAGGCACGTCGCTCGCGGGCAACGCCGTCGGAACCGGGGTCGTGCTCGACTTCTCCCGGCACATGGGGCGTGTGCTCGAGATCGACCCGCAGCAGCGCACCGCGCGGGTGCAACCCGGTGTCGTCCAAGCTGCCGTGCAGCGTGCCGCGGCGCCCCACGGGCTTCGATTCGGTCCCGACCCGTCGACCCACAACCGCTGCACGATCGGCGGGATGATCGGCAACAATGCGTGCGGCGCGCGTGCCCTCGGCTACGGCCGCACCTCCGACAACGTGATCGGCATCGAGGTCCTCACCGGCACTGGGCATCCGCTCTCGCTCCCCGGCCGCACCTCGATGCTCGAGCCGCTTCGCGATCTCGTCGACGCGAATCTCGCGACGATCCGCACCGAATTCGGCCGGTTCGGGCGGCAGGTCTCCGGCTACGGACTCGAGCATCTTCTTCCCGAGAATCGCTTCGACGTGCGCAGACTGTTCGTCGGAAGCGAAGGAACCCTCGGCGTGCTCACGGAGGCGACCGTGCAGCTGGTGACGGATTCCCCGGTGCGCACCATGGTGGTCCTCGGCTACCCCGACATCGTCGACGCCGGCAATGCGGCTCACACGCTGCTCCGTTTCCGCCCCACGGCGTGTGAGGGTCTCGATTCGCGCATCGTCGATATCGTCCGCGCCCGTCGGGGGCCGGGGGCGGTCCCACCGCTTCCGAGTGGTGCAGCGTGGCTGTTCGTCGAACTCGTCGGCGACGACTACGGAGAGGTCCGCGACCGTGCCGTGTCGATGGTCGACGTCTCCGGTGCGATCGACGCCCTGCACGTCGATGATCAGGCGCGTGCCGCGGCCCTGTGGCGGATCCGGGAAGACGGCTCCGGGTTGTCCGCACGCAGCCCTCGGGGCCTGCCCGCGCACGCCGGATGGGAAGACGCCGCGGTCCCCCCGGAGCGCACCGGCGACTACCTGCGCGATTTCGAGCAGCTCACCGACAGCTACGGCATCACCGGCTACCCGTACGGGCACTTCGCCGACGGCTGCATCCACATCCGTCTCGACATCCCGCTCGAAATGCCCGGATTGTTTCGAGAATTCCTTTTTGCCGCAGGAAAATTGGTGGCGTCATACGGCGGATCGATGTCGGGGGAGCACGGCGACGGACGAGCCCGCAGCGAACTGCTGCCACTGATGTACTCCACCGAAGCGCTGCGCCTGTTCGGGGCAGTCAAGTCGGTGTTCGACCCCGAAAACCTGCTCAACCCGGGCGTACTCGTCGATCCGCGTCCCGTCGACGCCGACCTGCGGGTCACGGCCGCACCCGCACTCCGCACCGATCTCGCATTCCGGTACCGCGACGACGACGGCAACTTCACCCAGGCCGTGCACCGGTGCACCGGCGTCGGGAAGTGTCGCGCCGACACCACCGCCGTCGGCGGGGTGATGTGCCCGTCGTATCTCGCCACCCGCGAGGAGAAGGATTCGACACGCGGCCGGGCCCGGGCCCTGCAGGAGATGCTCAACGGGTCGCTCGTCGCAGACAGGTGGTCGTCACCGGAGGTGCACGAGACCCTCGATCTGTGCTTGTCGTGCAAGGGCTGCGCCTCGGATTGCCCTACCGGTGTCGACATGGCGACGTGGAAGTCGGAGGTACTGCACCAGACCTACCGTGGCAAGCGCCGTCCGATCAGTCACTACACCCTTGGTCGGCTCCCTCGATGGGCGGCGCTCGCATCACGAATGCCGAAGGCCGTCAATGCGATCACCAAGGTCCCGGGTGTCGCGTCGGCAGGTTTGCGGTTGGGGGGAATGGACAAGCGCAGGCACGTACCCGACTTCGCGCCGCGCACCTTCCGTCGATGGCTCGCCGACACCGCCGCGCAACGGGCCCGCACAGGCGATCCTGTGCTGCTGTTCGTCGACACCTTCACCGACTACTTCACGCCCGAGGTGGGGGTCGCGGCGGTGGAAGTGCTCGAGGCAGCAGGATATCGCGTCCACGTCACCGAAAAACAGCAGTGCTGCGGCCTCACCTGGATCACCACGGGTCAGCTCGACGAAGCGCGAAAGATACTGGGCCGCACAGTCACCGAACTCTTCCGTGCCGGGACGCCGATCGTCGGAATCGAGCCGTCGTGTACCGGGGTGTTGCGGTCCGACGCCGTCGAACTTCTCGGGTCCGAGCCGGCGCGTGTCGTCGCGGAATCCACCCGCACGCTCGCCGAACTGCTCGGCGACTGGGAGCCGCCGTCACTGTCGGGCACTACCGTCGTCGCCCAGCCGCACTGTCACCACCACGCGATCATGGGGTGGGATGCCGATGCGGCGCTCCTGAAACGTTCCGGCGCGGAAGTTACCCGGCTGGGCGGTTGTTGCGGTCTCGCGGGCAACTTCGGGGTCGAGCGCGGCCACTACGACGTGTCGGTCGCGGTCGCGAACAACCAGCTCGTCCCGGCAGTCGAATCCGCTGACGCCGGCACCGTGGTACTCGCCGACGGGTACTCGTGCCGCACCCAGCTCAGCGACCTCACCGATCGTCGCGGCACTCACCTGGCGGAGCTGCTCGCGTCGCGGTTGTCGTAGGCCTGGCAGGTCGACGGTGTTCACCATCCGCGACGTCGTCCCTTGGTGCGTTTGTCGTTGATCGGGCGTGGTCCGAGTTCGTAGGGGATTCTCAGGATGCGGCGAGTTTTGGCGTCGATGTCGCAGTTGCCTGATGCGACGGAGTGGAGGATTCCGTTGTAGACAAGGTCCCACAGAGCGGGGTTGCCTTGGATTTCGTGAATCTTGAACGAGTGGATGTTGTTGCCGTGGGTGTCTTGCAGTCGGAGGACGCGGGCGTAGCCGTCGGCGGAGAAGCGGATGCGGGTCAGGTGGTAGGTGTCGACCCAGGTGCTGCGCCACTGCACCCATGTGGCACCAGCAGCAGTCCAAGCGTTTCCGGTGGCCCGAAACATCATCCACGCGAAAGTCACCATGATTGCCCAGAGCCACCACCAGTGGACCCATTCGAAACCGGCCTGTACCGAAATAAGGGCGATGAGAGATCCGACCATGATCGCTGCGGCGAACCATTGGTCGCGGAGCGTCGGTTGGATCCATTCGAGCATCGGTCCGTAGTTGTCAGGTGGTGGTGCGGGGCGCTTCCGGGGGCGACGGTCCGTCGAGGTGTGCTTGGTTCCTCGGTGAATCCGGGGCGCGCGGGGTGGTCGGGGCTCACCGGTAGTCGGGTCGGGCATGGGTGGCAATACGGCCTCTTGCATCGTCGTCCTCAGAAAAGATTGCCGACCCAGCGGGCCGCTGATCCGGCAGCACCGGAGATGTCGTCCCAGTGCTCGATCACTTCACCGACACCGAACGCGACGCCAACGCCGGCGCCGACCGCGAGAAGGGTGACGGGGCCGCCAGCCGCACTCGCCAGTATCAGCTCGGTCGCGATGGTTCCCGCTACGAATCCACCGACGTCTTTTGCGACGGCTTTCACCGCGTCGCCGGTGGTCTCGGCGTTGTACACGTCGTATCCGGTTTGTGTGAGGGTCAGACCTAGACCGAACACTGGGACCTTGGATCCGAGCGACTTCAGCGCCGATCCGTCCGGAACAAAGTCACCGACGTTCTTCCCGAGCAACTGGACGAACTCGTTGTCACCGAGCCCCGCGAGCAGTCGCGCATTCTCCGCAGCGAATCGTGCCGCGTCGTCGGCTCCACCTTGGAAGACCCGAACAGCTCTGGCTGCCGTTGCTTCCGGGTACGGGTCGCCCAGCCGGGCCGCTTCCGCGGCGAGTTCGTGTAGCCGGGCCAGATTGGCGCTTCGGCTATCGGCGAGCGGTCCCCATTTTGCCAGTTCGGAAAATGCCGTCCCCACATATCCGGTGACTGCGAACGCCGCCAGCCAGCCCCACTGGGCCTCCGCATCCTTCAGGATTGTCGTCGGCCCGCGCAGCGCTTCCACGAGCGCGCTGTGCGCTGCGGCCTCGATCCCGCGACCCTCCGCGACGAGCCCCGCCGCAGTTTCGTAAGCCGCGACCTGCTTTGCTCGAAGGATCTGGGGCGCAACGTCGTACGAGTCCGGATCGATCTCGATCGGCTCGCCGATCCCGGTACCGAACTCCACGGGAATGCCGGCTTCCGACGCTGTCGCCTCGGCTTGCGACATTCGTGCTCGGGCGGTGACGAGCTCATCGGCGAATACACGCAGGGCGGCGGCAATCACGTCGATCTGGTCTGCGGCTTCGGTGGTTCCGGCGATGATGCGGTCGAGCGTCGACCGGAACTCGTCGCCTGCCGTGCTCCTGAACTCGTACTCGGACTCTGCGCGGCCATCGCGTGCCGACTTCAGCTGATCGTTCACACCGGTTGCGAGGGCGGCGAGCGTATCCGCGCACACGTAGCACGAGGCGGGGTCGCCGAAGACGCGGGTGTCGAGGCTCATGGTTCACTGACCTTCGCGATTTCCTGCGCGTTGTGGTCATCGGTGTCCTGGTAAGCGCGCAGGCCATCCTGGGTGAGGTCCGCTGCGTTGGCCAGCGACCGGACCGCCACGTCCAAGGCAGCTGCGATCGACCCGAGGGTGTCTACAAGCAGCACGGTGGAGGCACCGGCGTCAGGTATTTCGGCGGCTTCGGATCCGAGGTCGTTGATTCCGATCGCCCCGGTTGCGAGTCGGCGCGCGACCGAGTTGAGGTCGCCGATTTCGATGCTCACCGGGTTCGCGTCCGTCCGAGGGGATCCTGCAGCCAGCTTCCAGGAGGACGGCATTCGTCCTCGGCCGTAGCTGGTGGCGGCGGTGGTTGTCTGGCGTCGAGCAAGACCACGTCGTATTCGGTGATGCGGTGGATTTCCTGTAGTCCGGTGCTGTCGACACCCATCCACGCTTGCCGCGGACCGCAGCAGCGGACGAGTTCCTGCAGTGACGTGAAGGCAGGTAGTGCCAGCCGGCCGTCAGGAAGAGTGCGCATCTCCAGCCGAACCTGCCCCGACTTGTCGCGGCGCCTGGTCGGTACGTACAGAATCTCACTCATCGAATCCCCCCGATTCCGTCGTACCCCCGCACGACTCGCCGTGACCTTACCGCAACGGCGATGAGTTCCCGGGCGCCGCCCGGTCGGTATTCGCGACACCACCGTCGCGACCTCGGGAGACCACCATGATCACCACCTCTGCCACCCGCACCGACACCGCCACACCGTCGAAGGGCACTCGCATCGCCGGGCTGATCGTCAGCGGACTCGTAATCCTGTTCCTGCTGTTCGACTCCGTCATCCACCTCATGAACACCTCGCAGGTGCAGGAAGCGATGGCCGACCTCGGCTTCGACCCGAGCCTGAACAGGGTGTTCGGGGTCGTGCTGCTCATCTGCCTGGTGCTCTACGTCGTGCCGACGACGGCGATCCTCGGCGCCGTGCTGCTCACCGGCTACCTCGGCGGAGCGGTCGCAACCAACCTGCTCACCGAGCAGCCGATCATCAGCACCACGCTATTCCCGATCTACACCGGAATCTTCGTGTGGGGCGGATTGTGGCTGCGCGACAACGGAGTTCGAAACATCATGCCCCTTCGGCGCGCGTGACCACGGCGAACGGCCCTACCTTTGTGACCGTGAAACGCGGGTCGTCGAACAGGGTCTCGGGGAAGGTGACCGTGTATCGACGAACGTTCGGGTCGTTCGGGTAGACATCCTCTGCCAAGCGAAGCGTGTAGCCCTCGGCGCCCTGTCGGAAGACGACGGCATCGGGGGCTCGCCACTGCAGCGAATCCCACGCGGCGAGCAGGTCGTCGGTGGATTCGAACTCCAACCACTCCTCGATCGCTGCGGCGCGACCCGTGAAGTCTGCGAGCGGATTCGCGTAGTGCGATGTCAATGCCTGGAACCCGAAGTAGGGGTAGTACGCGAGGAACGTCGTGTCGGCGGTGAGGACCACGTGGTCGTCGCGCTCACCACCGAGTTGCGAACGCAGTGTCTCGTCGATTTCCGCGTAGTACGACGCGGCGCCCGGCGGCCGTTGGTCGGCGCGCTCACCGTTTCCGTCGGTGTCGGTATAGGCGACCGTGATCTCGCCCGCGAGCACCTGCGGAATATTCTGGGTGAACGAGAGCGCACCGATGGCACCCACCGCGACGAGCACGCGTCGCACATTCGGATTGTCGCTGGCGGCGAGGCTGATCCACCGCGAGAAGTCGACGAACGCGAACGCACCCGCCGTGCCCAGCAGCACCAGCAGGATCACCTCGAGGCGGAACGCGAGAAGCGTGCCGCCCAAGGCGGTGAACGCCATCGACCCCAGGAACCACAGATACACCGCGATGACGCCGAGTCCGAGTGCCTGCGCCCGCCGCGACGATGTCGCCCGCCCGATCAGCCACACGCTGCCGAGCAGACACAGCAACCCGATCCACGAGAAGTGAAGCATCGGCAACGGCAGGCTCGCACCTGCCTCGGGCAGATAGTGCGTCGCGGAACCTGATCCGGAGATCGAGCCGCCCCGGAGCACGTCGAGCAGGAACGGTGCCCAGACGATCAGGGCGACCAACCCCGCGATGGCCGCGATGGAGACGAACCGGACGAGCACCGGCACCGCACTGCGCCACGATCCGTCTGCCCGCTTCGCGAGCAGCATCGTGATCAACGCCATCACCGTCACCGCGAACGCAGCCAAGCCCAGGTACAGCGTGTAGAACGTTGCCGCGATCCCCAGGAACAGACCGGTGCCCACCACGGCGCCCCACCCCTGCCGTGCGTGTTTCTGGTAGTCACTGCCACCAGAAGCGCGCACGGGGTTGAGGGCACCCCAGGCCAGTACCAGAGCCGGTGCGATCAGCAGAGCGATCACCGCGCCGTACGGCTCCGGCGACCCATAGGCGAGCACGATCACCGTCGATGCTGTCGCCACCAGCACTGCGAGATCCGAGCGGACGAGTTCCGACCACAGCACCAGTGCCACGACCGCCGCGACTGCCAGTGAGGCGATGGCGTACGGTTTGAAGGCTTCCCAGCCGTCCATCCCCAGCAGGTTTGCGACGCGCCCGCCGACCCAGAACCAGCCGGCCGGATAGAACGGCGGCATGTCGGCGTAGTTCATGTCGCGCAGCGCTGCGCTGTCGGTCAGTCGCGTGAGGAACTGGGTGCGGAACTCCTGGTCGACGGAAATTCCGTGCAGATACAGCTTCGTCGCGGCGAGCGGCATGCCGAGTGTCGCCGTGACCAAGCCCGACAGTGCCGCCCACGACAGCACCCGCGCACCCGCCACCCACGTGCCGCGGCGCAGCAGGTAGATCGAGCAGCCGAGTGCGGCCAGCGCGACGAACTGCATGACCGTCGTCACGGCTCGCGTGACGTTCGACGAATTGAACGCCGGCCATTGCACCTGCGCGAACGCGAACAGACCCACCGCGGAAACAGCGACCGCGACGACCACGGCCACAACCAAGCGACCGGCGGTCGTCGCGACCTTCCGAAATGGAGCTACGGGAATGACGGTGGAACTCGCGGCGACTGTCACGGGACCCGAGCCTAGTGAAGCTCGGGCCGGGGACGGTGATCCGGTGTCGTCAGATCGGCAGCTTACGGAAGATGGCGCGCGGAATGTGCCGCAGCACGATCATCACGAACCTGAACGGGCCCGGCGCCCAGACGATTTCCTTGCCCTTGTCGGACGCGGCCACCGCGAGTGCGGCGACGTCCTCCTTGTTCACGGTCAGCGGCGCTTCGTCGACGTGCGCGCTGAACTTGGTGCGAACCTGGCCGGGTCGGACCACGGTCACGCGAGGCCCGAACGGTCGAAGCGCCTCGCCGAGACCCAGGTAGAAGCCGTCGAGGCCGGCCTTCGATGATCCGTACATGAAGTTGGCGCGTTTGACGCGCTCACCGGCGACAGAGGACATCGCGATGATCCGGCCGAAGCCCTGCGCCTTCATCTTCTCGCCGATGAGCACGCCGACAGACACCGACGCCGTGTAGTTCACGTTTGCCACCCGAACGGCCTTGGCCTGGTTCTGCCACAGTTCCTCGGAGTCGCCGTCGAGGCCGAACGCCACGATGGCGACGTCCACGTCGCTGCCCTGCCAGGCTTCGTCGATGACCTTCGGGTGGCTCGCGGTGTCGAGTGCGTCGAAGTCGATGACATCGACTTTCGTCGCTCCCGCGGCCGTCATCTGCGCGACCGACGCGTCGCGCAGCGGGTCGCCGGGCAGTGCCGCGAGGATCACGCGGGCGGGCGCTTTGCGCAGGTACTCCTCGACGATCGTCAGGCCGATCTCGGAGGTGCCACCGAGAAGCAGCAGGGTCTGGGGATTGCCGACGGCGTTGATCATCAGTTCAGTTCCAACCTTCTGGACATATCGGAGGCGAAGACGTTGGTGGGGTCGACGTTGCGGCGCACCTTGAGCCACTCGTCGATCCGCGGATACATCGAATGGAAGGTCTCGGCGCTGGTCCGCGAATCCTTCGCGGTGTAGAGGCGACCGCCGAATTCGAGGACACGCTTGTCGAGGTCGCGCACGAACTCGTTCAGGCCCGCCTTGATCGGGAAGTCGACGCAGATGTTCCAGCCCCTCATCGGGAAACTCAGGGGAGCCTTGTTTCCGTCGCCGAACAGTTTGAAGACGTTGAGGAACGAGTAGTGTCCAGACGCCTGGATGTCGATGATGATCTTTTTGAACTCGTCGACGGCCTCCGGCGGCACCACGAACTGGTACTGCAGGAAGCCGCCCGGGCCGTAGCCGCGGTTCCACTCCCCGAACATGTCGAGCGGGTGGTAGAACTGCGTCAAGTTCTGGATCTTGCCCGAGTAGTTGCCTGCCTTGCGGTACCAGAGTTCACCGATGGTGGAGAACGTGTACTTATTGGCCAGGCCGTTCGGGAAGATGTCCGGCAAGGTCAACAACTGTGGTGCGTCGAACTTGAGGGGGTTCTTCTGCAGCTTCTTCGGAAGCTGATCGACCGTCGCGAGGGAACCCCGGGAAATCGCGGCGCGGCCGAGTTTCGGTAGCGGCGCGACCGCGTCGAACCACGCGCTCGAGTAGTCGTACTTGTCCTCGGAGCCGTCGCTGTGCGCCGCGATCGTCTCGTCGAGGGTGGACGTGACGACGCCGTCGGCGATGAAGTACGCCGTCTCGGTAGCTGTCATCTCGATGGTCGCGCGCAGGATGATGCCCGTCAGCCCCATACCGCCCACGGTCGCCCAGAACAGCTTGGAGTTGCGCCCGGAGGGCGTGCACGTGCGGACCTGACCGTCGGCGGTGAGTAGGTCGATCGAGCGCACGTGGTTGCCGAAGCTGCCGGCGCTGTGGTGGTTCTTGCCGTGGATGTCGGATCCGATGGCACCGCCGATGGTGACCTGGCGTGTGCCCGGAAGCACCGGGACCCACAGGCCGAACGGCAGCGCGGCGCGCATCAGCTGATCGAGGTCGACGCCGCCGTCCACGACGACCTTGCGGGATGCGCGGTCGATGCTGTGGATCTTGTTCAGTGCCGTCATGTCGACGACGAGCCCACCCGCGTTCTGCGCGGGATCGCCGTACGAACGGCCGAGGCCGCGCGCGATGACACCGCGACGCAGGTGCGTCGGCTTCGACTCGTTCTGCTCTGCGACCTGCGCGACGGCCTTCGCGATGAGCTCGACATCGGGTGTGGAGAGCACCTCTGCGGTGGTCGGCGCGGTGCGCCCCCATCCGGTCAGGGTGCGTGTCTGGGTGGGGAGAGGCTCGCTCGCCTGCTCGTGCGCTGTCGTAGACATCGGGATAGAGGCTACCCGTGTCGGCTCACCACCCGGCAAGATGCCGTAGGTCACTCATTGCATCTCGGTGAGAATTTCGCTGTCGTGGAGGTGCGGATCGAGGTGCGACTGGCGCTACCCTCGACTCCGTGCCCGAACCCCACGACCACGTGCAGCCGCTGCCGGAACACCATGCTCCGCTCGCTCCCGAGCTGCCGCTGACCGACTCGACCGCCGACAAGGCGCTCGATCTCAAGACACAGTTGGTGCGGTTCGTGCTCACCGGCGGACTGTCGGCGATCGTCGACTACGGCCTGTATGTGCTGCTCATGGCGCTCGGCGTCACCCGTGATCTCGCGAAGGCCGTCTCGTTCGTTGCGGGTACCACCACCGCGTACCTCATCAACCGTCGCTGGACCTTTCAGGCTCCGCCGAGTCGTGTGCGGTTCGCCGCCGTCGTGATCCTCTATGCGGTGACGTTCGCTGCTCAGGTGGGGATCAACCGCGTGCTCAACGAGTCGATGGGCGACGACTGGTGGGTCACCCCGCTTGCCTTCGTCGTTGCGCAGGGTGTGGCGACGGTCATCAATTTCGTCGTGCAAAGGCTGGTGATCTTCCGTATCCGCTGAACTTTGGTGTTCTCAACGGCAGTATGTGCCGTCGAGAACACCAGATCTTCGGTGCGGTGGAACCGGCTGCAGCTGGGCTGCGTCGAAACGGGTATGCCACGTCAACAGGTACATGCGCTCATGGCACGGCAGGACGGCGTCATCATCCGCGACCAGGCGGTCGCGTGCGGCCTGACCATCGCGATGATCGACCACTACGTGCGGTCGGCGGAATGGCGATCGCTGGCACCGGGTGTGTATCTGCGCGCAGACCGGGAGCGGACACCGGCCGTGCGCCTGCGCGCAGCGGTGTACGGCGCCGGTGAGGGCGCAATGGCGTGGGGACCGAGTGCTGCGTGGTGGCACGGACTCCTCGATCGTGCGCCGACGCGGCAGTACGTCACTGTGCCGCACCGTCGTGCGATCAAGGCGCCTCCCGGCGTGAGACTGCGACGGCGCGACCTGCCGATCGAGGACGTGACATCGGTGCGTCGCCTCCAGGTCACAGGGTTGCCGCTGGCTGTGGTCGAGGCCGCGGTCGAACTGGACAACGGGTCGGTTTTCATGGACAGAGCGCTGCAACGGCATACCACGCTGGGATTGCTCGAGCGTGCCCACCGTCGTAACCCCGGACGACGTGGCTCGCGGGCAGCGGAACGGCTCCTCTGCGCTGCGCGTAGCGGCGGACATTCCGAGGCGGAGCGAATCCTCTACAGCCTCTTGAAAGCCGCGGGTCTCACAGGATGGCGCCCACACGTGAAGAGCTGCGGATTCGAGATCGACGTGGTGTTCGAGGCGCAGCGCGTGGCCATCGAGATCGACGGGTGGGCATGGCACCGAGACCCGGCGCGACACCGGCGTGATGCAGAGCGCCAGAACATACTGGTCAACGCAGGCTGGCACGTCCTCCGCTTCACCTGGCACACACTTGCCCACGATCCCGACGAGGTGATCCGCCAGATCCGTCGAGCACTCGCCCGCTGAACTTTGGTGGTCTCGACCGCCTATATCGCTGTTGAGAACACCAAATCTTGTGTCACGTCCGCGGCAACCGTCCCGCCGCACGCGCTTCTGCGAGGGTCGGCGCTGCGCGGTCCTTGGCGGAGAGTTCGTATTCGAACGGCCCGCCCGGCCCGACCGTCGGCCAGTCGATTCCGATCGCCGGGTCCAATGGGTGGACTTCGTGTTCACGCTCCGGGTTGTATCCCGTCGAGCACAGGTACATCACCGTCGAATGGTCTTCCAAAGCGAGGAAGCCGTGCCCCAACCCCTCGGCAAGGAAGATTGCCCGACGATCGACGGTGTCGAGCAGCACCGAATCCCACTGCCCGAACGTCGGTGAGTCCACCCGCAGATCGACGACGACGTCCAGCACCGACCCCGACGCGCACGTCACGTACTTCGCTTGCCCCGGCGGGACATCCGCATAGTGGATCCCGCGTAGCACACCCGCAGCAGACACCGAGCAATTGGCCTGGGCGAGATCGAGTTCCCGGCCCGTCGCCTCCGTGAAGGTGGCCTGTTTGAACCATTCGAGGAACATCCCCCGATCGTCCCCGAATTGCTTCGGCGTGATCTCCCATGCGCCCTCGATCGTCAGTTCTCGGTACTGCATGTCCTCAGGAGTCCTTTCCCCGTGCGATCAGGTCCAGCAGATAGGTGCCGTAACCCGACTTCATCAGCGGATGCGCCAAGGCGGCCAATTCGTCGTCGGTGATGAATCCGCGCCGCCACGCGACCTCTTCGGGCACCCCGATCTTCAAACCCTGACGCTGTTCGATGGTGCGCACGAAGTTCGATGCATCGAGCAGTGAATCGAACGTGCCGGTGTCGAGCCAGGCGGTACCACGGGGCAACACTTCGACCTGGAGCTTGCCTGCCTCCAGATAGGTGCGATTGACGTCGGTGATCTCGTATTCTCCTCGCTCCGACGGCGTCAAGGACTTCGCGATGCCGACGACATCGCTGTCGTAGAAGTACAACCCAGGCACCGCGTAGTGCGACTTCGGATCCGACGGCTTCTCCTCCATCGACAGTGCGCGACCGTCGGAATCGAACTCGACCACCCCGTACGCCGACGGATCCGAGACGCGGTAGGCGAAGACGGCGCCGCCGTCGAGATCGTCGAACCGTTTGAGTTGTGTGCCGAGTCGAGGACCGTAGAAGATGTTGTCGCCCAATACCAGAGCAACCGATTCGGTGCCGATGTGATCGGCGCCGAGAACGAACGCCTGCGCCAGCCCCTCGGGGTTCTCCTGGACGGCGTAGGTGATGTCGATGCCGAACCGCGAGCCATCCCCGAGCAGGTGACGGAACTGACCGGCGTCGTGCGGTGTGGTGATCAGGAGGATGTCGCGGATTCCCGCGAGTATCAGCGTCGACAGCGGGTAGTAGATCATCGGCTTGTCGTAGACGGGAGTGAGCTGCTTGCTGATCCCCAACGTGATGGGGTGCAGCCGCGAACCGGTCCCGCCGGCCAGGATGATTCCGCGCATGCGGGCCAGTGTCCCATGGGTAGGGTTGTCGCAATGAAGCTGCTCGTCACCGGCGGTGCCGGATTCATCGGGGCGAACTTCGTCCATCAAACCGTGGCCGAGCGCCCCGACCTCGAGGTCACCGTCCTCGACAAGCTCACCTACGCAGGCAACCGCGAGTCGCTCGCGCCGGTGAAAAACGAGATCACCTTCGTCCGCGGCGACGTCGCCGACACCGAACTCGTCGACCGGCTTGTCGCCGACACCGACCTCGTGGTGCACTTCGCCGCCGAATCCCACAACGACAACTCCCTGACGGATCCGTCGCCGTTCGTGCAGACCAACCTCGTGGGCACCTTCGCGCTGCTCGAGGCCGTCCGCAAGTACGACGTGCGGTACCACCATATCTCCACCGACGAGGTGTACGGCGATCTCGCGCTCGACGACCCGGCGAAGTTCACCGAGGCCACGGCCTACAACCCGTCGAGCCCGTACTCGTCGACGAAGGCCGGCTCCGACCTGCTCGTCCGCGCCTGGGTGCGTTCGTTCGGAGTTCGCGCCACCTTGTCGAACTGCTCGAACAACTACGGCCCGTACCAGCACGTGGAGAAGTTCATCCCGCGGCAGATCACGAACGTGCTCACCGGGGTGCGGCCCAGGCTGTACGGCACCGGAACCAACGTGCGCGACTGGATCCACGTCGACGACCACAACCGTGCGGTATGGACGATCATCGACAAAGGCGCCATCGGAGAGACCTACCTCATCGGCGCCGACGGGGAAACGAACAACCGTACGGTCGTCGAGGCGGTCCTCGAGTTGTGCGGCAAGGACAGCGCGGACTTCGATTTCGTCACTGATCGGCCGGGTCATGACCTGCGCTACGCGATCGACGCGACCCGGTTGAAGACCGAACTCGGCTGGGAACCGGTCTACCGGGATTTCCGGTCAGGTCTGCAGGCGACCATCGAGTGGTACCGCGCGAACGAGGCGTGGTGGCGGCCGCGCAAGGACGAAACCGAAGCCACTTACCGCCGCGCGGAGCGCACTCTCGACGGGTGAGTTGCGGGCCTGAAATGGGCTAAAGTCCCATACTCCGTGTTTCGTACCAATCGGTCGCAGGACTCACGTGATCGCCGGGTGGTGGTGTTCCCGCTGATAATGTCGCATCCGACCAACAGGATCGACGAGATCGGGGAGTTACTCGATGGAGCAGGCACCTGCCGGCGACACGACAACTGAGGACAGCAACGTCGACGCGCTGGAGGACGCCTTCGTCGAGCCCGTACGTCGCGATCGGCTCATCGTTCAGCGCGGGCTGTTCGGGTCCCTCTCGTCGCGCGTGCCCGGGAAGATGTACGTGGTTACCAAGGGTGACGCCGCTGCCGACCGGCACGGGTTGCAGCTCGCCGAGGGCGCGACCGCCCACACCAACACCTACTTCGGCCGGTTCGCAGCGACCTACTGGCAGCGCTGGACCGACGTGAAGTCGGTGAACCTGCAGCTCACCTACGCCTCTTCGGGCAGCGCGACCTTCACGGTGTCGGCGTCCGACGCCCGTGGTCGCGAGCGCATCGTCACCACCTCGAAGGTATCGGGTTCGGGCGACCTCGATCTCGAACTTCCCATCGAGCGGTTCGTCGACGGCGGCGCGATGTGGTTCTCCGTGGAGTCCGGCAACGGCTCGCTGTTCGTCTCCGACGCCCGGTGGACCGTTGCTGCTCCCGAGCACCTGCGACCTGCCGCCGTCGTCATCTGCACGTTCAACCGCGCCGACGACTGCACGGTCACTGTCGGCACTCTCGCCTCCGACGACGATGCGATGTCCGACATCGATGCGGTGTGCATTGTCGACCAGGGCACCGACCAGGTGCGTTCGCGTCCCGCGTTCGCGGAGGTCGAGGAGAAGCTCGGTAGGAAGCTGATCTACCTCACGCAGCCGAACCTCGGTGGCGCGGGCGGATTCTCCCGCGGCATGTACGAGATCACCGGCTCGCCGAACTCGGCGCACGCCAACGTGATCGTCATGGACGACGACATCTTGTGCGAGCCGGAATCCGTGCTGCGACTCAACGCGTTCGCGAACATGACGGTGCAGCCCACGATCGTCGGCGCCCAGATGCTGTCGCTGAGCAATCCGCAGATCCTGCACGTCAGTGCCGAGCGTGAAGTCCTCGACGAGATCACCGCGGGCGAACTCACCCCCGGCGCGAAGATGGGCATCGACCTCGTCAAGAAGAAGCAGGATGCCCGCTTCGATGCCGGCTGGAACGGCTGGTGGACGTGTCTGCTGCCCGCCGAGATCATCGCAGAGTGTGGACTGCCGATCCCGCTGTTCTTCCAGTGGGACGACATCGAATACGGGATCCGCGCCCGCTTTGCCGGGCACCCGACCGTCACGCTGCCCAACGCGGGTGTGTGGCACGCTGATTTCCATCTCAAGGACTACGACGACTGGGCCCGTTATTTCAGCATCCGCAACGGCTTGGTCGTGTCGGCGCTGTATGGGCGGTTCGACGGCAACGACATCTCGAAGTACCTGTTCCGCAAGATCAGCGAGCTGATCGTGTCGATGCAGTACGGCCTGGCAGCGACCTTCATCAAGGCGGCCGAGGACTTTCTCACTGGGCCCGATTTCCTCTACGACGGTGGTCAGACGGTGCTGAAGGAACTGCGCGAGTTGCGCGACCGCTACCCCGAGACGAAGCCGTTGCCCGCGTCGCAGGTGGGCAAAGAATCGGATCCGCACGCTCAGATGAAGGTGTGGGAGTTCGAACCTGACAAGAAGCGCGAGGCGCTCGTTCTCGTCAAGCGGGCTGTGCAGCAGTTCCGGGGCAAGGTCGACCGCCGCCAGGTGACCGTTCCAGCGCACTTCGCGAACTGGTGGCATGTGTCGTTGTTCGACACCGCCGTCGTCACCGATGCGTCGCAGAATGCGGTGCGGGTGCGCCGCCGTGACAAGGACACCGCCCTCGAACTCGCGAAGCACGCCGCGAAGGTGTGCTGGCGGCTCCGTAAGGAAGCCCCGCAGATGAAGAAGGTGTGGCACGACGCCATGCCCAAGCTGACCAGCCGCGAGAACTGGGCTCGTCTCTACGGTATCGACGAGTAGTCCATGAGGGTATGGCCGCTCCCGCTGTTGATCGGGGGAGCGGCCATGTTCATCGGTGCAGCATTCTCGTGGGTGCCGTCGTTCTGGTGGGACGAGGCCGCCACGATTTCCGCGGCGAATCGCTCTGTCGGGGCACTGTTCGACCTGCATGCTCTGCGCGACGCTGTGCACGGGCTCCACAATCTGCTCCTGCACTGGTGGTTCTCGCTCGTCGGCATCAGTGAGTTCACTGCCCGAATCCCGGGTGCGGTGGCATTGGGCGTCGGCGCAGCCGCCGTCACCGCGAGCGGGCAGAAGCTCGCCGGCCGGCGCGTCGCTGTCGCGGCGGGGGTGCTGTTCGCGATCACTCCACGGATCACGTGGGCGGCGACCGAGGCGCGCTCGTACGCGTTCGCGATCGCCGGAGTCGCGGTGCTCACCCTGCTACTGGTGACGGCGCTGACGACGGGCAAGGCGCGCTGGTGGGTGCCGTATGCGTTGCTGGCGACGGTGTCGGCGGTGATGTTCGTGTACACCGCGACCGTGGTGCTCGCGCACACGGTGACAGTCCTCGTGATGAAGCGCGACCGGGTGCGGTTCGTCGTGTCAGTGGTGGTGGGGCTGGCGCTGTCGGCGCCGTTCACGGTGCTCGCGGCGTCCCAGGTGAGGCAGGTGTCGTGGATCCCGCCGCTCGATGGCACGGTGATCCGCACGATCCTCGTCGATCAGTGGTTTCCGCAAGCGCCGTGGGCGGCGGCGCTGTGCGCGGTGATTGTCGTTGGGGGTGCGGTCGTCGCGGTGCGGACCGGCGTGACCCCGGGGGAGCGGATGCTGCTGTGGGTGGCGGTTCCCGGGTTCGCCGTGCCGATGACGGCGCTGCTCGTGTATTCGCTGGTGGCGCGCAATCTGTACCTCGACCGGTATCTGTCCTTCACCGTGCCGGCGATGGCGTTGCTCGTGGGCTGGGCGCTGGCCCGGCTCTCGACTCGGTGGTGGACGATGCTCGTTGTGTTCGTCGCGCTGGTTGTGGCTGTGTCACCGGCGTACGTTTCGCAGCGTCAGCCGTTCGGGAAGGCAGGTGGAATGGACTACAGCGCGGTTGCCGATCGGCTCGTCGAGGTGTCGGAGGCGGGGGATTGCGTCGCGTTCGAACCGACCGTGTCGTGGGCGCCGACCTCCCCGCGAGTGCTGATGGATGCGCGACCGGATGCGGTGGCGGGCCTCGACGATGTCGGACTCGCTCGCAGCGCGGTCGAGCGAACACGGCTGTGGTCGAGCGATGTGTCGCCGTCCGAACTGGCCCGACGCGCCTCCACCCGGTGCACGGTGTTGTGGGTGATCGCCGACCGCGACCGCGAGACCGCCTGGAAGCTGTGGCATCCCAACAACGTGTGGTGGCGGTTCGAGCCGTATCGATTCACCGACACGGACACATTCCGCGAACTGGCCGCAGTCGGATTCGAGATCACAGACCGCGAACCGGTTCACCGGTTGCAGCTGATCCGGCTCGAGCCGGTTGGCGTGCAGTAGACGATTCAGACCCAGTAGGCGACGCGCGCGCGATAGTTGCGCATCGCGAGCAGTGCGAGTCCCCAGCCGAGCACGGTGATCACCAGCACGATGACCCAGTGGTAGAGCTGCTGATCGCCGCCGAGCAGGGGGGTCCGGACGATGTCGAGGAAGTGGTACAGCGGGTTGATCTCGGCGATCTTGGCGCGGCCCTCGTTGCCCGTGCCGACGAGTGTCTGTTCGGTCCAGATGATCGGCGTCATGAAGAACAGCAGCTGCACGATGCTGCCGAGTAGCGGCGAAATGTCGCGGTAACGGGTGGAGAGGATGCCGAACACCAGCGACACCCACACCGCGTTGATCGCGATCAGGAACAGTGCCGGGATCGCCGCGATCGCGGTCCAGTGCAGCGGCTGCGGAAACACGATGAGGATGCCGACGTAGATCACGATATTGTGCGCGAACAAGATCATCTGGCGCCACACCAGACGATAGACGTGCACGCTCAGCGGTGTCGGGAGCTGTTTGATCAGGCCCTCGTTGGACATGAACACGTCAGCGCCCTCGAGGATCGAACCGCTGATCAGGTTCCAGATGATGAACCCGAGCGCCACGTACGGCAGGAACGTCGGGACGTCGAGATTGAACAGTGTTCCGTAGAGGATTCCCATCGCAATCGCCGAGACACCGGTCGCGATGGTGATCCAGAACGGGCCGAGCACCGAGCGACGGTAGCGCTGCTTGATGTCCTGCCACCCGAGGTGGAACCACAGTTCACGATGCGAGAAACCATCGCGGAGATCCTCGAATGCACGCTTGAACGTGCGGGAGGACGATTCGATCGGCTCGTCATCGACAGCGAGGGCATCAGGCACGAGTCCCGAGCCTACCCGCGGTGAAATCGGCCCGGTTCCGGTGTGGTCGTAGCGGTGGTTCACAACTCCCAGGTGTGACGTCCGAGCACGCGGCGCTCGTAGTTGTAGATGTTGACGCGGCTCGCGATGAAGAAGGCGAATCCGAAGGTCACGATTCGGTCGATGCTGGGCGGCAGGTCCAGGATCACGCTGACGACCCCGATGGCGATGCCGAGCCCCATCAACACCAGGGCTTTCCGCCACAAGCGCAGATACAGCAGGTAGAAGACACCGAAGACTGCTCCGAGCCAGTTGAAGTTCAGCTTCATCCGCTTACCGAACGGCAACTCGCGGAATGCGGCGGTGTAGGCCGGTGAAGTCTTGATCGCGCCCGGTGTGCCGTTCCTGTCGAAGAACTCGAACCGGAACCGCCACGTATCGCTCAGGCCCTCGTACTTCTCGACGCCGGGCGTGCTGATATCCGTCATGATCCCCCCCAGATGTTCCGGCCGTTCCCCCTGAACGGTTCAACGTATTATGCACGGTGGTTTCGCAGGAGCTGCGCGAGTGTCCGGAGTCCGCGTTCGGTGGCGTCCGCGTCGGCGTGGCTGAAGTTCAGACGCATGGTGCCTAGCTGCGGTCGGTCGGGGAAGAACTCCTCGCCCGGCATGAACGCGACACCACGATCGATTGCGGTGGCGAGAAGCGTTCGGGTATCGATCGGCTTCGTGAGGCGGAGCCAGAAGAACAGCCCGCCGGCGGGACTCTCCCACTCGGCGAGTCCGCTGAGGTGGCGACGCAAGGCTTCGTCGAAACTGTCGCGGCGTGTCCGGTAGAACGAGGCGAGTTCGTCGAGGCGACTCGCCCAGCTCGGGTCGGTGAGGGCGTTGCGCACGAGCTGCTGGGACAGGGTGGAACTGTGTAGGTCGACTGACTGCTTGAGCATCACCAATCGCGGGAACAGATCCTCGGAGGCCGCGAGGAACCCGAGGCGCAGTCCGGGCGCGAACGTCTTGGAGAACGAGCCCTGATACACCCAGGACCCGTCGCCCATGCGTGCGGTGACGGGAATTCGGTCGCGCAGTTCGTAGGCGAGTTCGCGGTACGGGTCGTCTTCGAACAGTGTCGTGCCGCTGTCGAGGCAGGCGCGGGCAAGGCTGTCGCGTTCGCCGTCGATCGCGCACCTTCCGGTGGGGTTGGCGAAGGTGGGCACGACGTACGCGAGCGGGGTGCCCGGGCTATCGGCCCAGTTCAGGTCGGTGAAGTCGGCGCCGTACAGACGGAACACCTGGAGCGCCGCAAGGTAGGTGGGGGATTCGACTGCGACCTGGGTCCCAGGATCGACGAACAACTTCGCGACGAGGTCGATGCCCTGTTGGCTGCCGGACAGAATCATCACGCGCTCCGTGGGCGCATCGAGGCCGAGCGTGCGTAGTTGCTCGGAAACGAGAGTGCGCAGCTCAGGATCGCCTTCGCTCGGCCCGTATTGCAGGGAAGTGGGGGCGATGGAGTGGGTGAGGTGTGGGAGCGTCTCCGGCGCGGGAAGGCCACCTGCGAACGACACCATGCCCGGCCGGTCGATGACGGAGAGAATCTCGCGGATCGGTGACGGCCGAAGCGAGGCGATTCGTTGGGAGAACATGGACAACCCGTCTGATAGGTCAATATTATTGACGTACTCTAAGGCGTGACTGAGAATAAGGTCAAGGTGTTTGACCAAAATCGTGAGAGGGAGCTGAGGGAGGCGATCGAAGACTTCTTCTTCGGATACCGCGCCTTCACCGCGCTACCCGATCGACTACTTGCGGAACGTGGACTCGGCCGGACGCACCACCGCATTCTGCATTTCGTCCGCCGCGACGACGGGCTGTCGATCGGCGCGCTCCTCGACATCCTCGACATCACCAAGCAGGCGCTGCACCGGCCCATCAAAGACCTCGAGTCACAGGGGCTGATCGTCATCACGCCCGACGCTGCCGACCGGCGGGTTCGTCGACTCACGATCACCGACGACGGACGGGCACTCGAAGCCGAACTGACCGACGCCCAGATACGTCTCCTCGACGACACGTTCCGTCAGGCAGGGGAGGGTGCGGAAGCGTCGTGGCGGGCGGTGATGGAAGTACTTCGTGCGAATCCGTCCGCCCCTCGTTGACGGAATCGGGTGTGCAGTTGTTGTCGGCTGCACTCGACGTTCACGACAACAACTGTGCACTCGACCGTCCGCGTCACCGACCGAACGATGTCGAGGGACCCATAAACCTTGATGCCTAGGCGACCTGTGGAAGGTTTACTGAGCCGACCCGTCGACGTCCTGCGCGGGAACACGCAGCGCCACCGGAGCCGTTGGCTTCTCGTCGGTCGATGCATGCTGTGTCGGATCCACGACGAGGACCGGTACAGGACAGTGCTCGGTGAGGTATGCCGCGACGCTGCCCATCATCTGTTTGGACAGACCGTGACCGCGTTTGCCGATCACCACCACGTCGGCGTGCTGTTCGGTCGCGAACCAACGCAGGCTCTGCCCCGCGGGGCCGGCGATGACGGCGTAGCCCACCGGAATGCCCTCGGCGTCGGCCGCTGCGGCCTCCAGGCGTTCTTTCGCCCCCGCGAGTACCTCCGAATCGACGTCGGCTCCGTCGTCGTACGACACCACCGCGACGAGCTCGAGCACCCCGCCGCCCGGGGCGAACAGTTTCCGCGCGGTGCGCAGTGCCTGCTCCGCGTGCTTCGAGCCGTCGAACCCCACCAGCACTCGCAGACCACTGGATGCCTCGCTACCGGCACCCCACATCGCGACCGGTTCCGACGCCACGGACCGAGGACTCCGTTCGATTCGTTCGAATGCGACAGGCACGAACAGTGGCCCGAGGATCACCGCGATGATCGTCCAGCGGGGGTCGTGCCCCTTGCGAGCCATCCACAATCCGGTGGCGAGCCCGGTGAGCACCCACACGCCCATGAAAACCCACAGTGCGGTCCAGTTCACGGTGTCCTCCTGATGTGTATGAGCGCGAAGGATGGGAGAGTCACGGTGCTCGTTGCTCCGGGTGGACGCCGGGGAGTCCGTCGCCGTCGTCGACCCGGTCGCGTTCGGCGACGCGGCGGTAGGCACGGTTGCGGATTGTGAGGACGATCGACGCCAGAACGGCACTGAGCACCGATCCGCACAGCACCGCGACCTTGGCGTGGTCTGCCTCGAGTGATCCGGCGCCGAACGCAAGGTCGCCGATCAGGAGGGAGACCGTGAATCCGATACCTCCGAGGAGTGAGACACCGAACACGTCGATCCAACGCACGTCGTCGTCGAGTCGAGCTTGCGTGAACTTTGCCATCATGAAGGTGGTGCCGAAGATCCCGACGACCTTGCCCACGACGAGCCCGGTTGTCACACCCACGGAGACCGGATCGGTGAGCGTGGAGGTGAGGCCGGAGAGGCCGCCCACCGTGACGCCCGCGGCGAAGAACGCGAAGACCGGCACGGCGATGCCGGCGGACAGGGGCCGGATCCGGTGTTCGACGCGTTCGGCGACGGCGATCTTCTTGCCGTTCACGTGCCGCGCCACGGGGACGAGGAAACCGAGCAGCACACCGGCGATGGTGGCGTGCACCCCGGACTGGTGGACGAGCCACCAGGTGATGATGCCCAAGGGCACCAGAACCCACCACGCGGTCACGCCGCGCTGCATGGCGACACCGAACGCGATCAGCGGGATCACGGCCGCGCCCAGATACAGCAGGTTCAGTTCGTCGGTGTAGAACACGGCGATCACCGTCACTGCGAGCAGGTCATCGACCACCGCGAGGGTGAGCAGGAACGTTCGCAACGCCGTCGGCAGATGCGACCCGATCACTGCGAGAACGGCCACCGCGAACGCGATGTCGGTGGCGGTCGGCACCGCCCACCCGTGCAGCGCTTCGGCGCCGCCGCTCAGGTTGATCGCGACGAAGATCAATGCCGGGGCCGCCATACCGCCGACCGCGGCGACGATGGGCATCGCCGCCCGTCGGAGATCGCGTAGATCGCCCTCGACGAATTCGCGTTTGAGTTCGACACCGACGATGAAGAAGAAAATCGCCAGCAATCCGTCGGCCGCCCAGGTGCCCAGCGACAGATGTAGATGCAACGACTCCGGGCCGAACGTGGTGTCGCGCAGCGCGTGATACGAGTCCGACCAGGGGGAATTCGCCCAGATCAGCGCCGCGAGCGCAGCAAGCAACAGCAGGGCCCCGCCGACGGTCTCCTTACGAAGGATGTCCGAGACACGGCGTGATTCTTCCCAGGAACCGCGTGACAGTAAGGGAAGCGAAGAGAAGATTCCGGGCATCACACGCCTCCGGATATGGAGAAGGAATCGCTGCGATGGCGCGACGGAATCATGAGACCTCCGGTTCGAGAGCAGAAAACCTCGCCGACCAGACTTCCCGGCACACCGCTCATCACCGTACCGCACCGGCCGCTGTCGGCCGGTGCGCCGGGAGAATTCAGGGGGCGCCGCGCACGATGCGGCGCGCGTCTATGGCACGTTCTCGTAGAGCATCGCAATCTGCTCCGCGTACTTCGCGTCGATCGGCTTGCGCTTGAGCTTCATCGTGGGAGTCAGTTCGTCGCCCGACGGTTCCCAGATGGTCGGCAGGACCGTGTACTTCTTGACCTGCTCGACGCGCGACAGTTTCGAATTCGCGACCTGCACCGCCTTCTCGACGGCATCGAGGACGACCGGATCTTCGGCAAGCTTCACGTGAGTGCCGGACAATCCGTGTTCCTGAGCGAATGTTGCGAGCGCGTCAGGGTCGAGTGCGAGCAACGCGACGTTGAACGGCCTGTCGTTGCCGATGACGACAGCTCCTCCCAGCATCGGACACGCAGCGCGAAGCACACCCTCGATGTTGGCGGGCGACATGTTCTTCCCCGCGGAGTTGACGATGAGTTCCTTCTTCCGGTCGATGAGCCGTACATAGCCGTCGGAGTCGATCTCGGCGATGTCGCCGGTGTGCAGCCACCCGTCGGGGTCGATCGCGTCGGCCGTCTTCTCCGGATCGTTGCGGTACCCGTTCATGATCAGAGGGCCTTTGACCAGGAGTTCGCCGTCATCCGCGGTCTTGATCTCCACCCCGGGGACCGCCTGGCCGACGGTGCCGATGCGGATCCCGCCGGGACGGTTCATGGTCACCACACAGGACGTCTCCGACATGCCCCACACCTCGGAGCAGGGGATGCCCAGCGCCAGAACGAATTCGAGCACCTCCGGCGAGATCGCAGCGGCACCGGTGACGGCGACACGTACCTGGTCGAGTCCGAGTTTCTGACGGATCTTCGACAGCACCAGCTTGTCGGCGAGACCATGCTGCAATTCGAGTGTCCTGGGGACGGGCTTGCCGTCGGAGTGCAGCCGCGCGCGTGTGCGACCGACGTCGATCGCCCACAATGCGAGCTTCTTCTTCACCGGGCTGGACTCCTCGGCGAGAGTCTTGTCGATTGCGGCCTTGAGCTTGTACCACACCTGCGGTACAGCGCCGAACAGCGTCGGACGGACACTCGGCAGCACCGCGATCGCCTGTTTGAGATCGTCGAGCGTTGTGATCTGCATGCCGCCGTAGATGCTCGAGTAGTGCGAGCCCCACCGGTTCGCGATGTGCGCATCGGGCAGATACGACACGATCCGGTCGTCGGCGTCGGTGGGCAGGAATGTCGTGGTCGCCTTCAATTCGGCGAGAATGTTCGCGTGGGTGAGCTCGACCCCCTTCGGCGGTCCGGTGGTGCCGGACGTGTAGATGAGGGTGAGCAGATCCGACGGCTGCACGGCCTTCCAGGTTGCCTCGAAATCGAACTCTGCCCTGGTGGAGGCTTCCAGATCATCGAGTGACAACGTGCCCTCTGGCTTTGCGTCGATGCACACGAGGTGCTCGACCTTTGTCGTGCCGATCGCTTCCTGCAGTACCGGGACGAACTGTTCTTCGCAGATCATCACGCGATTGCCCGCATTTCCGAGTACGTACGAGATCTGCTCGGCGGTGAGTGAGTTGTAGATCGAGAAAGGAGTTGCACCCAGGTGGAATGCCGCAGTGTCGACGAGATGGAACTCCGGGCGGTTGGTGAGCATCAGGCCGACGGTGTCGCCGTGCCGGACGCCGAGCCCGGCGAGTCCGGCGGCGAGTCTCTCGACACGGTCGGCGTATTGCCGCCAGGTGTACCGGACGGAGTCGTCCGGTGTGCGGAGCGCGACCCTGTCGGGATACGCCGAGGCGGTGGTGTGGAAGGCATCGCAGAGGGTGGACGGTGCATTGTCTCGAGGTGTCATGGATCGCTCCCGGAGAAGAATGGTGCGAAAAGTGTAAAGTGGACTGCGTACGTGCGTGGGCGGATCGGTGTGAATGCCTGGGGCACTGCGGATCCGCGAGAGCTACCGCACCAGAATTGCCCGCAGCATACTCGGTGTGAGTCGACTCAGTGTGTGTCAGTGCCTGGCCCGAGCGCCAGACGCACCTGCGCTTCGATCGCCACGACGACCGGCTGCGGTAGATGGACTCGCCCGCGCTCGTCGAGGTCGTGGACGATCTGCTGCACCTTGCGCAGATATGAGGCCTTCTCTTCGGCGTTGTCGGTGGACTGTGCGTGGTTGTAGAGCTTGGCGGCGGTGTCGAGGTCCGAACTGTCCTCACTGAGGAGGTATCCGGTTCCGGTGGCCTTGCCGTCGCGTTCGCACCGTGCCCACGTTCGACGCAGCGCATCGACAGCCGTCCGGTAGCGCCCCGCGAATGCCGCATCTCCCGGATACGTGTCGGTGGCCAACGCCTCCGCTTCCTCCAGCGCGCTGTGGAAGTCCATCACGGTCTCGCGGGTGATGTCCGTGACACCGGGATACCGCAGGTAAAGTGCTGGATCGAGCTCGTATGCGCCGTACTCCGACAGGACCCGGTTGTGGACGGCGCGGGCAGCCTCCCACAGACGGACATCGGCGGCCGGAGACGCGCTCGGCTCGGCCGGCTCGGGGATACGACCCACGCGGGGCTCATCGGTCTGGTACGTGCGCTCGGCGTCAGTGCGATGACCGGCCGGTTTCATCTGCTGGTAGACGCGGGGCTTCTCGGGTAGCGCGCGTCGCAGCCGTCGCATGATCTCGATCGCCACCGGATCGGTTTCCAGCAACGCCACCACGTAGACGGCGCCATCGCGAAAAGTGAGCTGCAACGACCGGATTCCCCGGATGCGGAAGTCCCGTTCGGCGGGCACGATGCGGGTCGTGGGTGACTGCTCCGCCGAGAGCGCGACGTCGGTGAGGTCGGCCAGTGAGCGCACGTCATCGGCCGTCTCCTCGGTGCCGATGAGTATCTGTTCGTCGACGATTCCGAGCCGGACTGCTGCGCGGTACCGAGCGAGCGACCCGAACGATTGCAGTGCGAGTGCGGAGGTCACCGATGCGCCGACGACCATCACGATGACCGTTGAGGGCACCCCGGCGAGCGCGAGAACGAGGAGAAGCGGTATCGGTGCGAGTAGGAACGTCGCGCCGAGGATCCTGCGGATCAGGGCGGCGCCGTCCGCGTACTCGGTGCGTGCGATCAGAGCGGGCGTCGTCTCGCGCCGCGCATCCGTAGCTGTCATGCCGGGAGAACCGTTCCACGCATGGCGGAAACGCTACCGTGCCGATGCCGTCGAGTCTTGCGCTGGTTAGAGTCGATCCGTGCCCGAGACGCGTAGAGGCGGTGCTGTGAATTCGACGGTTCGTGCGGCAGCGGGCGGCATGCTCATCGGCGGTGGCGTTTCAATCGGTGCGTACTCCGGTGGCTGGTTCCTGATCCTTGCAGTGTTGTTCGTCGTGCTCGGTACAGGCACGATCGTCACCGCTCTGTCCCGCTCGATCTTCCTTGTGGCCAGCGGTGATCCGGTGCCCGTCGACGTCGATCTCATCGACCGGTCCGCCCCGAACCTGACTTGTTCGTCCACTCTCATTGCGGGCCGGGCGCATCCCCCGGGAGACGCTCCGTTCTCATTCCAGACCCGTGCGGCCCTGTCGAGCTACCAGGTCGCGGAGATCGTCGCCGACGGGCGGGGCGCGCTGCCGTCAGAGGCGGTTGGTGTCCCCGGAGCAGCTCCCGTGATCGAGCACGGCAGTACGCGTGTGCGCACGCCCGCGGCGGTAGCGGCGGTAGCGGCGATGTGGGTGACGATGCTGGTGCCGCCGAGCGACTTCTGGGATTTCACGCCGGCTCTGGCGGCCGGGACATCCGAGTCGTCCCCGGAGGAGGCTCTCGGACCCGACGAACGTCTCTTGTGGCAGTGGTACGACGACGCGCTCGCCTACTTGCGCTCCGATGCGCCCGATGCGTTGGATTCGCTGCTGGAGATCGCGATCTACGACTCCTACGTCAGCGTGGACGTCTACCTCGGGGCTGATCGCATGCGCACATACGAAGGTCGGGCCGACGGGTGGGAGATCACGGAGGGCACCACCGATCGACGGAGCATGGACACGTTCACGGCTGATGAATTGCAGAACTTCTCGGCGCAGCAGTATCTGTCCGAGGCGTCCTCGATGGTGGCTCCGGCGGTGGCCACACCCGAACGGTTCGAGGTCTCTCGCTCCGACGACGACATATTCGGGGTTTCCCGACCGGTCCTCGCCGAATCCTGGTTCGACGGGTCTGCGATCAGGATCCATGCAACGGCCGACGGCGCCGTCGCGCCGTGGTGGCCCGCCGAGGATCTCGCCGCGGGGTTACAGCAGGTCGAGACGGCCCTCGCTGCACGGGGCATTTCCGCGGATGACCCATTGGTCAAGGAAATCGCGTTCGATTCCAGTAGCAGTCCCGGATTCATGCTCGACTACTATCGCGGCGACACGTACTACCGAACCTGGCTCCGTGCGGGGAGATTCAGCGATCCCGACGAGGCCATGAGCGACAGCGACCTTCCTCGGTTCCGGCTGTCGGACGTCACCTCGGGCACCCTGGAACGGGTTCGCGACGACGCCATGAGCCGATTCGGTATCGACCCCGTCGACCGGGGTGCTGCCAGGCTGGATATCGGATTCTGGGGCAGCGAGGGTGGTGAACGCAGCGACGAAATCGTGATCGCCGTCGACTACAGCAGCACGCGCGGCGGCGGAGAGGCTGTGTACACGCTGGCCGGCGATTTCATCACGGAGTGAGGGGATGGCGATTCGGACGGTCATGAGCGTATCTAGTATGACGGACGGTAGCGATGTAACGCCTCGGTCGAACCGGCCGATCTCGAGTTGATCGAACTGCCTGAGGTCGGCAGTCGAAAGTCGACCGGTGTATGGCGCGAGCGGTGAATGCTCGGCCCTGGGAGCGTGGAGGAACTACCGATGACCGAACCCCTACCGGGCTGGGAGCCGACCGCGAAGTATCAGCGGGATCTCGAACCGGGGGAACTCGAAGAACTCAACAGGCTGCGTGCGTGGAAGGAACAGCAGGAGCGCGAGGCGCAGTACCGGCAGATCCAGGAGCAGCAGCGTCAGGCACACCAGCAACGCCTTGCGTACGAGGAGCACCAGCGGCGTCTCGCCGAGCAGCAACACGCGTCGTATCAGGCGCCGTATGCGCAGCCGCATTACGTACCGATCCAGCAGGTCACGGTCCACAACGCGCCTGCCCGTGCAGAATGTCCGCACCTGCTTCACTTTGTGCTCACACTGATCACGTGTGGAATGTGGTTACCAGTGTGGATCATCCACGCGATCTACGTTGCATCGAAGAGCTGACGCGGTCACCTTCGCCTCAGGGACGCTCGAACTTCTCCTCGCGCCCCAACTTGCGCAGCCGCACCCATTCGCGGAGACCCGCTGGGTCACGACGGGTGACCAGGAAATACCAGCCGAACCGTACCCACTCCTGCGGTAGTAGCCGACGCAGACCCGGCTGCGACAGCAGGTAGCCGCGGTTGCGGTACGTGAAATACCGCTTGACGTCGTTGTCGGGAAACTGGGTGTGCATCCGCCCGCCGAGGATCGGCTTGAACTCGTCGGCACCGTCGGGATGGAGATACGCGGTCTGCAGGCACGTCCCGAAGGGAAGCCCTGAACGCACCAGCCGCCGGTGGACCTCCACTTCGTCGCCGCGCACGAACAGTCGCAGGTCGGGTACGCCCACTGCGTCGATCGCGTCCGCTGTGAACAGAGCGCCGTTGAACAGCGACGCGATGCCGGGCAGCAGGTCCTCGTCGCCGAGTTCGTGACGCCAGCGCCGCCACACCACACCGCGACGCAGCGGGAACGCCAACCGGTCGGGCTCGGTGATGTCGCACACCACCGGCGACACCTCGGCCAGGCCGTTGCGCCTCGCGCAGTCGAGCAACGTCGCGAGGACCTCGTCGCCGTCGGGGCGACCGTCGTCGTCTGCAAGCCACACCCGGTGGGCGCCCAGCGACAGCGCATACAGGATGCCGAGCGCGAAGCCGCCTGCCCCACCCAGGTTGTGCTTCGACCCGAGATAGGTCGTGGGCATCTCCACAGAGTCGACGAGTGCGCGTACCTCGTCTTCATCCGCGTTGTCCACCACGACGAGGTGATCGAGCGGTCGTGTCTGCGCAGCCAGCACCTTCAGCGATTCGGCCAGCAGTTCGCGTCGGCGATGGGTGACGACGACGCCGATGATCTTTTCGTCAGACACAGTTCGTTCGTCAGGCACCGTTACCGCCCGTCGAGGAATCGGCGGTACGTTCACGCTCGAGTTCTTCGAGGACGATGTGCACGTGGTCGCCTGCATCGTCGCCTTCGTAAGCGCGCACCACTTCCTCGATGCCGCCCTCCTGACGAATCTGACCGTGATCTATCCACATTGCCCTGTCACACAGCTGTGCGAGGAACTCGTTGGAGTGGCTGGCGAAGACAAGGATGCCCGAGCGCGACACCAGTTCCTGCAGCCGGATCCGCGCCTTCTTCATGAACTCGGCGTCGACCGCGCCGATGCCCTCATCGAGCAGCAGGATCTCCGGGTCGATACTGGTGACCACACCCAGCGCAACGCGTACGCGCATGCCCGTCGAATAGGTTCGCAGGGGCATCGACAGGTAGTCGCCGAGCTCGGTGAACTCGGCGATCTCGTCGACCTTCGCGAGCATCTGCTTGCGGGTCATACCAAGGAACATGCCGCGGATGAGGATGTTCTCGTAGCCGGAGATTTCGGGATCCATACCCACCCCGAGGTCGAACACCGGCGCGACGCGTCCACGTACCCGCGCCGCGCCGCGCGTCGGCTCATAGATACCCGACAGCAGACGCAGCAGTGTCGACTTGCCGGCACCGTTGTGCCCGACCAGTCCGACACGGTCGCCTTCCTTCAGCGACATGGTGATGTCGCGAAGCGCTTCGACGACGACGACGTCGGAGTCGTTACGGCCGATCGAGCCGCCGGCCTTACCCAGGAACGCCTTCTTCAGCGACCGGGTCTTGGCGTCGAAGATCGGAAAGTCGACGCACGCGTTTCGGGTTTCGATGCTGACTCGGCTCACGATGCTGCTCCAGACGCTGACACGAGTTTCGAGCCTACCGGTCCGCTTCCAGCAGCCGACGCCTACAGGTACTGGCCGGTGCCGGTGTGCCCGTGACCCTGCTGCTCATCCGGCCCGCTCTGGAAGTTCAGTCCGGGGGGCAGCGCGCCCTGCCGCATCTGTTCGAGCTGCGCGCGGGCCGCCATCTGCTGGGCGAACAGCGCGGTCTGGATCCCGTGGAACAAGCCCTCCAACCAGCCGACGAGCTGGGCTTGAGCGATACGGAGCTCAGCGTCGGAGGGCACGGACTCTTCGCCGAACGGCAACGCGAGCCGCTCGAGTTCGTCGCGCAGTTCGGGCGCGAGGCCCTGCTCGAGCTCCTGGATCGACGAGTGATGGATCTCTTTGAGGCGGGCACGGCTCGCATCGTCGAGGGGGGCGGCCTTCACCTCCTCGAGCAGCTGCTTGATCATCGTGCCGATCCGCATGACCTTTGCGGGCTGCTCGACCATGTCGGAAAGCGTCTCTCCGGTGCTTGCGCCGTCCTCGGATGTTTCCTCCGGACGCGGCGAATCGGACTGCGCCTCGTCACCATGCAGAACGTCACCACGAGGAACGTCACCACGAGGAACGCGGACGGGCCGGCCATCCGGGCCGATCACCACAACATCGTCATTCTCGGGATGCGTCATGAGTCAATTCTGGCCTTTCCCGGCGATCGCTGTGGCGCCGACCCCATCTACGAGCGGAGTATCCGCGATTTCCGGTCCGAGCGTACCCATCGGTAGGTGGTTGCCCGGGAGCGAGCGACCATTGATCGACTCCAAGATTTAGAGTGTCTGCCATGGCTTACGACGTTGCCCGGATTCGGGGGTTGATCCCCTCGCTCGGCGACGGTTGGATCCACCTCGATCCTCAGGCCGGCATGCAGATCCCCGACGCGGTGTCCCGCACCGTGTCGACAGCGTTTCGAAATGCTGCAGGATCTGCGGCGGGCCGACACATCTCGAACCGTCGGAGCGCAGGAATTCTCGACGCGGCACGCACCGCGATCGCCGACGTCGTGGGCGGCGACCCCGCCGGCGTCGTCCTCGGACCGAGTCGCGCGGTGTTGCTCGCGTGGCTCGCCGAATCGCTGAGCCCGCGGCTCGGGCTCGGCACCGGCATGGTGCTTTCGCGTCTCGACGACGAAGCGAACGTGGCGCCGTGGCTCCGGGTGGCGAGTCGTTACGGAGCGCAGGTGCGGTGGGCCGAGGTCGAGATCGAGACGTGCGACATGCCGGCCTGGCAGTACGAGGAGTTGATCACCCCGACGACGCGCCTGGTCGCATTGTCGGCGGCTTCGTCGGTGGTGGGATCGGCGCCCGACGTCCGTGCGGTGTCCGATCTCATCCACGATGCGGGCGGACTCATGGTCGTCGATGCCGCAGGGGCCGCACCGTACGCACATCTCGACATGGCCGATCTCGGCGCCGACATCGTCACCGTCGACGCAGCGGCCTGGGGTGGACCTCAGATCGGGGCGCTGGTCTTCGCCGACTCAGCGCACCTCGACCGGGTTCCGGCGATGTCGCTCGACCCGCACGCGCGCGGGCCGGAACGGCTCGAAGTGGGTGGCCACCAATACGCGCTGCTCGCAGGCGTCACCACCTCGATCGACTTCCTGGCCTCGCTCGACGACGAAGCCACCGGCACCCGACGGGAACGACTCGAGATTTCCATCAGCTCGATGCAGCACTACCAGGACAAGCTCTTCGAGCGGCTCCTGCGTCAACTCGACAGTCTCAGTGGTGTCATGGTGCTCGGGCGTGCGTCGAGCCGGGTGCCGACGATCAGCTTCACGATCGACGGTGTGCCCGCCGACAAGGTCACCACGCACCTGGCCGATCGCCGCATCGCGACTGTTGCAAGCACTCGCGGGACGAGCCGATTGCTCGACTCGCTGGGGGTGAGCGACGAGGGCGGCGCCGTCAGCGTCGGCCTCGCGCCCTACACCACTGCGTTCGAGATCGACCAGCTTGTGCGCGAACTCCGCAACTTCTGATTGCGGCCTGCGGCTATTTGCTGTCGATCTTCAGCACGACCTTTCCCACCGTCTCGGGGGAATCAAGCAGCTCGTGTGCTTTGGCGGCTTCCGTGATCGGAAGCTCGGCGTGCACAACCGGCTGAACCTTGCCTTCGTCGACGAGCGGCCAGAGATGTTCACGGACTGCTGAGACAATCGCACTCTTACCCGATTTGCCGGTGTCGGGCCTACCACGCAGGCCCGTTGCAGTGACATGGCCGCGCTTGGCGAGCAGCTTGCCGAGGTTCAGCTCGCCCTTGGTGCCACCCTGCATGCCGATCACCACCAGCGTGCCGTCGGGTGCGAGCACGTCGATGTTCCGCGACAGGTAGGCAGCGCCCATGTTGTCGAGCACGACGTTCGCGCCGCCGTATGCCTTCTTCACCTCGACGACGAAATCCTGGTTGCGGTAGTCGATCGCAAGGTCGGCGCCCAGCTCGCGGCAGCGATCGAGTTTGCCGGCCGACGCGGTGACCACCACCGTCGCACCCAGAGCCTTGCCGACCTGGATGGCATGTGTACCGATCCCGCCGCCCCCACCGTGCACGAGCAGGACATCTCCACGGGTCAGACCAGCGCCCATCACGACGTTCGACCACACCGTGCACGCGACCTCGGGCAGTGACGCTGCCGCAGCGAGATCCATGTCTTCGGGTACCGGAAACAGTTGCGAGGCGGGAACCACGACCTGCTCCGCGTATCCGCCGCCGGTGAGCAGCGCGCAGACCCGGTCGCCGATCTTCCACCCGGATACTCCCTCGCCGAGGTCGGCGATCACACCGGAACACTCGAGCCCGAGGATCTCGCTGGCTCCGGGCGGTGGCGGGTACAGACCTCGACGCTGCAGCAGGTCGGCTCGGTTGACCGCGGTGGCGGCAACATCGAGAAGAACCTGTCCGGGACCGAGCTCCGGGTCCGGTTGTTCGATCCACTGCAGAACTTCGGGCCCACCGGGTTCGGTGGCGACGATTGCGTGCATGTCGACGACGTTATCGTGACGGGCTCGGGATATGGCAATGACTCGCGCACATGCTCCCCTCGGAATACCTGCTCGGAGTACCTGACGGTAACTTCCTGGGCAGGTCGGTGATTACACTTCCCGCGTGACCGGCGAACATGACACACCGAACTGGCTGACTGCTGAGGAACAGGATGCCTGGCGACGGTATATGGACGGCAACAGCCGGCTGATGGAAGTACTCAACCGGAATCTGCAGGATCAGCATGGGTTGTCCCTCGCCGAATACCGGATCCTGGTCATGCTGACCGAGGCCGCCGAGGGTTCGCTGCGTATGAGTGAACTGGCCGACGGTGTGCTGTCGTCCCGCAGTCGCCTCACACACCAGATCCGGCGCATGGAGGCCGAGGGCATGGTCGTGCGGAGTTCGTGCCCCGACGACGGCCGTGGCGTGCTCGCCACCGTCACCGATGAAGGCAGTCGTCGTCTCGCGGAGGCTGCTCCCACCCATGTCGACGACGTGCGCACCAACCTCATAGATCTGCTGAGCAAGAGCGAGCTGAACACCCTCGGCCGAATCTTCGCGCGTGTGGACGGAGCCCTCGCTGACAAGTAGGTCGGCGATGCAGTTAAGCTTTGGCACGGAAGCGTGGCAGAGCGGCCGAATGCACTCGCCTTGAAAGCGAGCGTCGTGAGAGCGACCGGGGGTTCAAATCCCTCCGCTTCCGCCAATACCCCCCACCTGTTAGAGCAGGTGAGGGGCTTTCTTGTGCCTCCACGGGCCGATCGGCAGGCTCCGGTGGGCACACTTTGGGCACACCCGCACTCGAATAGGCCTGATCGAGCACGACCGCAACCGCCAACGACGCCGCCGTGTGCCGCAGATCGTGCGGCGTCACCCGTTCGATACCGGCCCGCTTCACTGCCAACTCGAACCATCCGCTGTGGCTGACCGGTCGGCGCAAGTGCTCGCCGTCGCGGCCGGGGAAGACGAGATCGCCGCGGCCGCGTCGGTGCCGGATGAGCCGTGGGATGAGTCGAGGATCTGAGTGTGTCGGTCGGTGGATGCGCCACGGTTGGCTCAACTCGCATCGCCATACGGTCATTGGCAACCAGCGTCCGGTCTGGACTCGGCGCCATTCCGTTTCCCGACCCGAAGCCGACGCCACCGCTGACCGGCGGCGAACGCGAGGTGGTCGACAATCTGCTGATCACCCAGTTCGTCGGGTCCCGAGCAGCCGCCGCGGAACGCCTCGAGACGTAGCTACTCGATCGGGGTCGTCGCAGCGACCGATCCGTCCCCGGACCGCAGCCGCACCGGGATTCCGGCGGGATCCTGCGGCACCTCGACCGTGCTCGCTCCCGTTGTGGACACGGCGTCGACCGCGTAACTGCCCGGGCCCACGACCAACGTGACATCACCGTAGCGGGATTCGAGGTCGACGGCTGAACGGGTGTCGGTCACCGTCAGGTCGCCGAACTTGGACTTCCCGTGGACGACGGTGCCGTAGGGGACGGCGATCTCGTAGCGGGCGACACAGGTGGGGCTGCCCACGGCGAACCTGTCGGGGCAACGCGCGCTGATCGTCAGATCGGATCCATTGGTGTCGATGCTCTCGTCGGGTTTGTCGCCGTCGGTGAACTCCATAGTGCGCCGGATCTCGATGTCGTCGCGGTCGGAGCCGATCACCTGTGCACTCAGCGACGCGGTGGTGACACCGAGTTGTTTCGCACCCGCATCATCGAGATCGAGTGTGACGGAGGCGAACGCGCCGCTGTAGGTGTCGCTCCGCTGTTCCTGACTCGTGGAACCGGCGGTGCATCCGGTGAGTGTCGAGAGTGTCAGTGCCGCAACACCGGCAGAGAGAAGGGATTTCCGAGGCAGGTTTTCAACGACGGGCATGACGAATCTCCAGTACGAGTAGGCAGGCGGCGATCAACACAGCGCTGATGCCTAGGGAGAACAGGGGAGACGGGCCACTGAGCGACCCGTCAGTGCGGAGCACGCCCATGACGTCGACGGCCGCGACGCCGTTGAGAACGGCGTACCAGATCACCAGGTAGACCGCCTGGAATACACGTGCGCCCCGTCCGATCGACCCGATCAGCAGCGCAAGTGCAGGGACCAACGCGGCACCCGCAACCCACGCGGCTACGCCGGTCAGGTCCAGCGCAAGGAGCAACTTCACCAGGGGGCCCACACCGGCGACGGCCGCAATGAGCACCCCCGCGCCCCACTCGGCGATGAGACGGATGCGCGGGGAGACGCCGCACTCCACAAAGGGATCGACGCCCTGTTCGTAGGTGAGCGTGCCGAGGCGCGACCACAGCAGCACCGGCAGCAACCACGCGAAGAGCAGTGCGGTGCCGACGCGGTCAGCGGGAACCGCGAGGGCCGCGACAGTCACGATTGCGAAGGTGAGCCACCACCACCGCGACACACTTCCGAGATGGATCCGCACCTCGCCGATCAACAGGCCCAGGAACGCGTGTCCACGCTCGGACGGGTACAGTCCTCGTACGGTTTGTGAGAATGACTGTGTAGCAGACGGTTCCGGTCTTGTCGGGCGCGGTTGGGTGGAAGCTCTCGATAGGGAAGTCTGCAGCCGTGACGGATCGAACCGAGTGAACCAGAACGACGGCATGACGGCGACGAGCGTCGATGCCGCGATCAAACCCACACCGGCTGCGACGAGGGTCGGGTCGAATTCCATGCCGGACCACGTGAACTGCCCGAGCGCACCGGGTTCCGCGGTGAGCCCGATCGAGATCTCGTCGTCCATGCCGGGGTGCTGTGCCGACAGGTCGGCCTGGAATCCCGCGGTGATCGTGCCGTAGACAAGCGGAATCCCAACGAGGAACATCGACGGATAGATGAAGAACCACAGGATGTTTCCCGCACCACCGCGCAAGGGCGGGATCGTCTCGAACACCACAGCGGCTGCTGCGGCCACGGTCAGTACCGGGAGACAGAACAGCACGATCGGAAACCAGAGCGCCGTCATGTCGAGGCCCGTGGATTCCCCGCGGAGAAGCTGCATCACGGGTGCGATGAAGGCGAGTGCGGCAGCCATCGCTGCCAGCACCATCAGGTTGCTGAGGTATTTTCCCAGCAGATACATCGGCGTACGCAGCGGGGAGGCGGCAAGCATTTCGCCCACGCCGGCGACGATGTCGCGCGTGATGCTGCTGCGGACGACGTAGAACCCGAACAGTGGCAGCCACAGACTGCCGATCATGGCGAGCATCATTCCGATGTACGCGCTGTCGTAAACACCCCGGAACGACCCGACTTTGACCATCGCGTAGGTGGCGGAGGCGGGCGGAACGGCAACATACCCCAGTGTGACGGCACCGAGCACCGTCACCAGGAATGCGGGACGCCGCGCACGATCCCGGAAATCTGCCATCGAGACGGCAGCAACTGCGCTGGTCATCCGGTCACCCCGGCAGGTGCAATCGGGGTATGGACCGCATTGACGTACGCGTCTTCGAGGTCGGGTTCGACGCGGCGCGCACCCGGAACCGGAGGCGTATGTGCGACCACACGAACACGCACGCCCAGTGATGTTCGGACGGTGCGGGTGACCGTCGCACGCTGCCGGATGTCGGCCACTGCATCGATGGGGACGATCGCTTCCCACGCCAGACCGTCTGCGGAACGGAGGAGTTCCTCGGGGGTGCCGCGCCGACGCAGTTCGCCGGCAGTGAGGATCGCGATGTCGTCGGCGATGGCTTCGATGTCCGACACGATGTGAGTGGACAGGATGACGATCCGGTCGGACGAGAGATCTCCCAGCAGGTTGCGGAACCGCATGCGTTCCTCAGGATCCAGCCCGACCGTCGGTTCGTCGACGACGAGAAGCTCCGGATCGCTCAGAAGCGCCTGAGCGATCCCAACGCGCTGGCGCATGCCACCGGAGAACTTGCCCACCGGACGCGATCCGGTGTCGGTGAGGTTGACGAGTTCGAGCAGTTCGTCGACCCGCTCCTTGGCAGACCGCGTGCTCAGTCCCTTGACTGCGGCGAGATACCGGAGGAACTCCCGGGCACTGAGATTCGGATAGACGCCGAAATCCTGTGGGAGGTAGCCGAGGACGCGTCGGAGCGGTTCCGGCCGAGCGACGATGTCGGTGCCGTTCCACGTGACCGTGCCGGAAGTCGGCCGGGTGATCGTGGAGAGAATCCGCATCAGCGACGACTTACCGGCTCCGTTGGGTCCGAGGAGTCCGAGAACTCCGGGCCCGATCCGCATGCTGATGTCGGTGACGGCCTGTTTATCTCGATAGGTCTTGGTGACCTTGTTCAGCTCCAGTTGCATGACTACAGCCGACCATTCCGCCGGTGGTGCAGTCACTGGGGCCACGCGGCCGATCGGAGGTGGTGCCAGCACCACCTTTCGACTGCACCTCACCTCATCCCGAAACAGCGACTGCGTCGATAGGCTCACTCGAGTGTCCTCTGCTGAACCGACCACGGTGCTCGCCGCGATCACACGACGACGCTTCCTGCTGACGGGGTGGCTGTGGCGCTCGCTCGGTTATCTGCTGACCACCGTCCCGGTGGTGTGCGCGGTGGCGCTGCCGTTCGCGGCGTTCTGCGTCCCGTGGTTGGTATTGATCGTGTGGGCGGGCGACGGCATGTATCCGCAACCGCTCGGCAGGGTGGTGTTCCTCGGTGTTCTCGGCGTGGTGCTGGTGTTCGGCCTCGGCCCGCTGGTGGCGATACCGCTGGCGACTCTGGAACGTATGCGGCTGCGTCTGGTGAGCAGCGATCGGGCACTCTCGGCGCACCGCGCTCCTCCCTCCGCGGGTCTATGGCCGTGGGTGCGCACCCGCTACACCGAGGCCGCGACATGGCGGGAGCTCGGCTACGCAGTCCTGCTGCTCACCTTGGTTCCCGCGTTGTTGCTCCTGGCCGCGGTGATCGTCGGTCTCATCGTCGTGATGGTGGTCAGCCCCCTGGTGGTGGGTGACGGTAACGAGGCGGTGGCGCTCGGCTTCAGCCAGATCACCTCGGTCGATCAGGCGGTCCCCTACGCGATCGCAGGTCTGCTTCTGCTGCCGACGATCCCGTATGTGATTGCTCTGATCGCGGGACTGCACGGTGCGCTCGCTCGGTCGTTGTTGTGCGGCGACGATCCGGACGCGCTTCGCGCTCGGCTTGTCGAGGTGTCTCGGTCCAGGGCCCGGCTGGTCGATGCTTTCGAGGCGGAACGTCGCAGGATCGAGCGGGACCTGCATGACGGCGCGCAGTCGTTGCTCGTCAACCTCACTCTGCAGTTGGGTATGGCCAAACTCGACCTCCCCCCGGATTCTGCGGCAGCGAAAAGTGTGTCGCAGGCGCATGATCAGGCCAAGGACCTGATGGTGGAACTGCGGCAACTCATCCGGGGAATTCATCCCAGGGTGCTCACGGACCGTGGTTTGCCCGACGCCCTACGTGAGCTGACCGAGGACTTCGCCGTCCCGGTCTCCGTCACCGCGGAGGTGTCGCTGCGCCCGGCACCGGACGTCGAGGTCGCAGCCTATTTCGTGGTGGTCGAAGCCCTCAACAACATCGCCAAACACGCGGATGCGACCGCAGTCGACGTGGCTGCCCGGCGCGTCGGGGATCTGCTGGTCGTCGAAGTCGTGGACGACGGCTGCGGCGGTGCGGATCCGGAACGGGGGAGCGGTCTGACGGGCCTGGCCGACCGGGTCGCTGCGGTCGACGGCAGAATGCTGCTGTCCAGCCCGCCCGGCGGGCCCACCGTCGTCCGAGTGGAGTTGCCGTGGATCGAGAACTGACCGCCGTGCGAGTGGTCCTCGCCGAGGACGGCGCGCTGCTGCGCGAAAGCCTCGCCGCAATGCTCGAGCGATTCGGGTTCGAGGTCGTGGCGTCGGTCCCGGATGCCGTGGCATTGGAATCAGCTGTCGCCGAGCACCGCCCGGACCTGGTCGTGACCGATGTGCGGATGCCGCCGGGATTCGCCGATGAGGGGTTGCGCGCGGCAGTGGAATTGCGGCGAGCATACCCAGGGCTTGCTGTGGTGGCGCTGAGCCAGTACGTCGAATTGAGTTACGCCGACGAACTTCTGGGGGCCGAGGGTGGGCGCGTCGGCTATCTGCTCAAGGATCGGGTGGTCGATGTCGAGGAGTTCGTCTCCACCCTGCATCAGGTGGTTGCCGGCGGCACGGTGATCGACCCCATCGTCGTGCAGCAGTTGTTCCGGCGGCGCCGGGACCCTCTGGCGCAGTTGTCGCCGCGTGAGCGCGAGGTGCTCGCCCTGATTGCAGAGGGTCATTCGAACGCGGCGATCGCTGCTCGGTTGTTCATCACGGACTCGGCTGTGGGCAAGCATGTCGGCAACATCTTCAACAAACTGGTCCTGCCGCCGACCGACGACACGAATCGCCGCGTACTGGCCGTGCTCGCGCATCTGCGTCGGAGTGAGTTCGATTGAGATGTTTCTGCCCGAATAGTCCGAGATGGGAAGAAATCGTACGGTATGCGGCGCCGACAACTAGGGTCGCTTCCAGTTGACTTGACCCGGACATGCCGGACAGGTTGAGATCGAACTCCGGTCGTCGGGGGACGAGGAGCTGTATGCACAAGAGGTTGATCGCCGCCTTTGCCGTGGCGCTGCTGTTACCACTGTCCGGTCCTGCGGTCGGGCATGCTCAGCCATCGCCACAGACGGCGGTGGTCGATCACAGCGAACGCATCACCGACAGTCGCACGGCGCTGTTCGTGTTTTCTCCTTCGATGGGGAGGGTCGTTCAGGTCCAAGTGCTGCACCCGGCATGGGACGGGCCGCGCCCGACGCTGTATCTCCTCGACGGCGTCGGCGCGGGTGAGGAAACCGAGTACCGCGAGAGCACCTGGACGAAGGAGACCGACATCGTCGACTTCGTCTCGGACAAGAACGTGAACGTGGTGCTTCCGGTGGGCGGCACGGGCAGTTACTACACCGATTGGCAGCAACCGGACCCGATTCTCGGGGTCAACCGGTGGGAAACATTCCTCACCGAGGAACTTCCCCCGATCATCGACGCGCGGTTCAACGGCAACGGAACCAACGCGGTCGCCGGGTTGTCGATGGGCGCGACTGCAGCAATGATGCTGATCACCCGCAAGCCGGATCTGTACGAGGGAGTCGCGGCACTGAGCGGCTGCCTCGACACGCAACAGGACTCGACCCGTAACTCGGTGCGCGCCACGGTCGTCTACAAGGGGGGAAATCCCAACAACATGTGGGGCCCGCCGGACGATCCGGACTGGGCTGCGCATGACCCCTACGTGCACGCCGATCAATTGCGCGGCAAGGAAGTGTTCATCAGCACCGGCAACGGCCTGCTGGGTCCTCACGACTTCGCGGTGGCCAACGAGCCGATGTCGACGGGCGTCCCTCTCGAGATGGGTGCGTTCATCTGCACCCTCACGTTCGATCGCAGACTCCGCGAGCTGCATATTCCTGCGACCGTCGTGTACCGGCCGTGGGGCACCCACTCGTGGGGGTACTGGGAAGACGACATCAAGACTGCATGGCCCACGCTGGAGGATGCGCTCGGGCTCTGACCGTCGAAGCGGCGGCGGATCCGCTGTGGATCTCAGTGCACGTGTATGCGGTCTCGGGCCGGAGGCCGACACGGCGTGGGGTTCGACAGGAACGTGGTCAGGGCTGTGAGTTCCTCACCTGCCCCGACACGCGACCGAGCCTCGGCGAACACGGAGAATCCGTCGCCGCCGCCGGCGAGGTAGTCGTTGACGGCAACGGAATAGATGGCGTCAGGATTCAGCGGTGCGCCCGAAACCGTGATGTCGCGGATTCGCTGCCCGGCAGGCGCAAGTCGGTCGAGGATGTAATGGAGGTTGTGCGACGGCGCCAGGATCCGTTCGTGGCCGGTTCCGGCGGCATCCGTCTGGAATTGCTGCTCGAACACCGCGGTGAGCTGTGCCCCGGTCAGTTCGACGATCTGGAGAAGATTCCCGAACGGCTGCACCCCATAGGCCTCGCCGTAGGTGACGGTACCGCCGTCGTCGAAATACAGGTCTCCGCGGAGCCCGCCCGGATTGGTCAGCGCGATCTGTGCTCCGAGCGGCGCGGTCGCGGCGAGCTGGGCGTCGGCGACCAGGTTTCCGAGTGACGATTCGCCGCTGGCAGACGGGTCGCGCGTGATATCCGCGGCGATACGCCCGACCTCCTGGGTGGCCGTGGCGGACGACTTGTCGGCGACTCGGGCGACGAATTCCTCGGTATGCGGATCGGGAGTGATGTCGTGAGTGATCACCTGGTTGAAGGCGACCGTCCGGTCTCGCACGACGTCGCGGGTCGCTCGGTCGATCGTGATATCGGCGACCGAGAGAACTCGTCCATGGGATGCGCCCTGTAGGACAGTGCGCTGTCTTCCGGCCGGGTCTGGGTAGCTGCAGTTGAACTGTCCCTCACCGTCGGAGGTGACGATGATATCCACGTGCGGCGAGACGGTGGCGGTGATTTCTTTGGCGCGACCGTCGTCGAGGTTGCACGGATCGGCACCGCTCCCCGCAGCGATATCGCCCTTGTACAGCAGGACGATGGAGCGGACCCCGAGCGCGTCGAGAGTATCGGCAGCGCGGTTCACTGCTTCGATCTCTTCGCCGAACTGGAGACCTTCGATCGCGTCGTGGCGAATGTACTCGGGAGTGTTGTGTGGCAGGACCCCGATCGCACCGACGGGGATCCCGTCGACGTAGCTGATGTCGAAGGGCAGTGCCGCGGGTGTGCCGTCGGAGGTGGTGACATTCGCCCCGAGGAACGGGAAGGTCGCACCCTCGAACGACTCGGTGAACCGACAACCGGAGGTGGCGTGACATCCGCCATCACGCAGTCGTTGCAGCTCGTCGAATCCGTTGTCGAACTCGTGGTTGCCGAGCGCTGCGGCCGTCACATCAAGGTCGTTGAGAAACTCGATGGTCGGTTCGTCGTGGAACATCGCCGATTCGATCGGCGAGGATCCCCAGGAGTCGCCCACGGCATACAGCACCGAATCGTCGGCCTGTCCGCGGAGCTGACGGACATACGCCGCGAGGTAGGCGGCGCCACCGGCAGGGACGGATTGGCCATCCGAGCGCACCACCTCGCTGCGCGGCCCCTGCGGTGGCAAGAGATTGCCGTGCAGATCACCGAAGGTGATCAGACGTAGCGGGACGGTGTCGGGAGGTAGCGCTCCCGCCTGCCCGGTGGCGGTCGCGGTGACCACAGCAGCGGCCGTCGCGACGATGGACAGGGCACGTCGCAGTGCAGCGCGTCCGTCCATCCGTACCTCCGTACTTGCCCGGTCAGTGCAACCGGTCGAGTCTGACAGCGGCGAATAACACGACCGATACCCAGCGATAACGGTTGGATCTCACCAAGATCAGGCGATGCCTGCACTGTCTCGGCCGGTACCTGATGCATAGGCCAGGAACAGGTTGTTCTCGTGCGGATCGCCGATCGAGACGCGGGTGCCTTCCCCTGTGAAGTTGCGCAGGATCACACCGGCATCGGCGGCTCCTGCCGTGAACGCTGCCGAGTTCTTGCCCAGCGGCAGCCACAGGAAGTTTGCTTCGCTCGGCGGAACTACGTAGCCGGCGTCGGACAGGGCATCACGCACGCGTGCACGCTCGGCGACCACACCGTCGGTGCGCGCGAGCAGTTCGCCCGCGGCCGCGAGCGAGGCGATTGCGGCTTTCTGCGCGAGCGAATTCACCGAGAAGGTTGTGTGCACCTTGCTCATCGCGACGATGACGTCCGGGTCGGCGACGGCGTAGCCGACCCGGAGGCCGGCGAGACCGTAGGCCTTCGAGAAGGTGCGGAGCGCCACGACGTTGCGCCGACCCGCAGCGAGCGCGATCCCGTCGGCGAGGTCTTCGCCGGGGGCGTTGCGGACGTACTCGAAGTACGCCTCGTCCAGGGCGACGACTATGTGGTCCGGGACCGCATCGAGGAACTGCTCGAGGTCGTTCTCCCCGAGGCATGAGCCCGTGGGGTTGTTGGGATTGCACACGAAGATCAGCCGCGTGCGATCGGTGATCGCCGCGAGCATGGCTTTCAGGTCGTGACCCTGGTCAGGGGCATTCGGTACCGGCACCGCAGTGGCGCCCGCAACGGCACAGACCACGGGATAGGCCTCGAACGACCGCCACGGGTAGATGACCTCATCGCCGGCATTGCAGGTGATCTGTACGAGTTCCTGACACAGACTCACCGATCCGCACCCCGCAGCGATACGGTCCGCCGGGACGTCGAGGCGTGCCGCCAGCGCAGCGATCAGCTCGGTCGAGCCGTTGTCGGGATACCGGTTGACGGTGGCCGCTGCGTCCAGGATCGCGTCGCGAACACTGGGCAGCGGACCCAGCGTCGTCTCGTTGCTGGCGAGCTTCACCGAGTTCGGAACGGTGCGTCCGGGAACGTAGGCGGGGATCGATGCAAGGTCGGGACGGGTACGTGGAGTCACCAACCGATTATGCTCCCGAGGTTTGCGTGCGCGACTCGGGCGGTCGTGCCATGGTGGAGACCATGCCGGAAATCAGCAAGGATGCTGCACCGCTGGCCGGGGCGTCGGGTGAGTTACCACTCACCGTGGTTCGTCCCGATGTGCGCCCTCGGGGTTGCATCGTGCTGTTGCATCGCGCACGCGTGTTCTCGCCGACACTCCTCGAATTCATGGAGGCGCTGGCCGACGAACGCTGGTTGATCGTGGCTCCCGATCTCCACAGCCGGGGTCCAGGGTCCGACGACGCGGCCTTGTTCGCAGAGGCCGCCCGAGTCAACGCCGATGCCACCTTCGCCTGGATCGCAGACACCGGCATCCGGATGGACATGGTCGGCCTCCTCGGTTTCGATGAGGCGGGGACCGCGGCGATGTGGGTCGGGACAACGAGTCCGGTCGGTGCGGTCGTCAGTGTCGCGGCGCCGGGCATCGTCCAGTCACTACGACCTGTTGTCCCGCCGCTTGTCGATCTGGTGCGGTCTCTGCGCGCGCCATGGCTCGGTCTGTACGGGATCGATGACCCGAACACCCCGCGGCGGGACGTCGAATTGCTGAGCGACTCCGCGGCCAAGGCAGACGCACCCACTCTCGTCGTGAGCTACGACGGCCTCGAGCATCGTCCTGACGAGCCGCCGGCGACGCACTCGGCAGTCGATCCGGATGACGACCCGCAAGAGGCCGCAATCATCGACGCACGGCACAGGATCTTCGATTGGTTCGACAGTAACCTGCGCTGACCAGTCGTTTTGCTTTTCTGCGGAGGGGTTGTGTAATGTTTTGCCCCGGCGGTTCGAGAGAATCGAAACCCCGCAAGGAGGCGTGCCAGAGCGGCCGAATGGGACTCACTGCTAATGAGTTGTCCCCCTTACAGGGGACCGGAGGTTCAAATCCTCTCGCCTCCGCCACGATGGTGTAGCGTCACCGTTGATCGAAAACTGAATACGCATGCGCCCGTAGCTCAACGGATAGAGCATCTGACTACGGATCAGAAGGTTAGGGGTTCGAATCCCTTCGGGCGCACACAGAAACCCCAGGTAGAACCTAGTTTTCTAGGAGCGGCCTGGGGTTTTTTCTTGTGGAGGGAACGAATTGGGCACGTTCTGGGTTGCCGAACTGGGGTGAAGGAGCAAAGGGGGATCAGTCACCTGAGGGTTGCGGAGCAGGTGCGGTCCCTGATTCACGTTCACAGCTTGTCGAGGTCTACCGGCTTGTAGTTGCCGTACAGCCCATGGTCGTGACCGCTCATGTAGCTGGCGTGCTGCGACCGCGCGGCCTCCCTCAGTCGGCGCGCCTCAGCCTCATTGTCGGCCCGATGCTTCTTGAAGCTGAACCAGGCTTTCTCGCCTAGCCACCACGCGGTAAGAAGCGCAACGATAGCTACTGCGCCTCCGACGATCCACTGCCAATAGTTGATGATGAAGGCGAGCACGAAGAATGCCGCAACGAAGCCGAGAATCTCTTTCATGGTGCGTCGTCCTTTTCGTCCGGTTGGCTCTACGGACGGTATCGGTCCGTAGAGCCAACTCGTTTCGAGCTGTGCCCGCAGGGCACGGGTAGGGCACCATGACACTGCTGGCCTCCGGTCGGGGTGCGCCTGCTGATTTCGAGTAGCAGCCCGGAAGGCGCACAACGGAAATCCCCCTCGCCGAATACGACGAGGGGGATTTCGTGGTGTCTACACTGTCGAGACTGTCGAGGTGAGCGGGTGCGGTCAGTGGGGTCCGGCGCGTCCGTCGCTGAAGTGGATCGGAGGCGGATCGTGGCGTAGCGACAGGCCGATACGACCGGATTCGCATGCCTCGTCGATTGCGCGCCGCAACGACGGACAGGTGGGGCTCCAGCCGCCGGGTGCCTGTTCGTGCACGAGTTGCGGGCAGACCGTGCGCGTCCGCCATTGGACGCTTGTGTGGGCCTCGCTGAACTTCTCGACGAACACGGTCGTGCCGCACCCGCACGACACAGGTTCCATGTGGTCCGCGGTGTGATCGTGGTCCGCAGCGTGATCGGAGCTTCGGCCGACCTGTTCGGTTCGTTCTGTCATACCTGCTGACGGTACGGGCGAAGTGAGCCCGCGTGGTCCCACGTTTCCCGCCCAGCGGACGTGTTTGCTGGGCGGGAAACGTGGCCGATCCGCTACATCGCGGCGAGAGGTTCGCTTCCCGACCAGTCGTGACCCCAATAGCTGTCGGCAGTGATCTCCTCCGAGCTGTAGTGCGTCTCGTCCACCTTCATGCCGTCTGTGCCGAACTCGATGTCCCAGCCACCAGGTGCACGAACGTAGAACGACACCATCTTGTCGTTGGTGTGACGGCCGAGAGTCGACGATACGGAGAACCCGTCCTTCATGACGCGGTCGAGTGCCTGACCGACGGCGTCGAGCGAATCCACCTCCACCATGATGTGGATCAAACCGGGCGCACCGCCATGCGACGCTGGGCACAGCGCAAGGCTGTGATGCCGTTCGTTGACACCGAGGAACCGGATGCGCATCGGCCCGATTTCCGGCGGCGTGGGAATGCGGAATGCGCCGCGTGGCAAGAAGCCGAGGACATCGGTGTAGAACTCGAACGATGCATGTGGATCGGTCACGGGAAGTACGACGTGGCCGAGTCCCTGCGCACCGGTCACGAACCGGCCACCGAACGGTGTGACCAGTGGTGAATGGTCGAGTACCGGTCCGTGGAAGACCTCGAGAACTGCTCCGCTCGGATCCTCGAAGGTGATCACTTCTTCCACCCGACGAGCGTCGGCCTCTTCGAGCGACAGTGGCTTGACGGCGACACCGGCCCGCTCGAGGGTCTCGCGGACTCGCCGCAGCGCGGCGTGGTCACGGACCTCCCAGCCTACGGTGACAACCTCGTCGGTATCGCCGGGAACGACGACGATGCGTGCGGCACGCTCGTCCATCCGCAGATACAGGGCGTCGGGGTCGGGGCCGGTGCCCTCGGCGAAGCCGAGGACGTCGAACGCGAACGTGCGCCACCGGTCCATGTCGTTGGTCTGGACCTTCACATAGCCCAGAGCCTTCAGATCGGTCATCGAACTGTGCCTTTCCGGTGAAGTAGATGTAGGTGAGGTCAACGTCAGATCATCGACCGCAGCGGGCCCTCGGGTTCGACGCCCAGGCGACTCAACTCGGAGGCGTGGAACACGGTGCCCGGTACGTGGATCGCGTGGTGCAGACCGGCGTGCGCGTCGCGCCAGAAGCGCTGCATCGGCTTGTCCATCCGCAACGCGTTGCCGCCGCACCGAGGGTAGATCTGGTCGATCGCGTTCACGGCGCGCCACGCCGCCTGCACCTGGGTGCGGCGCCCCTCGGCGCGCTGTTCGAACGTCGGGGTCTTCCCCGCGTCGACGAGATCCCACATGCGGTCCACCTGGGCGAGCAACGAGTCCCGAGCGGAACGCAGGTCGGCGACGGCCTCGCCGATCGCGAACAGTGTGTAGGGGTCGTCCTTGATGGCGGTGCCCTGCGGGTTGATCCGGTTGCTCTGATACACCTCCGCATGCTCGAGCATGCCCTCGGCGATGCCGATGGTGGCGGAGGTGATGCCGAGCGGGAACATCGTGGACCACGGCATGAGATAGAGCGTCTCGGTGCGCCCGTACCGGCGCACCGCGGTCCCGTCGATCACCTCGTCGCAGTCCATCACCCGGTAGTCCGGGACGAATGCGTCCTCGACCACGACGTCCTTCGACCCCGTACCGCGCAGTCCCATGGTGTCCCACGAGTCCTCGATGATCTGGTAGTCGGTCCGCGGAATGATCACGTGGAGCATGCGCGCAGGCTGTTCGGGCACCCCGTCGGGGGTGCAGGCCAGGGCGCCCAGGAACGCCCAGTCGCAATGATCGGTGCCCGATGAGAACTGCCAGCGTCCGGAGAACTTGTAGCCTCCGTCGACCGGTATGCACATGCCGCCCGGCATATAGGGCGACGCCATCCACGTGTTGTCATCGGTGCCCCACACCTCTTCCTGGGCGCGAGGATCGGCGAATGCCAGCTGCCACGGGTGGACGCCGACAATGCCGTGGATCCAGCCGGCCGATGGGTTCAATGACGCGGTGCGCATCACCGTCTCTGCGAACTCGCGGGGATGAACCTCTTGGCCGCCATACTGCTTCGGCTGAAGCATCTTCATCGAGCCGATTTCCTTCATGCGCTTTGCAGTCTCGTCGGCGAGTTTGCCGATGCGCTCGGCTTCCTCACCTTCGACGAACAGTTCGTTCGCCATCGCATCGACGCGGCTCAGTACTTCGTAGGTCATCGGGAGTTCCTGTTCTTGCGGTGGGGCGGGTGGAGTCAGGGAGCGGTGGAATTGATGACGCGACCAGCGGCGATGTTCTCGTCGACTTCCTTGCGCCAGTTGGAGACCGCCCGGGTGGTATCGATTTCGAACTCGAAGCGACTTGTCATGTCCTCGCTGACCTCGGCAGCGTCGACGTAGAACTGCTTGTACCAGCGGCGGAGCTGATAGACGGGACCATCTTCCTCGGACAGCAGTGGATTGTCGATCGGTGCCTTGTTCTTCCAGATTTCGACGTCCTGTTCGAATCCGAGCTCCACGCCTTCTGCGAACTGTGCGGCCATGCTCTCAGACTGCTCGTCGGACATTCCGGGCAGCTTCTTCACGATCGCGCCGTACTGCAGAACGAATTCGTTGTTGCTCACCGGATAGTGGCAGTTGATCAGGACCGTGTTGATGGTCATGCCGTTGGCCTGGCTCTCGAGCCAGTCGATCATGTACGACGGACCGAAGTATGTGGCTTCGGACTGCAGCTCGGCGTTGGGGTCGTCGTAGTTCGTGCCGACGATGACGTCTTCACGCCCGGTCGACCGCATGTACTGCGTGGCGGTGTGCCCCTCGAATACGTTCTTGAAGTAGCGCGGGAACGAGTAGTGCACGTAGAAGAAGTGTGCCATGTCGACCACGTTGTCGACGATCTCTCGGCAGTGGGAACCCTTGATGTGCAGGGTCTTCCACGACCAATCGGTCCATTCGTCGCTGCCGTACCCCTCGATGTGCGGAATCGTCACGTCCTCCGGCGGCGGGTTGCCCTCGGGGTCGTTCCACACGAACAGTTGACCGTTGCGCTCGAGGGTGGTCCAGGCTCGGGTGCGGGCCAGTGGAGGAACCCTGCGCGCGTAGGGGATGTCGCTGCACTTGCCCTTGCCGTTCCAGCGCCAGTCGTGGAACGGGCACGCGATCGAGTCGCCCTTGATGGTGCCCTGGGCCAGGTTGCCGCCCATGTGGCGGCAGTACGCGTCGAGCACGTTCAGTTTGCCTTGGCTGTCGGCAAACACGACGAGACTGGTGCCGAACACGTCGATCTGGTGAGGTTCGCCGTCGGCGAAGTCTCGGATCAGGCCGATGCAGTGCCATCCGCGTGCAAATCGTTCCGGGGCCGCGGCGGCCTCGATGACCCGAACTTCTTCTTCGTTCGAGGCGGTCGTGTCGGGTTGGTTGGAGAGCGCAGTCATGGCAAACCTCCGATTCGAGCTGTGAGTGTGATGCAATGCATGCTCGGGATCGGGAGGTCTAAGGGAAACCGGGTGTCCCGCTGGGCGGACGCATGCCTCAAATGAACGCTGCTATATTGAGGGTCGCCTAACCTATATTGGTGCGATGGGTGAATCCATCTCGCTCGGCGAAATCCAGGAAACACTGCTGATCCCGCTCTACGGGCGGGCGCTCGACGCGCGTAAGCGTCGCAGCGTGCTCGACGATCGCAAGGCCGGCGACCTCGTCGACACTATCGACTACGACTTCGCCAAGTTCCGCGGGCCGTCGCTGTTCGGATCGGTGCTGAGGGCATCGATCTTCGACGGGTATGTGCGCAGCTTTCTCGCCGAGCACCCAGACGGCACTGTCGTCGATCTCGGGTGCGGATTGTCGACGAGATTCGAACGGCTCGACAACGGTGCCGTGCGCTGGTTCGATCTGGATGTTCCCGACACGATGGAGCTGCGCGGGCGCTTCTTCTCCGACAGTGATCGCTACACGATGATCGCGGGTTCACTCTTCGGTACCGATTGGTTCGAGCAGGTCAAGGAGCGTGGCGGGCCGGTCTTCCTACTCAGTGAGGCCGTGCTCCTGTACTTTCCGGTGGATCAGGTTCACGCGACGCTCGAACGTATTGTGGCGGAGTTTCCCGGAACCTGTCTCGCGTTCGACACCGGTGGACGAGTGATGATGAACAGCCAGGACCGCAACCCGGTTTTCAAGGCGGTGCCCGCCCGGATGGTGTGGACGTGTGACGACCCGCGCACGCTCGAGCCGCTCGGTTTGTCTTTGCTCGAATCCCGCACCTTCGCGTCGCCCCAGCCGGACGTGGGGCGCATGTGGCCGCTGCGGTACCGGCTGGGCCTCGAGGTCCTCCGGTGTCTCGTTCCTGCGCCGGTGACCACGTACAAGCTCAACCGTTTCGAGACGGCTGGGCCGTAAACTCTCCCGCTTCAGGTGATGCCGATCTTCTCGTCCCGTGTCGGGCGCACTCACCTTGGGTGTTCGATTTGATTACGTGAACCACGGGTCGCACGCATTCGGATGTGTATCTCTTCTTCGGCGATCGAGGATGTCCTGTTGACGCCCGGGTATGTGCGCCAGTAGCCTCCGTTCAATCCTGAAAAGTTAACGCAGATTCGCGAAATTGGGTGCGGCGATCGACCCTGCTGGGAGACAACATGGAACTTGCGTGGTCAGCGGTCGAAGCCGCATTCAGAGACGAGGTCCGCTCGTTTCTCGACGAGAAGCTGACACCCGAATTACGTCGTGCCGGCACGCTTGCGACGAGCGTGTACTCCGATCACGAGGCGAGCATGGAGTGGCAGCGCATCCTGCACGAACGTGGTTGGGCCGCCCCCGGGTGGCCGGTCGAGCACGGCGGCTGCGATTGGACGCAGACCCAGCACTACATCTTCGGCCGCGAGTCGATCCTCGCCGGTGCCCCGACGCTGTCGCCCATGGGGATCAGGATGGTCGCGCACGCGATCATCGCCTACGGCACGCAGGAGCAGAAGGACTTCTTCCTCCCCGGAATCCTCACCGGTGAGGTGTTCTTCTGCCAGGGCTACTCCGAACCGGAGTCCGGGTCGGACCTGGCGTCGCTGACGATGGCAGCGGTCGAGGACGGCGACGATCTCGTCGTGACAGGCAGCAAGATCTGGACGACGCACGCCACCGAGGCGAACTGGATGTTCGCGCTCGTACGCACAACCAGGTCCGAGAAGAAACAGCACGGGATCACGTTCGTGCTGATCGACATGTCGACGCCGGGCATCGAGATCCGTCCGCTGGTGATGACCTCCGGCGAAGAGGTGCAGAACCAGGTCTTCTTCGACGAGGTGCGGGTACCCACGAGCAACGTCCTCGGCAAGATCGACGAGGGATGGTCCGTCGCCAAGTATCTGCTCGTCTTCGAACGCGGTGGTGCGGCCGCAGCACCGGCCTTGCAGGTCATGGCCGAGAGGATCGCGACCGCCGCAGCGGAGCAACCCGGGCCGGCCGGCGGGAAGCTCATCGACGATGCGGCGTTCTCCGCCGCGCTCGCGGAGGCGCGCATCCGCACCGAGGTGCTCGAGATCCTCGAATACCGCACGCTGGCAGCATTGTCGGCAGGCAAGGACCCGGGCCCGGCGTCGTCGATGCTCAAGGTGCTCGGCACCGAACTCAGCCAGACGCTCACACGGCTCGCGCTCGAAGCCGCCGGCCCCCGTGGCCGTGTCTACCAACCGCACGCGACCAAACCGGGTGGCTCGGTCGCGGGTTTCGTGCCCCCGAGCGGTGACTATGTCAGCGGCGACGATTGGCAGGCGGTCGCACCGTTGCGCTACTTCAACGATCGCGCCGGTTCGATCTACGCCGGTAGCAACGAGATTCAGCGAAACATTCTCGCCAAAGCAGCATTGGGGCTCTGATGGACTTCGGTTTGAGCAAGGAGCAGGAGCTCCTTCGTGATTCGGTCGCCAAATTCCTCGCGAGCCGGTACGACCTGGCCCGCAGCCGGAAGGCTGCAACCACGGGTGTGGGCTGGCAGCCCGACATGTGGCGCGCATTCGCCGACGAACTCGGGATCCTCGGCGCGACACTTCCCGAAGACGTCGGCGGCATGGGCGGCGGACCGGTCGATCTCATGGTGGTGGCCGAAGAACTCGGCTATGCGCTCGTCATCGAACCGTACGTCGACACGGTGGTTCTCGGAGGCGGACTTCTCGGCCGCGCAGGGGGAGTTCGTGCCAAGTCCGTTCTCGAGGCCATGGCGGAAGGCGACGCCGTCACCGCGTTCGCTGCAACCGAGCCGACGTCCGGTTACGTGCTGCACGACGTCACCACGACTGCGCGACGCGACGGCGAGGAATGGGTACTCGACGGCGCCAAGATCGTTGCGGGGAGCGCACCGCTGGCCACTCACCTGATCGTCACCGCCCGCACCGAGGGCAAGCGACTCGACACCGACGGCATCTCGCTGTTCCTGGTCGAGTTCGACGCAGTGAACCCGCCCGACGGAGTCGAGATGCACTCGTACCGGACAATCGACGACCGTCGTGCCGCCGACCTCGAGTTCACCGGGATGAGGGTGCCGGCCGATTCGCTGCTGGGCGAGCAGGGCCAGGCCTGGAGTTCGATCTCCCGGACGGTCGACGAGGCGATCACCGCCGTCGCTTCCGAATCGGTCGGGCTCATGCGCAAGGTGCTTGCCGACACCGTCGAGTACTGCAAGCAACGTCAGCAGTTCGGCCAGGCCATCGGTAGCTTCCAGGTCCTCCAGCACCGCATGGTCGACATGTACATGGAGCTCGAACAGGCCGTTTCCGCGGTGTACCTCGCGGTGCTGCACCTCGACTCCGATGATGCAGACCGGGCGCGTGCCGTCTCGGCCGCAAAGGCGACGACCAGCCGCGCAGCGCGGTTCATCGGCCAGAACGCAGTCCAGCTGCACGGTGGTATGGGAATGACCGAGGAGCTCGCAGTCGGTCACTACTTCAAACGCCTGACAGCGATCGAGTACGAGTTCGGCAGCGCCGAACAGCACATCGCTCGATATGCGGAGCTGACCAGGGTGTGAGATTGATTTTCAACTTTGGACGTGTGGGGTCTGCTGTGCGGCTGATGGTGTCGATGCTTGGATGAGGTTCTCGATGCCGTCGATGACGATCCTGACGCCGATGTCGAGGGCGTACCGAGGGTTGCGGGCAGCGTTGAATGTGGCGCCGAGGGTGCTACCGACGCGGCCGGAGACGGGATAGTCGTCGTCGTTCATCAGGTGGTCGAGCGCAGGGGCGATGACGGCCCACCATTCGGAATCGGCCAGACCGGAATCTCGCTGCGCCGCGTGGTCGCTGCGGTGGGCGCGGGCAGCGCTCTCGACCACAGCCAGGAGAGTGGTCAGGCTGGCTTCCATATCCAGGTCGGAGAGTCCGATCCCGTCGAGGACACGCAGTTCGGCCTCGTACTTGCGGGTGGCGTTCGGGCCGAGGAGCATCCGAGTCTCGTGGATGTCGAGCAGCCAGGGGTGCCGCATGCAGAGCGTCCAGTTGCGTTCTGCGACATACCGCAGCCCGGCCCGCCAGTCGCCCGCGCTCTGCGCGGTGTCGACGCTGGCGTAGAGGCCCGCGTAGACGGTGTCGGCCATCAGTGAGGTGAGGTCGTCCTTGCCGGGTACATGGTTGTACAAGGCCATCGCACTCACACCGAGCCTGTCGGCGACCTTCCGCATCGAGGTGGCGTTCAGCCCGTCCGTGTCGGCGAGGTCGATCCCCGCCTGCACGATCTGCGTCACGGTGATCCCGGACCTGCCGGGTTGCGGATGGCGTCCCCAGAGCAGGTAGAGGCTGCGCACGAGTTCGGGTGCGGACTTCTCGGCGGTCACGATTCCTTCTTCCCTCGCCATGTGCGAATGGGGCCCACGCTACGGTACGGTCTAAACGTACGCTGTACATAACGATGTATAGAGAGGCCTCACGATGCGAAGCGGAGAAGCGGTGATCGTCCTGGAGGGCGTCTGCAAGACCTACGGCGGAGCCAAGGGGAAGCCGGTGCTGGACGGGCTCGACCTCACAGTGGCGCGCGGCAGCGTGCACGGGTTACTTGGGCCTAACGGCGCGGGTAAGACGACCGCGGTGCGGATCATGACCACGCTCTTGGCCCCGGACGCGGGCCGGGTAACGGTGGCAGGGCTGGACGCGGTGCGCGACTCAGGGCGGGTACGCGCCCGGATCGGCCTGGTCGGTCAGTATGCCGCGGTCGACGAGGCGCTGACAGGGCGACAGAACCTGGTCATGTTCGCCCGCCTGAACCGCTACCGGCCGCAGTCCGCGAGACGCCGGGCCGAGGAGCTACTGGAGAGGTTCGGGCTCATCGATGCCGCCGACCGGCAGGTCAAGACGTACTCGGGCGGGATGCGGCGGCGGGTCGACCTCGCCGCCGGCCTGATCACGGCGCCCGACATCCTGTTCGTGGACGAGCCCACAACCGGCCTGGACCCCGGTGTCCGCCAGGATGTGTGGGCCGCGATCCGAGACTTGGTCCGCGGCGGCACCACCGTTTTGCTGACCACCCAATACCTGGAAGAGGCCGACCAGCTCGCCGATCAGATCTCCATGCTCGGACGCGGACGAGTCGTCGCGGAAGGCAGCCCCGCCGACCTCAAGGCGAAGGCGGGAGACGATTGGCTCGAGATCACCCCCGCCCGGGACTCCGATCTCGCCCGACTGCGCGGGGAGCTGTCCGCCTGGTCCTCCGGTGACATCACTGTGGATCACGGCCTCGTCCGCGTCCCGCTGGCCGACCGCGCGTCCTCCCTGATCGGGGCATCGGCAGCGCTGCGGGACGCCGGCCTCAGCGTGCGTGACCTCTCGTTGCGCACCCCGACTCTGGACGAGGTCTTCCTCCAGGTCACCGGACACACGGCCATCGACACAGACAACACCACCGCGGACACTGCTCAGGAGGCCACCCGATGAGTACCCTCACAACTCACCCCGCCACGGCCACCGCACCGGATGGACCGACCTCGCCCGTCGTCCGGGCGTTCGCCGACACCTGGACCATCACCCGCCGAGATCTCCAGCACTGGCGGCACATGATCGGCACCCGGGTCTTCAACTGGGTCTGGCCGATCATCCTGATGGCCCTGTTCCTCGGACTCATCGGCGGTGCGCTCGGCGGCGATCTCGGCGGAAGCTACATCGACTTCGTCATGCCCGGCGTCCTCGCGATGACCGTCTTCATCGGAATGGAAGGAACGATGGCAGCCGTCAGTAACGACTCCCTGCGCGGCATCACCGACAGATTCCGTTCCCTCCCCATCAGCGGCATCGCCGTCGTGGGGGGCCGCTGTGTCGCCGACCTGCTCGACTCTCTGATCACCATCGTCGTCGTCATCGCCGGCGGGCTGGCCTTCGGATGGCGTCCCGACACGACCGTGCCGGAAGCAATCGCAGCACTCGGCCTGCTGCTCCTGCTCCGGGTCGCGATGCTGTGGACCGGCATCTACTTGGGGCTCAAAGCCTCCAGCTCCGAGTCGCTCGGCCCGGTCAACATCATGGTCTGGCCCGTTCTGTTCTTTTCCAGCGTCTTCATCGACACCTCCACCATGCCCAATTGGCTCGGGGTGATCGCCGATGCCAACCCCATCTCCGCCACTGCCACCACCGTCCGCGAGCTCCTCGGCTCCCCGGTTGTTGGTGGGGAGAGCTGGTTCGCCGACAACGCCACGATCCTCGCCATCGTCTGGCCTGCACTGATCCTCGCGATCTTCCTGCCGCTGGCCGTCTCCACCTATCGACACCTCCGTCGCTGACCAACCAACGGCCAATCCCACCCGAACGAATCCAGATGACTTGTCCCTTGACGCGCGGTTGCTGACGGGCCGGAGGGGCCGCCGTCGAGGAGATAGGCGGAGGGTGTGCGACGTCGACGGAATACCGTTCGGGTGGGCTGTTATTCGAGGGAGCAGCGGTTATTCGAGGGCGCATTGGACACGGTCGGCCGCCGTCGTCGCGTCCTCGTGCTCCCACACCCGCACGACGGTCCACCCCGCGTCGGCGAGTCGTGCGTCCGTGTCGCGGTCGCGGCGCACGTTCGCCGCCAGCTTCGCGTCCCACCACTGCGCATTGCTCTTCGGTGCGGTCGCGTGCAGGGGGCACCGATGCCAGAAGCATCCGTCCACGTAGACAGCAACGTGTCGCCTGGGGAAGACCAGGTCGGCGCGTCGTCGCATGCGTGCGATCGGAGCGCGATCGACGAAGAACCGCAGCCCTCGTCGGTGCAACTCCCGCCGCAGCGCCAGTTCTGGCGCAGTGTCGCGCCGACGTTGCCGGCGCATTCGCGCGCGTGTGCGCGGATCGGTAGGTGGTCGGTCGGGCGACGCCATACAGACTCCCTACGATCGGCTGCCTACGCCGCGACGGTCGGGAACCCGCCCATGCGGTCGAGATGATTCTCCACGTCGTCGAGGAACCCGGGCGGGAAGCGCAGTTTGCCGGAGCGTGCGCGGCGCAGGAACCCGGCGGTGGCCCTGGCCGACAGCAACCGGGATTCTTCGAGGAATCCGCCGAGGTCCTCGTATGGGGCATGGACCGGCCACAGTGATTCATGGACGCGGAAGGTCTTACCCTGCACACCCCAGGCCGCGCTCGGCCAAGGAGCACCCGATGCTATGGGTGTCTCGTGATCGGCGGAGTACTCGATCTGATGTCCGAGCCGGTGACCCACCCACGACGCCATTCGCACGCTCACCGCATTGCCGACGAGCCGCCACCGATGTCCGGGCCGGACGCCGGCGGCCTCGACGGCAGGCGCTGTCCAGTCGGGGTCGAAGCCCTGGAGACGTTCGGCGTCGATCAGTCCTGGGGTGACGATCTCCCCCGATGGCAGCCGCACCGCCGGTGGGCTCGCGATGCCCAGCGTCGAACCGCCCTTCAGAGTGGGGACTGCGTTGACTGCCCACCCCAGGCCACGAACGCCCTCGGTCCAGTAGAAACCGCACGGATAGAGGTCGGGCTTACCTTCGATGGGCATGCCGGCGTCCTCGCCGAACAACACGGTTCGTGGGTCGTCGGTGCGGGAGGCGACCATCAGGACGCGCTGTCGGCGCTGCGGCAGACCGAAGGCGCGAGCATCGACGACGCGATAAGCCCACGCGTATCCGAGGTCGCCCAGCACGTCTGTGATGTGTCGCATCGCAGCGCCCCGCCCGAGTTGCAGCATGAAGGGCACATTCTCGATGACCAGCCAGCGGGGACCGTTCTTCCTCTTCACGAGCCGGAAGACCTCGTCGACGAGGCTCGACTTCGATCCGGTGATACCCGCTGTCCGCCCGGCCTGGGACAGGTCCTGGCAGGGGAAGCCGGCCGCAACCAGCTCTGTGTTCTGGGGGAGAGAGCGGAGGCGCGTCACGTCGGGGTGCAGAGGAATGTCCGGAAACCGAGTGCCGAGGACGGCTTGCGCTCCGGGATCCACCTCGCACAGAAGCTGGGTGTTCCACCCGTGTTCCGCCAGCCCCAGTTCGAGGCCGCCGATTCCGGCGAACAACCCGACCATGTTCCCCGTCGACGTCACGGCACCCTTCCTCGATCGGCTCAATCGAGAACGTTACTCGAGAGAGGTAGTGATCCGTGAGTCGACGCAGGAACACGGCGTCGTACAGCGATGAAGTTCCTCTCCGACTTGCGATCCTCCACGCAGCCGATTCGACGCCAGTGACGGTCGAGCTTCCGGATGAATGCCTCGTTGACCTGGCGATTTGGTGTTCCGGTTCCTCCTCGCGTAACTTATTCCAGGTCAGAGCGACACGGACACCGACCCCGACCACACGGTCAGGGACAACGAGGTTGGACGCAGGCGCCTGAATGTCACGGGTACGACACCTTCTGGTAAGGTTTCGCACCGCCCCTGGTTCGGAACGAGTACACGGATTTGCGTTCGTGTGTGCGACGAACTAGGCTGGAACAGTTGCCTCGGAACGATCCGGATGTGTCCGGTGAGTGATGATGTGTGCGTGTTCTTTGAGAACTCAACAGTGTGCCGATGAATGTCAGTGCCAAAATTGTTTTTTGGTGCGACCGTCGATGTTTTTCGATGGTTGTTGCTGGTCATCACATTCTTCCGTCTGTGGTGGTCAGTGTTTTTGCTAGTTTGAGTTTGTATGCTAGTGATTTGGCTCGATGTCTTTGACTGATCAGCCCTTCGGGGTGTTGATTATGAGTCTTTTACGGAGAGTTTGATCCTGGCTCAGGACGAACGCTGGCGGC